>JBGSUK010000020.1:0-300000 GCA_041753455.1 Anaerolineae bacterium | reverse complement strand
AGGTCGCCACGACCAACAGCATAATCGGCAAGGCGATAAACGGCACAGCCAGCGAAAAGGTATAAAACGCAAAGGTGCTGACCACCCCCGCCAGATAGATGCCTAACCAATTTTGGCGTTTGATTGCCAGCGCCATCAAGGCCAATGCCGTCAACACCACTGGTAGGGCTTGTAGATTGTTATAGCCAGTCTTGGACATCGCCAGAAGATGATGCGAAGCCAAAAAGACCACCACCCCCACGAGCGCCGCATACTCGCTGATAAACAGCCGCAGCAAGCCATATAGCGCGGGGACGGCCAGCATCACCATAAATACTTCCGAGATACGCCACCCATAGATACCAACCCCATAAGTTCGCATCAATGTGACCTGAATATTGCTCGAAAAGACCGAATGCTGCTCATACACCCCTTTATCTGACAGCGGATGGGGCGGGGTTGGTGATTCGATATAATCAGCGGCGGTGGTGTAAAAGGCGTATTCATCGCCCAAAAATGAGTATTCCCAGCGGTCAATCCGATAGGTGTACGTCGCCATCCCCGCGACAGTTAGAAATGCCAGCATACACGCCGACACGGGCAGAATTTTGTGATACCACAGCAGAACCGCGATATAGGCCGCCCCGCCGATAATCACCACCCGTAGCTTCAGGTTATCGGTGGCGAAGTTGTTAAACAGATGCCCTAAACCGTAGAGCAGTACCAGATAACAGTCCAGCAAAATGACTTCGCGGCGGCTCAATAGGCTTGGATTTCCGGCGGCGCGATCCCGACAATAAACCGCCAGCCCCACCAGCAAAATATTGACCATCCAGTCCTGCAAATCGGGCAATGTTTTTTGGTCAATGGCGGGGTAGATAATCCAACCACTGTATAGGAGGGCGACCCCAGCGGCGACAAAATAGGCGACACGCCAGCGGGAGGGGGTCAGATGTGGTTTCCAGCCAACGGGGTGGGGGAGTTCCTCAAAGATACTGCCAGCGGGTTTGCCGGCGAGGGTCAATAGGACGCCAGCCACCAATACCAGCAGGGCATTGCCAAGCGCAAAGGGAATATAGGGATAGCGGCATAACGACAGTTTTTCGCAGTTGTCGGGCATGAGGCGAATAAGGCGCTCCGAGGTTAATTCGGGCCACAGTTCGAGGGCCAGCAAACGGATATGGGCCGCGATGATGAGTGCCAAGCCTGTTATAAGCAAGGGCAGCCGAATCAACCACGCATAGCGCGATTTGGGGTGTGCGAGAAGGTTCAATGGATTCTCCCTAGTCAGATGAATCTCGCCCCATGATACCCGCGCCCCGAATTTCTATGCAATTTTCAGTCACGGTGCTGGTGGTACAATGACTTCAACGGCTTATGGGAGAATGAGCGATGATTGCAACCCCAATTGTAATGGATGTGCCTCTGCGGACGGATGAAAACGGCAAAATCCGCGTCGCACAGACACGAGTCTTGTTGGAACTGGTCATTCATGCTTTTCATCAGGGTGAAACAGCCGAAGGGATTGTGGATAGCTATCCGGCGCTGAATTTAGGCGATGTGTATGCTGTTCTAGCCTACTATCTGACCCACCGCGCCGAAGTAGATGCCTATGTACAGCAGTCGGATGCCGCCGTTGAGCGTATTCAGCAAGAAGTTGAGGCCAATTATTCGCCCGAAACACTGGCCTTACGTGCGCGGTTGCGTACCCTACGCGATGAAAGACGGCGTGCATGATACGGTTTCTCGCAAACGATATTCCTGCCACTTTAATTTCCCCACGTTTTTCGCAGCACCCGCGTCCAATTTTCATAGGCGATTCGGCGCAAATCACTATCGCCATACCCCGCCTGTCGCAGCGCCTCAATGATTTTCGGCAGTCCGGTGATGTCCTGAATCACATCCGGCATCGGCACATCAATCGGCCCAAAATCTGACCCGAAGCCGACATGCTCAATCCCTATGCGATTGATTAGATAATCAAAGTGGCGCACAATCGTTTCTATCGCCACATCGGTGCGGGCGCTGGCATCGGCATTGAGGAACGGAGTCACCAGATTGACCCCGACCATGCCGCCGGAATCTTTGATGGCATCCAATTGAGCATCGGTCAAATTGCGGGTAATCGGCACCAGTGCATAGGCGTTGGAATGGGTGGCGACCAACGGTGCACGCGAAATCCGGGCCACGTCCCAGAAGCCTTTTTCGTTCAGGTGTGAGAGGTCAATCAAAATCCCCATGTGGTTGCACGCCTTGACCAGCGCCTTGCCTAGATCGGTGAGGCCGGGGCCAGTATCGGGGGTGTGATTGACCATAAACGGCACGCCTTCGCCAAACAGGGTGGGGCGACTCCATACGATGCCCAACGAGCGCAAACCCGCCTGAAAGTAGACTTCTAATTCATCCAAATCTGGCCCAATCGCTTCGGCCCCTTCAAAATGGAGGATTGCCGCTACAATCCCCGCCCGCAAACACTCATCCAATTCATTGGCCGTCCGTACCACCTTCATCTGCCCGTTAGAGAGTTTAGCGAGGCGGTGCAGATTGGCGGCCATCTGCATGGTGGCGTGTTGGGCGGTGGCTAAGTCGAGGGCGGTGGCTTCGATCTTACTCCCCTGTGACATATGGGTGACGTTTTGCAGCAGGGCCACCGAGGAGGCGTCTTCGATAAATACGGCGAACATACCCCCGCCGAACTGACCATCTTTGGCGCGTGGCAGGTCAAAGTGGCGGTCGGTGTTGCGCTGGAAAAATGTGCCAATGGGTTGGGAATAGGGCGGCGCGAAACTCATCAACACATCGTTGTGACCGTCGAAAATCGGGAAGTTGGTCATGCCATACTCCTTTGGGCAAAATGGACCATAATTAGGATTATAATAGCCTATGAATGCACCATACATCCCAAATGTGCGGGGAGGCCTGTATCATGGAAACAATGACGTTTCGGACAAGGGTGAGGCAAGATGGTATTTTGCACTTGGAAATGCCGGACACCCTAGAGGGCGTTTGCCGATAACCCAATTGAACGCGGCGATCAGGGTGAACATGATATTCGGGATGAAATTGAATGATATAGGTTACGCAAAGCCCTATGACCCGAAAATCGAAGATTGGGAAGTCTGACACTCATCACCCCTTTCGGTACCGAGTATAATAATCCTCCGATTTTGAAATACACTAGCTTGCAAGGAAGGCTCGATCTTGATAGACGTGCTTTTGAGTCTGGCGGCGATCCTATATGTCATCTCCGCCCTATTTTTGACCATCTTTGTTAGTAGCTTTGGCGCGTTGCTCGTCATCTACTATTTCACCAAACACAAACACCCGGTTCGCCCGGAAGTGAGCGACGACGAACTGCTGTCCATCACGATCCAACTGCCGGTTTATAACGAATCGCATGTGATTGACCGCCTGATTGATGCCTGTGTTGGCCTCGATTACCCGCGCGAAAAATTATTCATTCAAGTCTTGGACGACTCTACCGACGAAACCACCGAAGTCGTGCAGGCCAAGATTGCTGAATGGGAGGGTAAGGGCTTCAAGAATATCACCCTTGTACGCCGACCCAATCGTAAGGGCTATAAGGCGGGGGCGCTGGCCTATGCGATGCAGTTTACCGAGACCGATTGTGTGGCCGTTTTTGACGCCGATTTTGTGCCTCCGGTAGACTTTTTGCGCCGCACTATGCCCTATTTTAGCCGCGACCAAAAATTGGCTCTCATCCAAACACGCTGGGAGCATCTCAATCTGGATTACAACTGGTTGACCCGTGCCCAAGCCCTCAACATTGACGGCCATTTTGCGATTGAGCAGGTGGCCCGCAGTCGGGGACGCCTCCCCATGTCCATGAACGGTACGGGGGGTATCTGGCGGATTCAGGCCATTAACGATGCGGGGGGGTGGTCATCCTCAACCCTGACTGAAGACCTTGACCTATCCTATCGCGCCCTGATGAAAGGCTGGGATTTCCTCTATCTGGTGGATGTTGCCGTGCCCGGTGAACTGCCGCCACAGGTGCAAGCCTATAAGATGCAGCAGGCGCGTTGGGCCACTGGTTCAACCGAGTGCCTGATTAAACATGCTGTGCCGCTGATGAAATCCAAACGCTTTTCCTTCCCCAAGAAATTCATGGGCCTGATGCACCTTTCGCAATACGTGGTGCAACCGATTATTTTGCTGGTGTTTTTGCTGACGCCGCTGCTATTGGCGGGTGATATGTTTGACCGCCTGCCCGACCTGCGCGTGATTGGGGCGTTCGGCATTATCCCACCCCTGCTGATTGCGCTGGCCCAATTGGAACTGCATCGGAATTGGCGTGATGCCCTAATCTATTTCCCGGTGCAATTTGTGGTAGGGGCGGCAGTGGTTCTCAGCAACAGCAAAGCCGTGATTAATGCCTTCCACCGACCGGGGGTTGAGCGCGAATTCAAACGCACGCCCAAATTCCGCATCACGCGACAGGGCCAAAAATGGTCAGGCAGTCGCTATGTTCTTAAGGTGGATATGATTACCCTCGGCGAATTGGGCTTGGCGGTCTATGCCCTGTTGGGTTTCTTCCTTGCGCTGGCGAAAGTTCCAGCCATCGCGCCTTATATGCTGGTGTACTCACTCGCTTTTGTACTGTTTGCCTTCTGGAACATCTATCAGGTGCGCGAACTGAACCGTCAGCAGGCCGAAGCGGAAATCGCGGCAGCAGCACAGGCGACCACCGCAGCGGATTAATTACACACAATGGGGGCAACTACACTCGTCATCATTCTGGTTTGCGTCGCCCTGAGTGGGTGGGTGATTATATTGATGGCCCGCCGCCGCACCCCGCAAACACCACCCTATTTCCATAACGAGGCCGAATGGGCACAAAATGTCCCGTCCGGCCCGCTCTATTCCATCCGTCCCACCGTGCGCCGCTTGGCCTATACGCTGTCCATCCATCGCTATCGAGATGAGGCCGTCGCCTATGTCGTCGTGTTTCATGACCACTTCCCGCCGATGCCGGAAGCCGACATCCCCCATCGCCATTTTCAGGAGGCCGTGCAGTATGCGTGGCGTTTGGAGGTCATCGTCAAAGAATGGCGCGAAAAAGCGATGGTTGTGGAGGAGGCGACCCAACGATTTGAGGCAGGCTTGGCGGTGCTGGAACAATCCGGTTGGCAGGTCGAAAGCCGTCCAGCCGATACCCCCGAATTGCGGTATTATCGCCTGACCCGATAAACACCAAGCCTGCTATCCCGGTTGAAGTTTTGACACTATACTTCCATCATGCAAGCAAACATTGACCCCCAAATTTATACCTTCCTTGAAACCCTGCTTACCCAAATGCAGCTTATTTTGGGCGACAAACTGGTCGGCCTCTATCTGCACGGGTCGCTGGTGATGGGTGACTTTGACCCCACCGTCAGCGATATTGACCTTTTGGCGGCGCTGGCTTCTGACCTAAGCGCGGTCGAATTTGCCACATTGGACGCCATGCACCATGATCTTGTGGCGCAAAATCCCCAATGGGAACACCGCCTCGAAATCGCCTATTTGTCGCTGCATGGCCTGCAAACATTTCGTACTGAAAGCAGCCCCATCGGGATAGTTAGCCCCGGCGAACCCTTTCATATCATTCAGGCGGGACGCGATTGGCTGGTGAATTGGTATGCCGTGCGCGAATGGGGTGTCCCACTGTTTGGCCCACCCGCCCCAACGATTATTGGCCCGATTGCCACCGACGAATTTATCCAGATTATCAAAGACCATACTGCCCACTGGCACGAATGGCTGAAGAAAGATGCCAGCCGACCCTCCCAAGCCTACGCTATTTTGACGATGTGCCGCGCCTTCTATAGCTGTGTTTTCGGCGAACAGGTCTCCAAACCGCGTGCCGCCGACTGGACAATGGAGGTGTTGCCAGAATGGGCCGATCTCATCCAAAATGCACTTAAATGGCGGCTGGCGTGGCGCGAACCCGTGACTGACCCCGCTGCCACCCTGCCCAAAACCCGCCATTTTGTCGAATCTATGCAGCAGAAAATCGAGGAGCTTTAAATTGATGCGTCACAAATCTACGCTTGTGTTATTGGTTGTCATGCTGGCCCTGTTCGGTGCGGTACTGCCCTCGTCGTCACGCGCCGTCGCGCAGCAAACCCCGCCTGCCATTGGCATGAATATTGCCGGCGTGGTGGATTGGTCAACCGAATGGATGTTTGTGGACGCCTTCAAGATGTCGCGTGATTGGATTTCGCAACGGCAGGGCGCAAACTGGGGAGAGGGCGGGCCGTTGGCGCTGACCCCCGATGGCTGGATTGCCGCATTGGAAGATGGGCAGACGGCGGAAACGGTCATGTTCACCGCAGGCCATCACCCCGGCGGCGATTATGTGCTGTTGTATGAGGGGGAGGGCGAATTGGGTTTTCCCAATAGTCAACCGACCATCGTCAGCGAGGGAGTGGGGCGGATGGTGCTGAATTATCCCGCCGATAACACCCCCCTCTGGCTCTCCATTCTAGCGACTAACCCCGCCAACCCCCTCCGCAATATCCGCCTGCTGATGCCTGTGCCGGATGTCGAAACAACCTATCAGACCCAGCCCTTCCACCCGTTGTTTTTGGAACGACTCGCCCCGTTTAAGGCATTGCGTTTTATGGACTTGATGCTGACCAACAACTCCACCATTCAGGAATGGGCCGACCGTCCTACACCTGCCGACCCGCGCCAATCGGTTAAAGGGGTCGCGGTGGAATATCTGGTGCAATTGGCGAATGTGCTACACGCCGACGCATGGTTTAATATGCCGCACATGGCCTCCGATGACTATGTGCGCCAATTTGCCACCCTTGTCCGTGACCAGCTTGACCCATCCTTAAAGGCGTATATCGAATATTCCAACGAGACATGGAACGGGCAGTTTTCGCAGGCGGGTTATGTGATTGAACAGGGTACGGCGCTCGGTTTGTCATCGGATGCGTTTCAGGCGGGGTTGTTCTTCCATTCGCAGCGGGCCGTCGAGATGTTTGCCATCTGGGAGGATGTATTCGGTGGAACCGATCGGTTGGTGCGGGTGCTGGCATCACAGGCCGCCAACGCATGGACAGCCGAACAGGTCGCCACATGGCAAAACGCCTATGAACACGCCGACGCCATCGCCATCGCGCCCTATTTTAGCGGCAACCTCAATGGCGATTTTATTGGCAGCGTGGGGAATGAGGCCGCCGTCGCCAGCATGACCGTTGACCAGATTTTGGACAGCGCCGGGGAGCATATTCGCGGTGAGGTACGCGGCTGGATTGAGGCCAATCTGAGTGTGACGGGCCAATTTGGTTTGGAGTTGGTGGCCTACGAGGGCGGTCAGCATTTATTGGGGGTCGGCGGCGCGGAAAACAATGAGGCCCTCACCCAATTGTTCATTGAAGCCAATCGTCACCCGCGCATGGGCGAGCTTTACACCGAATATTTGACCCAATGGCAGGAACTCGGCGGCGGCTTGTTTATGAACTTCTCCAGCACGGGCGAATTTAGCAAGTGGGGCAGTTGGGGTGTCTTGGAATATCAAGATCAGGACATCAGCACCGCGCCGAAGTATCAAGCCCTTGTGTCGTTTATTGAAGGGGCAGGCAATTAAATCGGCTTTTGTAGGGACAGGGCTACGACCTACCCGATTTCAAACCCATCCAATTGGAGTGAACCATGTCCTACCGTAATCCCATTTTACGCGGCACCTATCCCGACCCCAGCATCTGTCGCGTCGGGGAAGATTATTATCTGGTGACAAGCAGTTTTTGTTATTTTCCCGGCGTTCCCATTTTCCACAGCCGTGATCTAGTGCATTGGCGGCAGATTGGACACTGCCTGACCCGTCCATCCCAACTGAATCTCAAAGGGATTCACTTTTCACTCGGCATTTTTGCCCCGACCCTGCGTTATCACGATGGACGCTTTTATATGGTCACAACATTGGTTGCCGGGGGTGGTCACTTTTATGTTTGGGCCGATGACCCAGCGGGTGAGTGGTCTGACCCGATTTGGTTGGAACAGGATGGCATTGACCCTTCATTGTTTTTTGAGGATGACGGGCGGGTTTATTTGACCAGCACGGGCGATCCGTCTGGCATTTATCAGGCCGAAATTGACCTCAAGACAGGCAAGGCCCTCAGCGAAAAACGCCTGATTTGGCGTGGGATGGGTGGGCGGTATCCTGAAGGGCCTCATCTATATAAGATTGGTTCAACCTACTACTTGATGATTTCGGAGGGCGGCACGGAATATGCCCATCGTGTGACCATGGCCCGCGCCAATTCGATTTGGGGCGATTTTGAGCCGTGCCCGTTCAACCCGGTTTTCACCCACCAAAACTTGCCGACGCACCCCCTCCAAGCTACCGGACATGCTGATCTGGTGCAAGATCATACAGGGCGTTGGTGGATGGTCTGCCTCGCCATTCGCCCAAACCAGATGTATACGCCTGCTCACCATTTGGGGCGCGAAACCATTTTGGTGTCGGTCGAGTGGAACGCGGACGGGTGGTTGGTGGTGAACGGCGGCAAACCTGCTGAAATTGAGAACCCCATTGATCCGCTGCCTATTTATCGCTGGCCCGACCTGCCGACCCGCGACGATTTTGAGACCCTCCCCTTGCATTGGAACTTCATCCGCACACCGGAAACGGAGTTCTCGTCAATCACCGAGCGCCCCGGTTGGCTGCGTTTAGTTGGACAGCCCGCCACCTTAAATGACATCGCATCACCCACGTTTGTGGGACGCCGCCAGCAGTATTTCGCATCTACGATTCGAGCCTTAATTGACTTTGATCCACAGCGCGAGGGCGAAGAGGCCGGGTTAACCCTTTTTCAAAACGAAGACCATCACTATGAAATTGGGATTCACCGGGAAATAGACGAGCGCGTGATTTTTGTCCGGCAGCGCATTGGCAGTTTGGAGGCGGTTGTTGCTAGGGCATCGTTACCAGCGGGTACCGTCATCCTCACCATCGAAACCACGCTGTCGGACTATACCTTTGGGTATCAATTGGCGGATGGCACTTCCCAAACATTGGCGACGGGCCGCACCCGCTATCTCACCTCCGAGGTCGCGGGCGGATTTACCGGGGTATTTGTCGGGATGTATGCCACAGGGCATGGCAAAGTCAGCACGGCGACAGCGGATTTCGATTGGTTTGAAATTCAACCACATGCCGATTAACGTAATTTTATTCGAGTGTTGTCTTAGGATATAGCCATGACCGATCAGCCAACCCCTGAAAAACCCTTACGCATTACCCCCGACATGCTGGAACAGGCCGAGCAGGTGTTGGGCCTGAGTTTTACGCCCGAAGAACGCCAGCAGATGTTAGAGCCGGCTGACCGACGCCTTGACCATTACGCCAGTCTGCGGGCCTATCCGCTGGAAAATGGGGTGCCCATGAGCCTGACCTTTGACCCACGTATGGTGCAGCCTGCCAAAAATGCCGATTCGCCACGCGACTATGCCATGAGTGCCCCGCCCAAATATGCCCGTCCGGATCATTTGGAATCGCTGGCCTTCGCGCCGATTACCCAACTGTCGGAACTCATCCGCACGCGCCAAGTGACCTCGGTGGAATTGACGCAGATGTATCTGGGCCGCCTCAAAAAATATGACCCCTTTCTGCAATGTGTGGTCACACTGACCGAAGCTATAGCCATGCGCCAAGCCGAACGGGCCGATCAGGAAACCGCACAGGGCATCAATCGCGGGCCGCTGCATGGCATCCCGTATGGCGCGAAAGACCTGCTGGCGGTTAAGGGCTATCCGACCACATGGGGCGCTGAACCTTATCAAACCCAATCCTTTGACTATGACGCGACGGTGGTGGAACGGCTGGAACAAGCGGGGGCGGTGCTGATTGCCAAATTGACATTGGGGGCGTTGGCCTATGGTGACATCTGGCATGGCGGCAAAACCAAAAATCCTTGGAATCTGGAAGAAGGCTCTAGCGGCTCATCGGCGGGGTCGGCCTCAGCGACGGCGGCGGGGCTGGTCGGTTTTGCGATTGGCACGGAAACCTATGGCTCGATTGTCTCCCCGGCGACGCGCTGTGGGGTCACGGGCCTGCGTCCAACCTTTGGGCGGGTCAGCCGACACGGGGCGATGGCGCTCAGTTGGAGCATGGACAAGATCGGGCCGATTTGCCGCACGGTGGAGGATTGCGCCCTTGTGTTTACGGCGATTTATGGGCCGGACGGGCAAGATCGTAGCGTGGCTGATATTGATTTTCGCTGGCAGCCCTATCTGGAACTCGATAATTTGCGTATCGGCTATGTGGCGTTTGAGGGAGATTACCCCGGCAAGACCAATGATGAGCAATCGCTGGCGGTGCTGCGCCAAATCCACCCCCATCTGCTGCTGGTGACCCTGCCCGTCGTTGATATAGCCTCGATTATTTTTATGTTGGAGGCCGAAGCAGCGGCGGCATTTGAGGAATTGACCCTCAGCAATCGGGATGATTTGCTGACATGGCAGGATAAAGACGCATGGCCCAATTTGTTTAGGGCGGCGCGATTTATCCCCGCGATTGAATATATCAATGCCAGTCGGCTGCGGGTGCGTTTGATGGAGGCAATGGCGCAGGTCATGGCGGGGGTGGATGTGTTTATTGCGCCGAGTTTTTCGCCAGCCCTACCCATCACCAATTTGACCGGACACCCGTGTGTGGTGGTGCCAAATGGGTTCAATGAGGCCGGGTCGCCGACCAGCATTTCATTTATCGGCGGATTGGATAGGGAAGCCGAAACATTGGCGGTGGCGAAAGCCTATCAGGATGCAACCGCCTTTCATCGCCAATATCCGCCGATGCAGTATCCGTCTGCCTAATCGCTAATCTGTTGGGGCGAGGCACAAAACTCGCCCTTTTGGATTATTTGCGCGACAGCAGTTTGCTCAATCCCTTTTTGCCACCCCGCACCGCAAAGACAGCGGGTGAGGTGACCGTATCCACCGTGAAGCGCCCGACGACGCCCAACACCCCCCGATCTTCGTCTACCGCCCGTAGTGCGCCATTGAGTCCCGCAACAGGTGCAAGGACTGTGCCCACAATCACACCCCCGACAATCCCGGCGGCGGAGTCAATATCTTTTTCAATTTGACTGCGTTCATCTGACATAGGGTTACGCTCCTTGTTCCATTGATATAAGTACCCTACTACCCAATACGGGTAAGGGGGCAGGGGAGTTGCGGATCGAGCCGCCTAAAAAAATTGTTCACGAAAAATTCATGGAGACGAAAGGAGACTGTAAGCCGCCGCCCGATTCCGTAAGTTGGGTTGCAAGGGCCATCCCCTATGATAAAGCACAGTAAAGGTTTGAAGGTCTACTACATTGTGCTTTTGGGGAAAAATATCATGCAACTTGAACAAACTAAATTGGGATATAACAAAAACGCGGCGCAAGGCCAATTAAAAGCCACCAGCGCCAACCTGCGGACTTTGGCCTATTTCAGCGCCAAACGCGCCATTGATATCATCGCTGCCAGCTTTGTCCTGCTGGTTTTCGGAATCCCGATGCTCATCATCGCCATGCTGATCGAAATCGAAACCCCCGGTTCCGCCATTTTCGCCCAAGAACGGGTGAC
Source organism: Anaerolineae bacterium (assembly GCA_041753455.1). Lineage (GTDB taxonomy): Bacteria > Chloroflexota > Anaerolineae > Aggregatilineales > J027 > CFX10. The sequence goes on along the minus strand of JBGSUK010000020.1, from coordinate 288,435 downwards.
GGCTCGCCGCAAGCGTATCGTCAATGGCAAGGCCGAATTTGATGTGGTGACTTTCACCTGCTATAAATTCCGCACCATGTACAAAGATGCCTCGAATGACATCCACAAGGCCTTTATGAAAGCCTTCATCAAGAATGATGCCGCTGCGATGGCCGCGATCAATGGGACGGAAAACGCCGAAGTCAAGAAGATCGTTAAGGATGCCCGCGTCACCCTGATTGGCAAGTTCCTGCGCAAGACTAGCTTGGACGAACTGCCCCAATTCATTAATGTGCTCAAGGGCGAAATGACGCTGGTTGGCCCACGCCCCTGCATTCCTTACGAAGTTGAAGAATACCAAACATGGCACAAGCAACGTCTACAGGCCGTCGGTGGTATCACCGGTCTGTGGCAGGTCAGTGCCCGCAGCGCCGCCGATTTCGATGGCATGTGCAAGCTCGACATCGACTATATTGAGCAACGCTCCTTGATGACCGATATTAAGTTAATTCTCAAAACCCCCATTGTCATGATTTTTGGACGCGGCGGGTTCTGATTCCCCCCAACCTTTCAATCACCTTTCAAACCTTGCAAGGGGACAGGCCAACAACCTGTCCTCTTTTTTTGCTTGGATTTAGGGAAAATGAAACCCGCCAAATGATAGGCCCACTTTCCCTAAATGAGCGTGGCTAATTTAAGGGTAGGGAGGCGGGGATGGCTTCTTCGTGTTCCAACAAGATACGTTTGCGTTCGATGCCCCAACGATAGCCGGTCAATTTGCCATCCTTGCCGATGACGCGGTGGCAGGGGATGATGATGGCGGCGCGGTTGCTTCCAATGGCACTGGCGACGGCGCGGACTGCTTCCGGCTGACCGATGACTTCGGCAATCTGGGCATAGGAACGGGTTTCGCCGCGTGGGATTTGCTGCAAGGCCTGCCAGACCTTCCATTGAAAGGCGGTGGCTTGAATATCTAGGGGCAGGTCGAGGTGGGGGAGGCGGCCTTCGACATGGGCCAGAATCGCCGCGACCCATGTTTGGAGGGTGGCGTCCTCGCGGGTAAGGGTGGCACGCGGATATTCAGCTTGTAAGGCGGCGGCGGCTTCATCTTCACTGCTATGGAGGGTGATGGCGCAAATACCGCGTTCGGTTGCCCCGATCAGCATATGGCCCAGATAGGTTTCAATCACGGTGTATTGGATGTGCATACCCTGTCCTTTTTGTTGATAGGTGGCGGGGGTCATGCCGAGATGGGTGTCGGCGCGTTCATAGACCCGGCTGCTCGAACCATAGCCCGCGCTGTGGATGGCGTCGGCGACGTTGGCGGTGTCACGCAGATGGGTCTTCAGTAAATTCAGGCGTTGGGCGTCGGCATATTGGCGCGGTGTTAGGCCCAGAACCCGTTTAAAGGTGCCTTGCAGGTGATGGGGGTCAAAATGAAAGGCGGCACTCAGCGATTCCAACGAGAGCAGGTCGGGTTCGGCAAGATGGGTGTTGATGTGGTCGCAGATGGCTTGTACCAGCGCGACTGGGGCATCTTGCATGGCGACGGTGTTGGGGCGGCAGCGTTTGCAGGCCCGGAATCCGGCAGCTTCGGCGGCGGCGGGTAGTTGGAAAAATTGCACGTTTTCGCGTTTGGGGCGGCGCGATTTGCAGGATGGGCGGCAGTAGATTCCGGTGGATTGTACCCCATAGACAAATGAGCCATCGGCGGCGGGGTCACGGGTGACGACGTGCTGCCACAGGGGGTAGTCGTCGGTCAGATGCTCGTCGGGCAGGCTGAAGGATTCGTACATGGTTCGGATGCCTCGTTGCTTCATCGGCGATAGTCTTATTGTAGGGCAGGGGGGCGCGGGGGTCTATCCGATGGTGGGGGAGTAATTTTGTCGGGAATAGTTCAAACAGCTTGAGATGCTGAAGATTATCGAATCGGGATGTATTTAACCTGATTGTCAAAGTCCTCCGGCGTACAAGCCCCAATCATGATTTCGAGATCCTCTATCGCGGCCCCAATCAGCGTATCTTTTTGAACTTCGATAACACCGGGGACAGGTTTTCCCGCATGTACTCGCTCATATACAAATCGCGGCATGGTTCGCACATCATGGGTGATTAAGATACGGCCTGTATCTGCAAGCCATGCGAGTAGTCTATCATCTGGGGCTTGGTACATTTCGGTATCTTGGATGCGTACAATATCTAACTCTGGCAGGCGGGCAAGCAGGCCATTGAAGATACGCCCATCGAAATTCTCATCGGCGGCAAAACGCATCATTCGCCCCGTTCGCGGCGTCTTTCTTCAGCGAGATTGCGGAGACGCTCATGCAAGGCTTTTTGTTCGGGGGTGTAGCGGGCCTCAACCTCTTGTCGGATTTGTTCGGCCTCTTCATCGCGGCGCTGCAAATAGGCGTCGAGTTCCTCGCGATGTGCCAAATAATAGGCAATGACCGCGTATATATCATTTAGGGGCAGGACATCAAAGCCTTCATGGATGGCTTCGGGGCTATCCCCTTGCTGATAGCGGGCTATCACCGTATCGAGCGTGACACGGGTGCCACTGACCCGAATTGCGCCATGTTCGTCGGTTCGTAGCGGAATGGTCATGGTTAGGGGATCGGGAATCATTCGGCTAGCCTTAGTCTTCCAATTATGCTTGAACAACCTTATTGTATCACGGGCAAACGGTCTTGTGGAAAGATCGAGTAGCTTCAGAGGCTACGTCACACCGAATGGGTAAAGGTCGAAATGCGAAAATCTTAACTATTTGGGGATGGCTTGGAATAGCCAAAAATACGCTGGGCCGTAATTTTGATATAAGCGAAAAACATATAAGCGTAACGGCAGTTACGGATTTATGGATGACAGAAATAGAACAATTGTACTAAAATTGAAATAGGATTAGGTTTATAATAGATAGAGCAGCAAAATGGCTCAATTCGAATCTTTACGTGGAGGCGATCATGGGTCGAGAGGCCAGCTTTCAAGCGATCCCTGAGAACTGCGAATTGCTGATTCGGGCGCGTCAGGATCGAAAGATCGCTGAAGATATGCAGTTCTCTTTGATGGAGGCTACTGAGGAACCAAACCCTCGGTATGAGCGAAGCCCTGAAGAGCAATATTTCTATGATGTTGTTCAAGAACTGATTCGTGCTCACCCCGGATTGGAAAAAAGATACTTCTATGCAGGGGCACGTACATATGATGCTATCGTCTATCTGCTTTCCCCGGCGAGGCGTGAAGGTGAGTGGGATGGTGACCAAAGCTTCATCAAAAAGGCGATTTATGGGGTTGAACTGCTACACCCTGAAGCTCGGGCGACGCAGGGTGTACCGATTGGTTTTGTTTCGAGAGTAGACACGAAAATCATTGCGGACTACCTCGAGCAAATAACGATGGAACAATTACATGAGCATTATGATCCACAGCAAATGTATGAAGTGGGTGTCTACAAAATAGGGCCATATGCGGATGAACAGCGATTTCAAGTTATTTGGGATGAATTTGTCGGCATGAGAGACGTATATCGCGCCGCCGCTGACCATTGTGAGGCGGTTATCACGGTTATTGACTAGCTAATTCTGGCTTTGGAGAACCCCATGAATGATAACGTGAGTGATATTCGGGATTTTTATAATAGCGACCCACAGCGCGAACATGAGCGCCTTGAACGGCATCAATTGGAGTATGACCTGACGTGGCGCTATTTAGACCAATATCTGCCCGCGCAGGGGTCTATTTTGGAAATTGGGGCGGCGACAGGACGTTATACCCTCGAATTGGCGCGGCGGGGGTATCGGCTGACGGCGGTGGATTTATCGGAAGGATTATTGGAGGTTTGTCGCAAACGGCTGGCGGATGAAGGGCTGGAACAGCAGGTGCGGTTGGTGGTGGCCGATGCACGTGATCTGAGTGCCGTCACTGAAAATCAATTTGACGCGGTGCTGTTGATGGGGCCATTGTATCATCTGATTATCGAAGCGGATCGAAAATTGGCCTTGCAACAGGCATTTGACCGACTACGGGCCGGGGGTGTTCTGTTTTCGGCGTTTATCAGTCGGTTTGGCATTATGGGCGATTTGATAAAAAACGTGCATGACTGGATTGAAGATCAGGCCGAAGTCGAAGCGATTTTGACCGAGGGCCGCGACCCCGACGTTTATCAACATGTTGGCTTTAGGGGCTATTTCGCGACCGTCCCGGAAATCGCCCCGTTACATGAGGGCATCGGATTTGAAACGCTCACAGTGGCAGGCGTCGAACCCGGTATCGCATCGGATGATGAGAGTTATAACCAATTGGAGGGGCGACAGCGTCAGTTATGGCTAGATTTGCTGTATCGAATCAGCACAGAGCCGTCTATCAGGGGGGCGTCAAGGCATTTGCTGTATGTGGGTAGGAAGAAGGGATAGGCGATGATTACAGATGCTCATCAGATGGAATTCAAGCTCGATAAAACAAAACTTGACCAGAAAAAAGATCTTGTATATCTGAATAATTGTTGTCAGATCACAGGCATGTCCAGTTTTATGATGGACAAGAGGCGAAAATATTTTATCAGTGACTTCTTGTTTGGTATCCTATTAATAACGGGAGGCGTGATGTTCGCGTTTTTCTGGGTCGTCATTTTGTCGCCTGACAAACCAGATACAGCCGAACCCGTTAACCCAGCAATTTGTGTTACTTTGCCACTTCTTCCGTACATGTTTTTTGTCGGATACAGTTTGTTGAAGCGAGCATACTTAATCAAAAGCAAGTGCACTTATAGGTATTTGGATAATCTTTATAAGGATTTACTTGAGAAAGGAAAAGTGTTTGATGCGATCGTTTCAGATATAGATAAACGCCTATATTACCCTTATCACAAGATAGTATTTGCCTTTGTGGATGACCATGAGCATAAATCAGCGGGTTCATATCTCTACAATCGAGAACATGATTTTGAAATCGGGGGACATGTCGGCATTTTAAAATTTGACAAATTCAATATATTGTTGTGAAAGGCCATACGGAATTCGGTTAAATGACAGGTGCAACGGCAAACCATCGAGAGATTTACAAATCTTTATGCCCGAAGTGCCAGACGGTGGCCGTCATCGCACCGAGGGTTATCAAATCAGGCAAGGAAGGGGGGCTTATATGATCGTGCAGATAGTGGAAGGTGTCACCGCAGAAATTGTACTTGGAAAAATACTTAACGATATGCCAGCATGGGACTTAGGATCAATTAAGGTTGGCCCATATGTAAACGGTTTAGAACACGAGCATCACTACCTAGCGACGATTGGAAGTGGCAATTGGTATTGGTCGCCTAACGAGTTCCGATTTAACAAAAGCGATCTTTTGTTAAGCAGCGTTGGAGTATACACTGGGTCAATCAATTTGCTCCCAAACGATAGTGTATTCCCCAGTCAAGAAACAATTGAGGGATTATTACGCCTAGAAAATGCGGTTGGTTTTCGTGCGGATATGGAAGTTGAATCTTGGTTTGAGCCAAACGGAAAATTCTTGGTGACGCTCGTAGATCAAACACTATTGGAATCTAGTGACTTAATTCACCTAAAAGTCGCTCCTGATTTTGAACTTTTGTTCCATAATAACGTCCTTTGTGGTTGGGCTTTGCATGATTGCTGCTGTTACCTTACGCATACTTGGCAAGTTGATGGAAAAATAGAGCCAGATGCTGCTTTCATCGGTTTGCTTATTGAATACATCCAGCTGACACCCCATGAAAACTTCTGGAAGATGCTAGATGGTGATTCTATATTCCTCCAGCCATTGTTGGACTTGAAAGCGACTGTCGAAAAGCAGGGACAAGGCAAACTCTATTCAATACTTGTACCCAAAATCGAATATATACTCTCCTTTTATTATGGTATTGATGAGTGACGATATAAACATCGTGATAGATTGAAAAAGGAGGGCGGGTCACAGAGACCACACCCCCATGAAAGACCCATAAGAGATTGCAGGGATTTACAAATCTTTATGACCGAAGTGCCAGATGGTTGCCAGCATCGAGCCGATTGCCAAGCCGCCGAATCCTACGACGGTACGCAACAATTCATCGGTTTTGTATGACCCCTCAATCAGGGTGGGGAGGTTGTCAATGATAGCGAGTGGCGACAGGTAGTCGGCGTTAAAAAGGGCCGTCACGCTCCCCGCGATATACCACGCAAACCAGACCACCACAATCGCCACCATTGTGCGATTAAACATGGCGCTAAAGGCCACCGATAGGCAGGTGAGCAGGGTCAACATCAGGGCGACGAGGATAAAGGCCCAACGCAATCCGGCATTATCCAGCGGGCCGGTCGCGTTTTCGGTGATGATGTAACTGACAGGCAGGGTCGCCGCCAAAAATGCCCCCAAGACGACAATCAAGCGCGAGGTCAATTTCGCCGCCACATATTCGGTGCGGGTGATGGCCTTGCTGAGGATGCTATCCGCGACCACGCCGCTTTCGGATGAGACCGCGCCGCCGCTGACGATAATCACCACCGTGCTCCACACCAGCGGAAATAAACCCAGATAACCCGCCAGCGTTTCAGCGACCGTCGTTTCTTCATCAAGGCTGACGGCGATCATAAACAGCGATTGGGCCGCAATCAAAATGAGCCAGATACGCACCAACCACGAGCGTATCATGCTGCGGAGGTCATTGGTCAGCACCGCTTGGAAGGGCATTACGGAAAAGGCGGGAAAATCCATGTGAGCGTTCCTCTTCTAACAAATGGATAAAGGCATCCACCATATCATCATGCAGGGAATGAATCGTGACGAGTGTAACCCCCGCCTCGGTGACCATCTTCAACACCGCCCCTAACTCGGAGGCAATCGTGCTGGCCGGTGGGAAGGTGATTTCTAGGGTGTCGCCGCGCTGCATCACGCGCAAATCGGGCCGTTCCTGATGGAGGCGATTGACCAGCGGGGCAAGGTCGCCGGAAAGTTCAAGGGCGATGGCGTCGGCTTTGGTGAGATTTTTCATCTCGGCAATCGGGCCGCTGAAAATTAACTGGCCGTCGCTGACGATGCCGATGTGGGTGCAGACCTGCCGAATATCGCCCAAATTATGCGACGACACAAGAATGGTTTTGTGCTGGCCCAGTTCGCGGATGAGGTCAATTGTATATTTGCGGCCTTCGGGGTCGAGGCCAGAGGTCGGCTCGTCCCAAATCAACAGGTCGGGGTCGTTCATCAGCGAGGCGGCAATCCCCAAACGGGTGATCATGCCCGTTGAAAATCCGTCTACTTTTTGCGAGGCATTGCCCAATAGCCCAACGGCACGCAACAAAGCGGCTAATTTGGGTTTACGGATTTCGTTGGGAATACTGGACAGCCGACCTACAAAATCCAGATAGGTGACGGGGTTCATGCCCGATGGAAATTTGGGATTGGTTGGCAAAAAGCCAATACGTCGGCGTAAATCCACCGCGCCGGGGGTCATGGGTTCGCCAAAAACGGTGACATGGCCGGCGGTGGGGGCGTGCAAGCCCAACAATAGGCGGATGGTGGTGGATTTGCCCGCGCCATTTGGCCCGACCAAACCGAACACCGCCCCGGTCGGGACTTTCAGATTCATGTTGTTGAGGGCGATATAGTCGTTCTGGTAGATTTTGGTGAGATTTTCGGTCTCGATGACGTTCATAACACCTCCCGTAGGTGACTATCAGTGTAGCGGATTGGGGCGGGGAATGTTAGTTACGCCAATCACGTCGGGGGTGCTTGGGGTCATGAAACATGTAATTTGGGAGGCCAAACCATCGAGGTTGTCGGCGAACTGGTTTAGGACACGGGGCTAAAGCCACCGTGCTGAATTTAGAATAAATCCAAAACAATGGAAAGCCTCGCTTGGGGATTCGCTAACAACATCAACCACTGGACTGGCCCATAGCCTACCGTTAAGCAGTGGCAAATTCCTGATAAGGCTCACCCGGATTATGTGGGCTAACCTGTATCGTTATTTTGTAGTCTAGTTTATTGAGAAAAGAAATCAGCTTTTCTTGGCTAAATCTTTGGAATTTGGCATTTAGAAGGGCTGAAACTTCCGGTTGTTTTATCCCCAGAATTTTGGCGGCTTCCTTCTGTGAATAGCCCTTTTTTCTGATTATTTTGACTATTTCAGTACCAAGCGAGGCGCGTAGGTAAAGTTCGTCGGCATTTGGCAGGCCCAAATCGGCAAACACATTTTCGCTACCCTCGACAAATTCGATGCCATTTTTATTCTTCAATGTCATCTTTCGCTAACTCCTGTGCTTGGTTGTATCGTTGTTTAATGAGATCAATATCTGGTTTTGGGGTTTTAATACCCACTTTCGATTTCTTTTGGAAAACGTGCAGAACATAGATCTTTTCGCCGATCTGCACGGCATAGACAGCACGGTAAGCATTACCCCGGTGACGTTCGACAATCTCAAACACGCCACTGCTGACACCCTTGAAAGGCTTCACGTTTGTGGGCGTTTCACCGCCTTGCACCATTCGTAATGTATTACCTATAGACCATTGGACATCTTCGGGAAATTCCTTTATGCGCTTATGTGAATCGCCTACCCAGTCCACTTTTCTCATAGTTTTGTTTACCTCTTTATATTATAGGAAATTTCCTATAAAGGCAATCCAAAAAATACAGACCAAACAAAGCAGTACCATTGATGGCATGAGGCTAAAACCGCTGTGCCAAATATCGCTCACCCAACATGAATATCGCCATTTGATAACTCATCAAAAAATATGAAACTCCATCCCACGCCAAAACGCGCTACCATAGAAATAAGTGAAGGCCGTATCGGAATAGACCGTATCGAAAAATAGAGAGTCTGGGTCATGGCTGCTGATTCGCGCAACTATTATGAATTGTTGGGTGTCCCCCCGACCGCTACCCCGCAGGAAATCAAGACGGCCTATCGCAATTTGGCACGCCAATATCACCCCGATGTGCGCCATGCGGATGAGGATAGCCACGCCGATGAGATGCTCAAGCAGGTGAACGCGGCCTATGAGGTGCTAGGCGATCCGCTGAAACGCGCACGTTATGATCGGCAAGAACGCGCTAAATGGCGGGTATCGGCTCCGCAAGCCACCCCGTATCCTATGCAGCGGCATGTCCATCACAAGACCCCGTTCAAACTGCTGTTTTTTGCCATCGGGTTTGTGCTGTTCATGAGTATCGTCATGACGGTTTTGCTGGTGCAATTTACGCCTGTACCGCAAAAGCCCAAGACGGTGGAGCAATTTCAGGCCGAACAAACGCAGACTGTCACCGCCCGCCGAATCGCTGCGATCAACCGCCTGCCGACCAACACCCCCGCGCCGGAAATTTTGCGACGGGCATGGACGCCGAATCATGATGAGACCGTGACATATGCCCTGCCAGTGATTGAATGCACGCTGGATTTTGGGGCAGGCGAGGTGGATTGTGGAGGCGAGAATATTCAGGTTATCGAGGGCGATGGGGGGGCGACGGTCAAAATCAAAATGGAGGGCTATACTCGCGCCCAATTTGAGGTGAAATTGGGGGAAGCTGGCCCATTTGATTTCGCAGTTCGGGATGAAGTGGGGGATGCGACGGCGCGTGTGGGGATTTTCGGGGATGACCGCCTGACGATTTTTGGCAATAACGCGACGGCGGAATTTCCTGTAGTGATAGATACACGGCTTGAAACAGGGACGATAATGTTATTGGAGATTGCCGATCAGCGGGTGGGGTGGTCAATCGCGGGACAGGGGGAAGAAATTTTGTCACGGAATTTGTTTACGCTCGAGGCGAATCGGGACATCTATGCAGTGTTTAGCAGTGGCGTGGAACAAGTAACGATCCGGCTGTATTCGCCTGTGTTGGTGAGGCCGACGCCAAGCCCGACGGCGGGGAGTTGACAAAAGGGGGTGGGTCACAGACGGCATAGGCGTTCGGTTAAGGGACAATGGATTGGGACGTTGCATCGAAACGTCGAAGGAGCGTACCCCGTGTGCGCTCTGATCGCAGAAAGGCGGGATGGCACAGGGCCATCCCCTACGAAATGCCCGGATCAATGGCATCGCGCAAAACCTGAAGGCTTAACCGCACGCGCATAGGTCACAGACCGCAGCCCTACAAAGCATTACTCCAGCGCAGCGATGGCGTTGTACACGATTTCGAGTGTGTCATATTGATAACTGTTGGAGAGGGCAATCACCGTGATGCCGTCGTCGGGGGCGTACCACATTTCGCCCAAAAACCCGGCGGTCTGTCCGCTGTGACCCATAAACTGCCCAAACGGAGTTTCGGCGGAATAGATGCCGAGACCATAGGCGGTGTCGTCGCCAAAATCGGTGCCGTCCAACATTTCTGCTAGTGAATCGTCCGCCAATAGGTCGCCATCTAAAAGCGCATGGATGAAGGTGACAAGGTCATCCACCGTCGAAATGATGCCACCATCGCCGAGGCCATTGCCTTCATTGACCTCGGTCACATTTTCGACGATTGGGTCGCCATTTTCATCCTCCGAGCCGTAACTCTGCGTGAAACCACCGGGTAGCGTTTCGGCGATTTCGACATAACTGTTGGTCATGCCGAGGGGGTCGAAAATGCGGCGGCGGAATTGTTGGGCTAAAGATTCGCCCGTGATGTCGTTGATAATCAATTCCAAAAGCAGATAGTTGCTGTTGCTATATTCCCAACCCGCGCCGACTTCAAAATAGGCATCAAGGTCATAGGCATAGGTCAAGGCTTCGGCAGCAGTCCATTGGTGGGTGGGGTCGGACTCAACGATTTCCCAAAAGCCATCGGACTCTAAATAGTCGGGGATGCCGCTGGTGTGATTGAGCAGTTGGCGCACGGTGGCGGAATCCACATTAACCAGCGATTCGGCTATTGCATCGGGTAGATAATCGGCGGCGGGGTCGTCCAGCGAGAGTTCATCTTCTTCTTGAAGCTGCAATAGGACGGTGGCGACAAAAGTTTTGGTGATGCTGCCGATGCGGAAACGATCACCACGCTGGATGGGGACGCCATTTTCAATATCCGCCATGCCCTGCGACACGACCATTACGCCGTCGTCGGGGGTTTCAACCAGCAGCACAACACCCGGCCCGATGGGGTCAAGCTGGTCGTCGAGGATTTGTTGAAGGGCTGCTTGGGTGGAGGTGGTGGGGTCTTGGGCAAAGGCGGGGAGGGTCATCAGCAATAATAAAATAGCCCATACGGATGCCAATTTAAGTCGCATTGTAATCAATCTCCTTGTGATGGGAACACCTGCTGCTCAATTTACGTAATATTCCGTGTCGTGTTGTAACAATAGTCATCTCCCCCAAAAGTTGGTGGACATGCCAAGTGAATTCAGACTACAATACGATGACCTTGTTAGACAAATACAATGGAGTATGTGGATGAACTTTTTGCGACGCAGTGTGAGTGCAGCAGTATTGGTAACCCTGCTGGTGGGTGTATTAGGGATTGCGGTGCAGTCGCCGAGTGCCTATGCCCAAGATGATGATGTGCCACGCTTTGAATCGGCCCCGTGTATGTTCGATATTCCTGCCGGGGCGGTTGAAGGCGATAATCTGGAATGCGGTTATTTGGTCGTGCCTGCCAAACATGCCGAGCCGACTGGCCCGACGATTCGCTTGGCGGTAGCAATCGCCAAAAGCACCAACCCTAGCCCCGCCGCTGACCCATTGGTCATGGAGCAGGGTGGCCCCGGTGGTTCGAGCATTGATGCGTTTATTGAAGATCTCTTTGATGCCCAAGAAATCCTCCGCGCCGACCGCGACGTGATTATCATTGAACAGCGCGGCACGCTCTATTCTGAGCCAAATCTGGTGTGCCAAGAAGTGCTGGACTTAAACGTAGAGACGCTGCAACAAGACCTCGGCGTGAATGAAGAATCCGCCCTGTCGGAAGCCGCCCTCCAAGCCTGCCGCGAACGTCTCATTACCGAAGGGGTTGACCTAGACGCCTTTGACAGTGTGGAAAACGCCGCCGATATTGCCGACCTTGTGACCGCGCTGCAACTCAGCCAAATCAATCTGTATGGGGTGTCGTATGGGACGATGCTGGCGTTACATGCCCTGCGCGATTATCCCCAGATTATGCGCTCGGTGACCATTGACTCGGTTGTGCCGCTGCAAACCAATTTCATTCCCCAAGTGCTGCAATCCGGCAATCGTGGCTTCCGCGTGTTGTTTGATACCTGCGCGGCAGACCCCGAATGTAATGCTGCCATGCCCAATCTGGAAGCTGATTTTTATGCGTTAGTGGAAGAACTGAACGCCAACCCGATCACCTTCCCGGTGGAAGACCCCGACTCCGGCGAACTATATGAGGCCGTGCTGAATGGGGATCGTTTGGTTGGCTACTATTTCCAACTGCTGTATGCGACCTCGATTTTGCCGTATCTGCCCAAGACGGTGTATGACCTGAAGGTGGGCAATACCAGCCTGATGTCATTGGTGTCGCCGTTCCTTGACCTTGACCGCACCTTTGCCGACGCCATGTACTACTCGGTGATTTGCGCCGAAGATGCTGATTACACGCTGGATGACTATGATCTGACCGATGTGCCCCCGGCGTTGGTGGCGTCGTTTGGCGAAGATACCATCCTGACATCCTGTGCCAGTTGGAACGCCGAACTATTGCCAAACACGGTAGATGAACCCGTCGTCAGCGATGTCCCGGTGATGGTGATGAGTGGCGAATTTGACCCCATTACCCCGCCGTCGTTTGCGGCCCAAGCAGCCGAGACGCTTAGCAATTCCTACAATTTTGTCTATCCCGGAGTGGGGCATGGGGCGTTGTTTGGTGGCGACTGTCCATTGAGCATGTTTGTGGATTTCCTCGGCGACCCCACCACCGCGCCGGATGCCAGTTGCATTGACAATATGAGCATTGAGTTTTTCCTGCCATCATCGGCCTACGTTGACCCCGAAGGCCAATTTACAGCGGCTCTGCCAGCGGGTTGGGACGACGCGGGTGATCGCACGCTGGTCAATCCCGAAAACGGCTCTAAGATGGTATTTGAAGTGGTCGCAGGCGAAGATGTGTTAGAAGGTATCGGCACCGCGATTTCGACCTATGATTCTAGCGTGGACGGGGCCAGCCCATTAAACGCGCAGGATATTGATTTGGCGAACGGCACATGGAAATTGACCTTCTATCTGTCCGGCAGCAAATACTATATCGTGGTCGGTATCGTGCATAACGGCAATGTGTTTGCCGTGATTCTGGAAACCAACGAAAGCCAATTCGAAAGCGACGCCAATGCCGTGCAAGAAGTGTTGGACGCGATGAGCTTTACCGATGGGAACAGTTCGGTATCCGTAACACCCACCCCATCGTAATACGCGATTACAGCAAAATATCGGACTGATCCAAAGGGCAAGTCGTAGTGGCTTGTCCTTTTTGGTTTGATTATCCGGGCATCTCGCGCAAAACGGCGAAATGTGAACAATACACCCCAACACTTTATCTCTTGGATAGGGGAGTGGTGAAAATGCCTCTTTTGAATCGGATTCAGGCGGCGCGGGGTGACAAACCATGCGATCTGGTATTGACCAATCTCAAACTGGTGAATTTGCATACCGGGGAAATCTATCCCACCGAGATTGCGATTGAAGGCAGTCATGTGGTTGGGGTCGGATACGGCTATGAGGGGGTGAATCGGCTTGACCTCGGCGGACGCTATGTTGCCCCGGCCTTGATTGACGCACATGTACACATCGAAAGCAGCCTATGTACACCCCCGGAATTTGCACGGGCAGTGCTGGCGCATGGCGTGACGACGGTCATCACCGACCCGCATGAAATCGCCAATGTGCTTGGCTTGGAGGGCATCCGCTTTATGATTGATGCCGCCAAATTCGGGGCGCTGAATATGTACCTGATGGCGTCTAGCTGCGTGCCTGCCACTCATATGGAAACCGCCGGGGCAAGCCTTGATGCCGAAACGCTGTCGGGTTTGTTGAGCAATCGCTGGGTGCTGGGGTTGGCGGAAATGATGAATTACCCCGGCGTGGTGTATGCCGACCCGCAGGTGATTGAAAAATTGCAGACCTTTAAGGGGCGGGTGCTGGATGGGCACTGTCCGGGATTGACGGGCAAGCCGCTGAACGCCTATGCCGCCGCTGGCATCCAGAGCGATCATGAATGTACGACGGTTGAGGAAGCGCGGGAAAAATTGCGGGCTGGCTTACATCTATTTATCCGTGAGGCGACCAACGCGCATAATCTGGAACCGCTGTTGCCGGTGATTACGCCCCAGAATAGCCGCCGCATCTCATTTTGTACCGATGACCGCCAACCCGCCGATTTGTTGGATCAGGGTTCGATTGACTACATGGTGCGGGTAGCGATTGCCGCCGGAATTGACCCGATTGAAGCCTTGCGGATGGGCAGCCTGAACGCCGCGCAATATTTCCGCCTGCATAACATGGGGGCGATTGCGCCGGGCTATTGGGCCGATATGATTGTGTTTAGTGATTTGCACGCCCCCCACGCTGAATTGGTGTTTCGCGGCGGCAAGGTGGTCGCGGAAAACGGCCAAATTACCGAGGTGGTCTATCGCCCCGCCTTAGCCCTGATGCGAAATTCGATGAATGTGCGCTGGGATCGGGTCAGTTTCAGAATCCCCGCCGCTGGTTCGCGGTTGCGGGTGATTGGCAGCATCCCCGACCAATTGGTGACGCAACATTTGATTGAAGATGCCCCGGTGCGTGATGGTTATGTGGAGGCCGATGTCAGCCGCGATTTGCTGAAAATGGCGGTGATTGAACGGCATCGCAGCAGTGGCAATGTCGGCTTGGGGCTGATTAAGGGCATCGGCTTAAAACGTGGGGCGATGGCGGGCACGGTGGCCCATGACCATCATAATCTGGTGGTGATCGGCGCGGATGATGTCAGCATGTTCAACGCGGCGCGGGCCGTCAGCGATATGGGGGGAGGATTGGTGGTCATGGACGGGGATACGATGATGGCGAGTTTGCCCCTGCCGATTGCGGGGTTGATGAGTGATCAGCCGATTGAAACGGTGCGGCACTGCATGGATGATCTGGTGAAGGCCGCGCATGAATTGGGGTCGCCGCTGCATGACCCCTTTATGGCGATGAGTTTTATGGCGCTGGAGGTTATCCCAAGCCTAAAATTGACCGATATTGGCTTGGTGGATGTGGATCAATTTAAGCGGGTGGAGTTATTCGTATAGCCAGACCGTGCGGAAAGCCCAGTTTTGACCCCACCCCAAACATAGGGAGGGGCTTGAATACGCCGTTGTCGTAAGTGATAGACATAGTTGTGGGAACACTTTCCGGAGACCAGACCAAAATGGGGGCAAGGTAACCAGAGAGTGTATGAATCGATACGAGTTCTGAATTTAACACTTCATTTTGAGCACCATCCTGCTCCGGCCCACTTTTGCGTAGTCTCCTTCTAGCCCCCGTTTTGGTCTGGTCTCCTTCTTGGAGGGATAGGCCGTGTTGGTCGGTCAAATATTTAGGGAATGCTTTTCCTAAATCGGGCGGAATATCTCCCTGATTGCGCTGGACAAGGCTCAAGAGTGACGCGGCTTGCTCTCCGCCGAGGCCCAAACTCATGGCGCGATTCATATACATTGCCATGCCGCTGATGTCGTCCATCGTGCCGGGATGACCGGGGACGGGTTGGATACCCATTGACCGCGCAAGGCTCTGGCTGGCTTCGGCATAGGACACCGGGCCAATTGCCGGCTGTCCATTCAGGGTGCGCTGACTGTAGAGGGAATTGATGGCATCGCCGATGACCGAGCCAATTTGATCAAGGCCGTTAATCCGTAGCCGCCCGATTTGGGTTTCAGGGTCGCTTGCACGGGTTGTTTCACTGCGTTTGGCGGAATGGGCTTCTTCATGCGGATTGATGAAGGGCGGGATGGATTTATTCGGCTGGTGGTGGACAATCTTTTCCTCAATTTCCTCGCCGACATCCTCCAGCGATGTCTTTCTGGGGTCGGGATAGAATTCGCCGCGCCGTTCGGGTGATAGGGTAGGTTGTCCATCTACAGGAACAGCGGGCACGGGGATACCGTTTGGCAGTGCTGGGTTTGGGGTTGTCGGGGCGAGATTCGATTTCGGTGGGGATTCTGGCTCATCTATCGGTTGAAAGCGGCGTGGCGCGGGCAGCAAATCGCCCATCACCCCACCGACCATGCTGGCTGTGTGGGCCGCTAGTGAGATCGCCGGATTGTGGGTGACAGCGGCGACGGTATAGGTGGCGGCTTTGAGCATATCCCCCGACCCCCGCATCGCCCTTGCCCGTAATGAATCCGGCTCATCCTCACCCTTGAGGGCCGAAGCAGCAATGCCATAACCCGCCATACCGACCCCAGCGGCGGCGAGACCTGCTCCAACTGCCAAGCCTGTTGCGCCAAGTGCGGCCTTAGTGGGTGTCATAAATACCCCGCCTGTCGTGCGCCCTATCGCTTGAAAGAGGCGGTTAAAGCTGTTAAAAACGGCCTTGAATCCCGACCAGAGCAAAATGAGCATGAGAATGGCGGATAACAGTCCCATTCCTAGCAGCAAAAAGGGGTTACCAGTCGCGGCGGCGGCAAAGGTACAGCCCACAATGATGGATTGAATGAGGGCAATCACCACCGTTTGAATAATCAGTTCAATCATGAGGTCAATAATGGACAGGGCAATACCTTCGGTGCGGTTGAAGTAGCTAAACACGATGGCGATGCCAAAAGAAAGGAAGGTGAGGCCCTCCGCGATGGTGAGCAGCAGGCCAATCAGGGATTCAGAAATGGCTAAGATGACCAGCGGCATCGCCCCACCGAGACGCCGCCAACCGAGCGCCGCATATCGAATAGAATCGCGCCGTGCTTCGGGACTCATGTCCCCAAAATGGCTTGAATCCACCTCTTCAAAAAAATACCCGCCGAGTAGCTGCGGATTGTCTACCCACCAATGTGGCAGGGAAGTAATGTCATAATTGGTCGGGCCGCAATATCCCCCGGCATAAGGCGGCGGAAAACCCATTACGTCGTAGCCCGTCGCCCGCAAAAACACCAACGCGACATCCGACCCCCGCACCGTTTCGTGATACCCCCCCGGCGGATTGGGTTCGATATACGGCCCAAGATTGTCGCAAAGGTCATTTATGGGCAGCGGGTCATTGTTATCCGTTTGCATGGCGGTATAAGCGGAAAATGGGCTATCCGCGCCCGCGATGCCTGCCAAGCCAGCCGCGTAAAAGGCTGAGGATAAGCGGGTTCGCATCTCATGAAAACTGCTATAGAACCCCGGCCCGACTTGAAAAAAGAGTGTGCCTGCCAGAAACCACAAAAAGGCGCGTTGGGGTCGTACCACATCCAGCCGTATCCATACCGCCATCAGATAGGTGAGGCCCAAGACAAACAGCGCAACTACAAAGGTCATGGAGGCCGCGACCCGCATCCCGTTGTTTGTGCCTTGAATCAGCGGCGGGAAGGCATTTTGCGACAGCCACCGATCCACACTCACGATTTGATAGGACAGCACCAATCCAGCCTTAATTAGAAACCAGAGCGCCTCCGAGATGGTGCGAATCAGGTCATAGACTAGCCCGTCGGCGATTTCACTGACGGCCTCAATCAAATCATCTACTACTGGCATGGGGCATCTCCTAACGCGGCGGCTCGATCTCACCTGTACATTCGGTATTGGCTTGATTCAGCCATGAAACGATATTTGAGCCGGGGACTTCGGTGGGTTGTGTGCCCTCTATCGGCGGGCGGGTGCTAGTATCGAGTACATAGGCGATGCGGATGGGTGTTCCGATTGGCCCATAGGCGGCAAGGCGAAAAGTACGGCTTGCCCCCGGCGCGATGTCCTGCATATCCCATGTGGAATCCGCAAAATTCAGTCCGGCCTCATCCGCCGCCGCGAGACTTGGCCCCCAGACACCGCTGATTTCGCCGCCAAAAGTGCGCTGGATGACGCTGATATACATTTGGGCAGGCGGGAAAACGGTATACGGAATGCGTCCGACGTTCCGAATGGTGAGTGTCCACGTGTAGAGCGAGCGCGGGTCGCCCTCTTCATCGGGGGTGGCTTCGCGGGCCTCAATCTGCGTGACACGAAAGCCGAGTTGCAAGCCGGATGGTTGGCGCGAGGTGTAGACCATATCCCCGGTGAAATAATCATTGGTGCGGATGTACGGCGTGGGCGTGGGATAGGGCGTATAGGTCGGGCGCGGGGTGGGATAAATCGGCGCGGGATTGCAGCACGGATACGGCGCGGGGGTCATGGGCGGGATGCCGCGATAGGCTGTCAAGTTCAATGGGAATGGCGCATTTGAGGCGTAAAGACTTAGATAAACCGTATGGACGTTCGTGGGAATAAGAAGGGTATACCCTCCTGCTCCACCCGGCCCACTGCCTGAAAACCCGATCGCCATGGCGAGATTATTGCTGCCTGTCCAAACATACGGAAACGACGACATGAGGCCAGAATAGCGCAGATAAATCGTGCCGGCATTTTGAGCCATCCACCGGATAAAAATCATGCCGGAAAAATAGGGTGAGGCCAGATTAGCCGAGAAAAATGGCGGATAGCTCGGCGGACTGGTCGGCAGCGCGGTATGGGTCGGACGCGGGGTCGCTGATAGGCAGACATATTGCGGCAAATCCGCAATGGTGATGTTATCCGGCCCGGCGGTGCAGGCGATTATGGCGGCGATGCCCATCAACACAGCCAGCCCGACCAGAAATAGCGGTTTTCTCGTGGTCACTCAACACCCCCTCATGGAATCAGGCCCGGTTGATGCCCCGGCGGAATCAACAAACTGATTTCTTGCACCCCGGTCGAAACGCTCCAATACGCCCCAAAATACGGCACGACCAAGCGCAATCCCCCGGTGCTGATGGCCTGCAATGACGCATACCCTGTTTCATCCGTGACCGCCTGCGCGATGACCCGATTAGTGCCGACCTCAACCAAGCGCACCGGAATGCCGCGCACCCCTTCAGCGGGTTCGATTGACCGATTGGCGTTTTCGTCATAGGCCACCACGATGGTGATTTGAGCGACAGCCGGGGGTTCATCCGTCGCGGTGGGTCGGAGGGTTGGCGCACCCTGCAATTGAACAAATTGGGCTATTTGGGGCGACGGGGATGCGGTTGGAGTGGCAATATTGACAGGATCGCCTTGATAGATGTGAATCGCATCCAACGCGATCATATGCCCATTGCTGCGGATTTCTAGCAGATGTTCACCGGGGGGCACTTCTAACAGGTCGGTGCTGGCGAAAATGGCTTCAGCTGCATAGCTGTTGATGGTCTGGCGGACTTCCCCATCAATCAGGATGTCCCAGATGCCACCGTTGGAATAGCCCACATAACGGATTTGGATCGCCTGCCCCGTGAATGGAAATTGCATGAGCGCATCCGGCGAAACGGCGTAATGATATTGCCCCCGGCTGGCCCGTTCGGTCTGCATTTTGACCCAATTGCCCGCCACGTACTCAACTGCCGGATGGTCAGATTCAAACGTGACCCAGCCGAAATAGGGTGGTGAACCCAAAGTGGCGTTCGGCAGCGGCTCGATTAGGGCTGGAATGATGAATCGGCTTTCCGAAATTTCTCCGTTCTCAATTTCCACCCCCGGCATCACGACGGTTGCTTCAATCACCTGTACATCGAGGGTCGGTGTCAAACTCGGTGTCTGCGTGGGCGTGTTGGTCAAAGTCGGCGTTGGGCTTGGGGTATGGGTCGAGGTTGGGACGGGTGTCCATGTCACGGTTGGGCTGGCTTGGGCGGTCAAGGTGGGTTTCGGTGTGGGCTTGGGGTCGGATTTTCCGCAAGCCGCCGCGACCATCACCAAACAAGTGAGCCAGAGAACAAGGTGTAGATAATGGTGTTTGGTGGGCATGTTCCCGCGATTCCCTTTTGGCGATACGACAACCGTACCATCAACGCGAATCCATACCCCTCAAATCTTGGTGGTCTGGTCTGCCAAGATTGGGAAAAATATAAACTTCGCATGGCCCGATGGGGCTGAGGTGGGAGATTATGCAAAAGTGGGGGATGCTGAAGGATTGGCTTATGGCAAATAGGTGGCTTGCCCAAGCCATTCAGACTCGTCACTGGCGAGGATGATAAGTTCAAGCGCGTCAATCACTTCACCAATGGATGTTCGTTTGTGAACGAGAAACAGCCCCGGCGTGGGTAGTTCCGCTTTGAGGCGATCATAGAAATAGCCACGCATCGTATTGACATCATGCGATAAAACAATGTAACCCTGTTCAGCGGCATATTCGAGCACACGCGGATCATCTGCCCCAGCGATCTCGGTATCCTGCACCCGGATGAAACGGGCATCTGGGATGCGCCGCCAGACACCGCGCAGAATATCGTTGTTGAAGTTCTCGTCTGCGAGGAATTTCATCCAGCGCTGTCTCGTTTGGCTTGCAGGCGTGCGACCAGTTCAGCCGGTGTGACCTTCGGTGGATGCTCTGCTTCCCATTCACGCCGCAGACGTTCGGCTTCCTCATCCATGCGACGGATATAGTTATCAACGGTGTCGCGGTGGCGGAGATAATAACCGATGGCGAGATAGACGTGATCCAACGTGAGCGTGGGATACATTTGCACCATATGTTCAGGGGTTTCGCCACGATGGTAAGCGTCAACGATTAAATCAAGCAGCACCCGTGTACCACTGACACGAATTCGGCCATCTTTATCAGTATAAATCGGGATGACTTCGGTAATTATTGCATCCACCATAACCAATACCTTTTTCTCCTAGAACACACGACCTGAATAAAATGATTGTATCACGGTTGAAACGAGCCTCGGAAACGAATGATTAAAACATGGGCCAGATTAGGAAAAATAAATCGGGAAAAACAAAAACTTCGCATGACCCAACCTGTGATACGATTGGGCCATACGTTGCATGGGTTCAGATTTGTTCTTTAATAACCAAAACGCAAAACACTCCGCTAACAGGGTGTCATGCCGAGTATACCGCACGGAGTCGCTGGCAAACTCGATCACCCACGTTTATCTCACTTTTTCACACGTAGTCTTTCCTTTCTAAAACTCACAACATTTTTGGACAATCAGCCGCGAACACAAAGCAGACAATGTTCTGAAAAACATTGAAAGAGCTATTTCTTTGGATACAGCAGCGGCTTGGATAGGCCGTATCAATCGGCGGAACCCGACAGTATTGGCAGTAGGCGACCTCCATGTAAATGAAATTTGAACAATAGCCCATCCCGGCTGACTCAAGCCATCGGATGGGGTATGCCAAGAGAGAGTCTACTGAGTCGGGCAAACCCCCTAGTGGCATTGTTTAGTCTGTGATAGAATTGAAATTGCGCAGGCCCCCCAACCATAAGGGGCTTTTTTCTTTTCTAGTCACAAACCGCTGGTTGTTTTTGGTCAAAAGACACCCCTCATTATAGTGAATTTCCCCCTCCCCTGCAAGCAGTTGTTCCAACAAAAGTTCCCTATTCATTGATTATGGCTTGGATTAGTGGCGGAAATGCCATATTGCTTCAGCCCTCTCTATAGTGGATTGCGGTAAGGGTAAATCCTTTGACGGGATAATCGCCGAGATTGTTCGTGCTCTCATTAAATTCATGTCATAATCAGGACCAACTCTACCTAAGGAAGGCCGATTATGGGCGATGTATTTATTTCATATTCGCGCCGCGATGCCGCCTTTGTGCAACAACTCAACACCGCGTTTGTCGGAGCCAATCGGGTTGTCTGGATTGACTGGCAGAGTATTCCACGTGGTGAAGCTTGGGAACACGAGATTGAGCTTGGCATCGAAAATAGCGACACCTTTTTGTGTGTGATAAGCGAACACTGGCTGACGAGCGAAATTTGCCACCGCGAACTTACGTATGCCCGTGAACAGCATAAGCGCATTTTTCCCTTAATTCGGCAGCGGGTTGAAGGTGATGTGGAAAGCGGTGTCCAAAAAGTGTGGCGGGAAGCACCATACGCCCCTGCTGCTCAGGAAAACTGGGACTATATCCGCCACCTCAATTGGGTCTTTTTTGATGTCGAGACCCGCTTCCAGACCGAATTTATAGCCCTTCTAAAGGCCCTAGACGAAGACCAACCGCATATCAAGGCGCACACGCGCTATCAAAACCGCGCCCTCGAATGGGAGCGCAGCGAATGCAATCCCAGCTTTTTGATGGATGGTGATGAGTTGGTGTTTGCCGAAAACTGGTTAAGTGCTGCCGACCAAGACCAGAAAGAGCCTACCCCGAGCACCGTGCAGCGCCAGTATATTCAGTCCAGTCGTGCCGCCGAAAAGGTGCGTACTGCCCAAGCCCTCGCCCGTGAACAGCGCACCCGCAATTTTCGGCGGGCCTCGGTGACGCTGGCGATCTTTACCGGACTTGCCTTGTTTGCGGCAATCTGGGCTGGCCTGCGATCCGCTGATGCCTTGCGTCAAGTGGATGAGGCCCATTCTACGGCAACGGTGATTGGTGGACAGATCCAAACCAACGCAGCCCGATTGGAATCGCAACGACTCGCCGCCGAAGCAAGTGATATTTTAAATGACCCACAAGGCAATTTTGAAACTGCGGCCCTGTTAAGCATTCAAGCCTTAAATACGGGTTATTCGGCTCAAGCGGATGCCACGCTTGCCATCGCCCTCAATCGTCTATATACCCGTCAAATCTTCGTTGGGCATACAGATGCTGTGACCAGTGTCGCAATTAGTCCGGATGGGCAGACCCTTCTTACAGCAAGTTGGGATGGCTCGGCACGGCTGTGGGATGTACAGACGGGGAAAGAGTTACGCTTGCTAGGTGCATATCTAGCCATTCAGGGAGCCGTATTTAGCCCGGATGGTCGCTTTTTTGTCTCTTGGGGTAGCGGACCAATTGTGCGCTTGTGGGATATGGAAACAGGCAATGTAACCCGCGAATTTTATGGTCATACTGATGTGGTTACCAGCGTGGCCTTTAGCCCGGATGGACGCACACTCCTTAGCAGTAGCCGCGATGGCACGGTGCGGTTGTGGGATATTGAGACCAGTTGGGTTTTGCAGACATTTACCGGACACACCAATGTGGTGAATAGCGTGTCCTATAGTCCTGACGGACGATATGCCCTCAGTGGAAGCAGCGACACGACAGTTCGACTGTGGGATATTGAGACAGGGGCCGAAATACGCCGCTTCGAAGGGCATACCAATATTGTGCAGAGCGTGGCCTTTAGCCCGGATGGTGCTTGGGTGCTATCTGGCAGCAACGATACTACCGCCCGCCTGTGGCAGACTGCCAATGGGCAAGAAATCCAGCGCTTGGAGGGCCATACATCGGCGGTGAATGGGGTCGCATTTAGCCCTGATGGACGGCTTGTGTTGACGGGCAGTGATGATGCGACGGCCCGCCTGTGGGACAGCACTACCGGTAGCTTGTTGAATACCTTGAATGGAGACTCTGAGTGGATCAAATGCGTGGCCTTTAGCCCAACTGGTGATTTTGTGGCTACTGGCGGACGCGACAATACCGCGCGGATATGGAGTTTGGAACCTCGCTCTCCCTTCCCCATTTTTCAAGGGCATACTGGGGCAATCCGTACCCTTCATGTGACACCCGATGGCAGTGCGCTGGTCACCGGCAGTGATGACAATACCATTCGCTGGTGGAATATTCAGACGGGTGAAGAATTGAAGTCGCTTCGTATCAATCCAGATGACACCCTTATGTTAGCTGACTTTGTCCTAAGCCCAGATGGTCGCCAACTGCTGGTGGGACGCTGGGATAAGACAGCCGAACTGTGGGATATTGAGACAGGCGAAGTGGTGCAGACCTTTCGGGGCCACACCTCTTGGGTGATGGGAGTAGCTTTTAGTCCGGATGGGCGCTCCGTTCTGACTGGTAGCACAGATGAGACATCTCGGCTGTGGGATGCTCAAAGTGGTCAGTTAATCCGCACCTTCTCTAATACTGGCACTTTGGTGACCTTTAGCCCGGATGGGCAGATAATCTTAACCGAAGGGCCATTTATGGAGAACACAGCGCGCCTGTGGGATGCCCAAACCGGTGAACTACTCCAAGAATTAGTGGGTCATACTGATGCCATTCGCAGTGCCAGTTTTAGCCCCGATGGACGGTATATCCTGACCAGCAGCGACGACTTTACCACTCGTCTCTGGGATGCCCAGACGGGTCGGCAGATTCAATTGTATCGGGACTCCGCCTCCCGATACGCGATGATAAGTGCCGCTATGAGCCAAGATGGACGCTATGTTTTAACTGGCAGTGCAGACAATGTGGCTCGCTTATGGGATAAGGCAACGGGCCAGATTGTCCGGGTTCTCAGTGGGCATCGCAATGAGGTCACGGGGGTGGCCTTCAGTCCCGATGGTCGCTTGGCTATCACGAGCAGCGGCGAAATGAATGGCGACGATTTCACAGTTCGCCTGTGGCATACGGATGTTCGCGAGTATGTTGGTTATGCTTGCACGCGGGTGTTCCGTGATTTCATCGTCAATGGGAACTTTGATGAGCGAAAACAGTTCGGGCTAGACGATGCAGCGACCTGTCCATAGCGGAAATATGGCGGCTAACACTACCGTTTGGCTTGATGGTGATGCGAAACCTCAATCATCAACGGGGTAATCAAGGACGCCCCGCCCCCGACCATAGGGGCATTCCTCGAACCGCAGCAATTATGTTGGATTCACTCCGCAGAGTATAAAAGGCAAGCCGTTCTCATAAGAGACCAGACCAAAACGGGGGCAAGGGAAGTGATCGAAGAAAAGGGACGTTTTGTTGAGATAAATTGATGCAGCATAAGGGGGTTTAAAATAAGGGCAAAGCTTATCGCTAATTGTCTGGCTTAGCTTGCCTCCTATAGACCGGCCTGCGACTTTTGCTTTCTAGCCCCCGTTTTGGTCTGGTCTCCAT
Organism: Anaerolineae bacterium; assembly: GCA_041753455.1. Classification (GTDB taxonomy): domain Bacteria; phylum Chloroflexota; class Anaerolineae; order Aggregatilineales; family J027; genus CFX10. Next base: position 263,582 of record JBGSUK010000020.1, on the reverse strand, counting down.
TTGGACGAAACCACCCCGAAAGCGACGCCCGATGTGAGCTTCACCTATGATGCGGCGGGCAATCGCACCCTTATGAGCGAATCCGATGGGGTGGACACCATCCGTAACACCCGCTACACCTTCGATCAAGCCCGCCGGGTTGGTGCTGTCGAGTTCGATACCAATGGCGATGGGACTTACGAGCAGACCGTCAGTTATACCTACAATCTGGGGGGGCTGCGGACAGAATTGCGTCTGCCGGATAACCAAACCCTCACCTATACCTACGATGCCCGTGGGCAGTTGGTCAGCTTGACCGACTGGGATGACCAGACCGCCTGTTATGCCTACGACCAAAGCGGACGGCTCGTCGCGGTCGAACGTCCCAATGGGATGCACAGCCGCTACACCTATGATGCCGCCAGCCGTTTGCGTCAACTGCGCCATACCGTCAACAACCATGTTCTGGGTCACTTTGCCTACGAGGTGGATGCCCGAGGCAACCGTACCCAAGCCGTTGAGATGCTGTTGGGTACCGGGACAGGCCCCCAGACTATCCTCAGTGACGATTCGCAAGTAGACTATTATCAAGGGGCGTGGTCGCCGTCAGGTCTGTTTATGCAGACCACTGAGCCGGGAGCCAAGCTGCGGCTGCTCTTTTTTGGCAAACAAGCCACCTTGACCCTCGGCACAGGTGTTGATCATGGCATTTGTGATATCTACGTCAATAACAGCCTATGGCGGAGCATTGACAGTTATGCCACCAGCACTGGCGAAGATAGCACCATCGTCCTAAATTTGGCGAGTGAAGGATCACATTGGTTGGAAATCCGCAACACTGCCGACAAACATCCCCATGCCACCGGACGCACACTGCGTTTCAAGCAGTTGGCTATATCGAGTGGGCCGCTGTATGACCTGCATACCATTCAGTATGCGCTGGATGACACCACCCCCGGTTATGATGCGTTAGGCCGCGTGTTAGGGGCAAAGTATCGCCGCGGGGGACGTACCAGTGGCATGACCTTCCGTGAATATGCCCTGATGTATGATGTGGCGGGCAACCGCACTTTGCAGGTGGCGTCTGTGAATGGCACGCCCACCATCACCAGTTGCAGTTATGATGAGGCCAATCGCCTCTCCCAAGTTGGAACCCAAGCCATCGCCTATGATGCTGCAGGTCGGCTGACAGATGATGGCACCCTAACCTACGCATGGGATCGGGCCAGCCGCTTGCTCAGTGCAGGTGGGTCCTCCTATACCTACAATGGCACGGGGCAACGTCTGACCCAAACCGTCGGCGCGAATATGACCCAATATCTGCTGGATACCCAATCTGGTTTGTATAAGGTGCTGACTGCTACCACAGGGGCTGCGGTAGACCGCTTCGTGCATGGCCCAACCGGCATCCAAGCCCAACAGGACAGCAGTAATAACTGGGAGTGGATGTTGCAAGACGGCTTGGGTAGTGTCCGCAGTGTCTTGGACGATAGTTTGGGTGTACTGCAGATGAGTCACTATGCTCCCTACGGCGAGCCTTGGGGCGAGCAGGGAACTACCCAGACGCTCTTCGGCTTCACAGGTGAACCCACTGACCAGAATAACTTGGTGCAGTTGCGAGCGCGGTACTATAATCCTAGTTTAGGTGTGTTTCAGAGTAGGGACTTTCTTGAATTGACCAATCGCTATGCCTATGTTGGAAACAATCCTATCAATCTAACTGATCCAACGGGGTTAATTGGTGAAACACCTGAGCGGAAGTGTGAACCGAGTCAGAATGGTAATCAATATCCATTTTGCAGTTATGGCAATGGTTCTGTCCCCATGCCATCTGATTATAACGGTGGTCTATACAACCCTTTCCTAGTATCCACATCAGGTGTCTATGGGTACGGTAAATACAAAGTATACCTTTGTCCAAGCCAAGAACTGGTAGAGTTGGATATCTACGTCCCGAATTCATATGAGAGAAATGACCATCTCTCTCCATGGACCAAACGAAATCTGTATGAGACTGCAATAATCCGAGGCGAGGTAAACTTGGAAAATCTGCGTACTTATGCATCACGGCAGTATTACATGCCAGCGGTACCTCGACTCTGGGTGCCTGCATACATATGGTCGGCAAGATATCCCAACCCCTCCGTTCACTTTCTACCTCGAGAGAGGTACATCACTTGGGCCCAAGCCTTCAATAGGTTAACCGATCTAGCCGGTATAGACGCGCCTGACAGCGTAGAGGAAGTTGAAGCAAGATTTCCTGCAATTGGTCAGAACGGTATGATTTTCAATGACAAACTCAACAAGAATAGTACGCTCAATGCTGTTGATGCCGTGCTAGCCATTTTCGAGCTTGCCATTAAATGGGGTACTGCACACGCTATGGGGAACCAACTGAAGATAATGGAGGAGGCTTTTGAATATCACCGAAAATCAATGGATAGCCTACGGGTAGTTGAGATTGAAGAGCGACCGTTAAGCAATGAACCACCCCAAGGTCTTTATCAGTCTGGTCAATCTCAATATCGGGTGATCCTGCGAAACCAGCAGTTTTATACCGATATAGCCGCAATGCCAATTGGGGACGGTAATGAGCCACCTATATATCACTACCTACTTGAACTGTTTTGGACAAAGGATGGCCTCACGCCCATAAGTGATCGAAAGGAAGGGTATAAGCCCGATCTAGTTGGAATTGATTACGAATTGGCAGGCTATGCGTTTCAACCATAGCTCAGAACTGATCGATAGGGGGTTCTAGTGAAAATCGATCAGTTCAATTCAACGATTGAGGCTAACCTAAGTTAATCATTGGTTGGCCATTGAAATTGAGACCTACAGAAGAAATCCTGTAGGTCCTAGCTTTTGAAGAGAGGGAGAACATGAAAGCCTCAATTTACTCATTTTTGGGGATTGTGATTTTAGTTTTCTTAGGTTTTTCTTCGATAAACTACGATAAGCCGCTCCTTAAAAGTGGAATGTTAAGGTCAGCGCATTTCGGCCCAACCCTTACACCAAAACCCACGGGATCATCTTTCTATATTGAACAGGATCAAATTATCGGATATGGAGGCTTGCATCAATTAATTTGGCCCTACGGTGAAAATTTGCTAGCAAGCAGTGAAAGCGGAATTTGGTCGTATTCAGTAGATGATTTTATGAAAAGCCCAACTTTAATAAGTCAACCTTTATCTCGGGCTTTGGTAATTCCTAGTAGCAACCTGCTTATTGGAGCCACCTCGAGTGGTAACATCAAGGTTTTGGATTTTCCAACCGGGGCAGAAAGGAACTCACTAAATCCACCTAGTAGCCGTTTAGGTTTTGTAATGGACTTAGCTTTTGACACTGATCAACAGCAATTGGTAGCAGGGTATTCCGATGGAATTATCTATGTATGGAATCTTGAAACCTTTCAAGAAGTCAATACCTTTCAAGTTAGTCAGATGCAACAGATCTCTCTTAGTACTGATGGCAGAAAATTAGCTGTTATAACGGAGAGCAATGACATTCAAATTTGGGATGTGAATTTAGTATCTATGCTATTTGAAATACCTATTAATCAAGAAGTTAGAAGCATAAAATTCGACTTAAAAGGTGAACGGCTAGCAGTCAGTACAAATCAGGGGACTTACTTGATTGACACAAGAGTAGGAAAAGAAATTGATCTTTTGGAAAAAGCTCAAGGAGAGGAGTTATTATTTAGTCGTGATGGTAAATTTCTAGCAATAGCGAGTATTTATGGCTCAGTGGCAATCTGGGACTTGGAGGCGATCCATGAAAAAGTAGTGTTTAATGGTGGTATAGGCGTTGTCTTTAGCCCAGACAGCAAACTGGTGGCATCAAGTGATCGAGACGGGGCTATTCGGATATGGGATATAGAAACCAGTCTAGAAAAAACAACATATGGAATTTACCTTCCCAAAGTGCATGGACTTGTTTTCAGCCCTGACGGTAAAAAGCTATTTTTTAGTTTCGGCGATCTTTTTGTCAATAGTGATTACCTTGATTTACATATGCTAGATATGGAAACTGGTGAAGAGGATAACGCTATTCAAGAGTTCGACAGTTCTTCTATTACCACCTTTACGCTCAGTTCAGATGGTACTCTGTTGGCATTAGCAACACAAATTGGCGATATACAAATAATTGATACTAAAACTTTTCAACGTGTAGCATTAATCGAAAATGCTCATCGCTCAGATATTCGTACACTTTCCTTTTCAGCCGATGCATCCATGCTGATGTCCCTTGCATCAAACATTAGTCGAGACAGCAAAGAGCATAATCTCAAAATCTGGGATATTCGATCCGTATCTCAACCAACACTTTTGAATGGGCTAAATTCTGAAGCGAGTGACGCCATATTTAGCCCTACTGCAATGCTTTTAGTGTTATCAACCCCACAAGGCTTAATGCTTTGGGACTTAGCCTCGGGAACCGAGCCATATCTCGTTGAGAATAATCTTGGATTAGAAAATAGCTCCTTGTGCCCTCCTGGTCAATTTGCTTTTAGCAAAGATGGTTCACTCCTAATTTTACATGATTGCAGTGGATATACACAGGTATGGGATGCGCAAAACTGGAAATTTCTAAAGGCGCTATCGCTAGTTGGCTCTCCAAGTATCGCTCGTGGGCGTATGGCAATATCATTAAGCCCTGACAATAAGCTACTGCTAATTGGCAACAACTTATGGGATATCGAAAGTGATGCATCAATTTATAGCTTCGTAGATATAGGTATAGATGCAATAGAATATGCTGTTTTTAGCCCAGATAATCATCTTTTAGTTACTGGAAGCTCCAATGGTACTATACGGTTATGGCGGTTCATGCGCTGATATTTGGATAGATGTAGAAATCGTAGCAAATGCTTGTTGGGTCTCAAGAAACTTAAATGGGTCTATCAACTGAAATGACCCATAAGCTTGCCTTAGCCTCAATATTTATCATCGTTTGGAATACTTTAACCTAGAAACGTTCCAGCGTTTTGAAAAGTCAGGCGACCCGTTTCAAGTCATGCTTTTTCAACCAGCGACTGAGGTTGGCCCCTGTTGTCTCATACCGCTTAGCAATAAAGGTTTGGGTAGACCCATTAGCAAGTAAAGCTTCAATTTCGGGGCGGTAGACATCCAACTTACTCTTGCCAACCCCCTTGGGTCGGCCCAGTGTAATGCCTGTTTTCTTTCTTGCCGCAAGTGCCTCTTTGGTTCGCTGACTGATGAGGTCGCGTTCAATTTCGGCAGCCATCGAAAAGGCCATCGCTACAATTTTGGATTGAATGGAATTGTCCAATCGCCAGTTGCCTTTGACCGCATAAAGATGGATGCCCTTCTGTGAAGCGATGGAGAGGATTTCCATACACTCCAACATGGAGCGCCCTAACCGCGATAGTTCGCTGACAATGAGATGATCCCCGGCCTGAAGTTGGTCGAGGATGTCAGCAATCCGGCGCTTTTTCCACGAGACCCGCCCCGAGACGGTTTCTTCCACCCACGCTACCTGCCCCAAGCCCTTCTCATTGGCAAGCTGCAAAATATCATAGCGGTTTTTCTTTAAGTCTTGGTCGGTGGTGGAAACCCGTAAATAGGCGATGGTTTGGGGTGACGACATAGGGTTAATTGAAAAGGCAGTGGAGTATAAGGATTGTTGTCATAATAACAGTGTTTTTCGCTGATGAAAAGCAGTACAGAAAATGTTCGTTTTCGCGTAAGGATTAGACTGGATATATTCTCTTCACCGGCTAAGGTAGACGAACATGCTAAAATGCAATCACTATGGATAAATCCGCATATACACCAACTCAACTATCTACCACCTACGGGAAAATGACCCGGTTAGCTTTTTTGCTTGACCAAGCTGGTTCACTGGCTAAAGAGATCAATCGCCTGCGCCGAGAGTTAGGCCCAGTTATTTCTCGATTGGAGCGACCTAAACAAATCCCCAAAGACCAAGTGTGGTTCTGGACAGACGAGTGGCAAGCAGGGGAGCGAGAAGTAGATGAGGCTATAGCGCGAGGCGAGGTCGAGGAGTTTGATAATGTAGAAGACTTAATCGCTGATTTACACCGCCATGTGGAAACTGAAGAGAACTAAGCCATTCCTCAAACAGTACGTCAAGCTACCCCCACCCATCCGCAAAAAAATTGACCGCCAGCTAGTGCAGCTAATCCAAAACATGCGACATCCTACCCTGCAAGTTAAAAAAATGGTGAATCGAGATGGTATTTGGGAGGCCCGGATTGATCTTCACTACCGTATGACGTTTAAAATCGAAGACGACTTGATTACTTTACGGCGAGTCGGAACACACGAAATCTACCGCAACCCGTGACCCAGTTTGATAGACCCCGATCCTGACACTATGGGATAGCTGGGAAAGCACCCCACCCCAAGTCAACAAAAATATACGCCGCTGTATTTTTTTCCCCAAGCTAGCCACAAGCCGCAGAAAATTTGTTTTGGGACGAAGATACTAAGGAGGCATTTCTATTATAGATCTTTTTCGATATGTCTACTGACTTAGGAGACCAGACCAAAACGGGGGCTAGGCCGCCCAAGTCTGAGGACATTCCTGATGCTCAGTCGGTGGTATGTGCGGAAACCAGCGCTCAAAAACGGTTCGCCAGTCCTCATTTAAGACATGCATCCGCACCTGAAGAAGTTGATGGGCACCTTGGCGTGTCCAGCGCATCTGCTGTTTTTGGGGCTCTTGCTATCAAGAGGCCTCCTGCTAAGCGAGGCCAACTTCCTGATACGGTTCACCCGGCTTGTGATTACTGATTTGAATGGTCACTTTGCGGTCAAGTTTGTTGAGAAAGCTAATCAGGCGTTCTTGGCTGAACCGATGAAATTTAGCGTTCATAAGGGCGGAAACGTCAGGTTGCTTGATACCGAGCAGCTTGGCAGCTTCTTTTTGGGAATAGCCTCTCTCTTGAAGGATTCCCATGACTTGAGCACCGAGGGCGGCGCGTAGGTAAAGCTCGTCGGCGTCATCCAGGCCGAGGTCAGCGAACACATTGCCGCTGCTTTTTTCAAATTCGATTTCGGTCTTATCAGTCTTCATCTTCCGCCAATTCCTGCGCTTGGTTATACCGTTGCTTAAGAGACCAGACCAAAACGGGGCTAGAAAGCAAAAGTCGCAGGCCGGTCTATAGGAGGCAAGATAAGCTAGACAATTAGCGATAAGCTTTGCCCTTATTTTAAACCCCCTTATGCTGCATCAATTTATCTCAACAAAACGTCCCTTTTCTTCGATCACTTCCCTTGCCCCCGTTTTGGTCTGGTCTCCCTTCGCTAAGTTGTCGTGTTAAACGGGGACGCGCAACGTTTTGCGGTCGAGGCGGAGGGATATAGAATTTGGTGGTTAGCATTGGCAATTTCATGGGGCAATTATAAAAATGGCTGATGATCGTCGCAACCATTGGTCTTGTTATCATTACTCAACATCTATCAGTGGTATTTTGGTCCGCCACTGATAGATGTTGTCTCGTATCCTTTTCACATCTCATACTGTGATCACAACATTTCCTTTTTTGCGTCCAGTTTCCACATAACGATGCGCTTCGGGAACCTGTGCCAACGAATAGCACCGATCAATAACCGCTTTGATCTCGCCTGCCTCCAATAACTCCCGCACATAGTGCAAATCTTCTGCCCGTTCTGTGGTCGAAGTCTGTATAGAAACAAGATTGCCTCCCGGCTTGAGCACGCGCTTACCCGCTTTGGTATCGAGCTTACCAACAGCGTCGAATATGAGGTCATAAGCCTGACCGCTCTCAATGAAATCCTGCTGCGTGTAATCAATAACACGACTCGCACCAAGCGATTTCACCATGTCTACGTTGGCAGCGCTGCATACACCCGTCACGGTTGCCCCAAAATGTTTGGCGATTTGCACGGCATAGGTTCCAACGCTGCCGGATGCCCCATAAATCAGGATGTTCTGTCCGCGAGCGACATTGCCTTTCCGCAGAATTTGCAGGGCGGTTAGCGCCCCAACTGGAATAGCCGCAGCTTCTTCAAATGTCACAGTAGCGGGTTTTGTGACGATGATTCCATCTTCTGGCACAGCGACGTATTCGGCGTGAGAACCTGAACGCGCTCCGGTTGGCGTGCCAAATACAACATCACCGACCATGAATTTTGTCACCGCACTGCCAACCGCTTCGATTTCTCCGGCGAATTCATGACCCAAAATCTGGTGCCTATTCACACCGAACAAAAATCGCAGGGGAAGATAGGCGACCGTTGGCAGCTTTTGCAACATCACATCACCGCGTGTGACGGTCGCCGCGTAAATTCTGACCAGAACTTCGTTGTCCTGTGGTGTCGGTTTTTCGACCTCGCGCAGTTCGAGAAAATCAGGTGATCCGTACTTCGTGCTAATGATGGCTTTCATGGGAATTTCCTCCTTATATATGCTTGGATTATGCTGCACGCTGATAGTAGAAAACCTGCGACCCAAAGCGAACAATTTCCGCCAAGAAAAACGCCAACAGTAGCGTACTAGCGATCATGAACAGGGTCGCCTTTGCGAAAAGGATGAGAAAAGCGATTACAACGCCAGCCCGCAAAACCAGATGAGCATTGCGCGATGCCTGCATACTGATGAGGGCTTCCTCCTCGGAAGCAGTTTCGACTTTGCCCGCACCGATAACCAGCACAATTTGCAGCACGATTTCGATGACGGTGACGAGGACGGCTGAGGTGAGGATGAGTCTGAGAGCGCCATCGGGTGGGGCTTCGTCTGAGGGCAGCAATCCTAACATGTTCACCAGATAGTAGACACCAACCATAAAAATGACGACCAGCGAAACACCTGCGCTTTTGGCGCGGAAGGAGACATTAAGTTCTTGATTGGATTTTGGAAGGGTTGTCTTTGACATATTTTCGCTCCTTGTTCGGTAGATTGATTTGAGAGGCAGCAGCACTGTTACCGCTGCCTCGTTTGAAGTTGGTGTCACACTAAACCCCCATCGGTTCGGCTTGTGTGATACTCTGGTTGGTGGTGTTGCGGCGTTCGCCCTTGACCAGCAACCACACCGCGACTGCCAATTCCGCGATAACGGCGGGGGTAAAAACAACCATGCTCAACACTTCTTCGTAATCGGCATAATTCGGCAGCAGGAAACCAGCAAAGCCATCGATGAGATACCCGATTGCAGCAAGCACCAAGCCGAAGCCCAGAATGGACGGGATACTGCGTGATTTCACCATCAGGTATCCCAGAATGAAGATGCTCACGGCGAAGAAGATCAGCGCGAAACGGTAGCCCATCGCATGGGCATTGGCGAAGAACAATGCCAGCGATTCAGATTGTTCCGTATTGAGCGACCCTAAGTAGTTCGCGTCGCCGAGTAATTCAACCACAAAGTACAGGTTCAGCAGATTGATGCCGAGTGCGATTGCCTGCGCTAGGCGGAAAAACGCCGCCAGCAGTGCCAGCGCTTGGTTGGCAGGTTTAAGCAGCAGATAAAACATCAGTGCGATGGTGATGTCGGCAATAATCATGACGAAGTCGGCAGCAATGCCCATGCGAAACAGCCCTTCCGACTCCATAATATTAGCGGCAGTAACGGCGGCATCGCCGGGGATAATCAGGCTATCTCGCACGATGAACTGCGCGAAGATACCTGCAAAGAAGATCACCAGATACAAGACACCTGCGATGCGGGCGATTTTGCGTTGTGAAAGCTCGGTCGTACCGTTCATTTCAAATTCTCCTTCTGAATGTGATATACGATGCACTAAACCGTGATCATTGGTCGCCGTCGGATTCAACGCGATTGACCGAAATCAAGGGAATACCTAAATCGCGTATCTTTTTGAGCAAGCCATGTAGTGCTGCCTGATCGATTACTGAACAGATCAGAAGTGTTTCACCGTTGTCTTCAAGGTGGATGGTCACATTTTCGAACCAGTCTTCCCATTGATAATCTAAATGTCCTTTGATTCTGATTTCGTAGATCGTGGGTTCACTTCGTTCGTCCGACATTACCTTCTGCCTTGTCTGTGATGGCAACCTATGCCACGTGTTCAATGTATAGATAGCTTATCGATGAAGCAGTGTTACCGTGTAGACACTTAAGTGTTGATACGAGGTGTTGTTTTTCTATGAGAGCAAGGACGGTAGTTCACCCAAAAATGACAAATGCAGCCGGGCTGCACTGTTGCCAACTCTATGGGGTTAGAGGTGAGCCAGACAGTTCATTTGAAAACCTGCCTGACTCGCTGCAAAGCGCAATCAGAATCCTTGTGCGTCGTAACGGATGCCGTTGAACTGGACAGCATCCGGTTCAAGTAGAGCGGCGGCGTCAACATCCCCCTTCAATGTCGCCAGCAGAAAGGCGGTTGTGAAGTGGTTAACCAGATCATGAGCGCGATCCATATCCCATACGGGGTCGGAGCAGTAAGCGTTGAAGCCGATTTCCGTGAACCACGGTAGGGCTTCACACGTCGCACCGAAGATCATATGCTCCGCATTTTCCAGTGCGACACGTCCCTTTGTTGCGCTGGAGACGTATTCATATGTGGGATGTGCTCCCCACAGGTATGGCGTCCCCGTATCGCCAGTGCCACCGATTGCCATCACCGGAATTGAGATGTTAGCGAGTCCGGCTTCGTTGAAGAAATAGGCGTCACCCGCCATTGATACGATTACGTCCACCCGCGAGTCGCCCCACGAGTCCCATAAGCCATCTGGTACTGTGTCAAAACCTGCCAATTCAGCCATATCTGAAATATAGGGTAAGACCATGCCACATAACCATGCATTCGGATCGCCTGATTGTTCTGCCGACTCGCAAAGTGCTTCCATCCCTTCGATGTCGATGCGGGCGCCTGCTAGGGCTAAAGCCGTGTACCCACCGTAAGAATGACCAACAACTGCAACCCGTTCCATATCTACGAGACCCGCAAATTTCTCATTCGACTCTACATAATCCAGAACCGTTACAATTTCCTGCGGACGGGTAATCGCGGCACGCCAAAAGTCGCTGATTGTTTCATCGACCAGTTCGTAATGCTGGGGTGCAACTACCACAAACCCATGCGAAGCGAGATGTTCCGCCAACCAGGCATAGCCAGTACGCCCCAGTGAAAACCCATGCGAAAGAATGACTAGTGGATATGAACCCGCTTCAAGATTGTACGGCGCATCACTGATCGCCATTCCGGTAACTGTTGGCTCCATGCCCATCGTTGTATCGGGGTTGGTTGCATAAGGGTAAGCGATGACTTCTTCTGTGTTGCCTGCGGCTTCTGCCGGATACCAGATGGTGAGGTCTAGTGGTGCATTACCATCGATAAGTAGGCCGCGTGTGCCAACAGCGTGAGCACCACGCACACCATAGGCTGGAGCATCAGGGCGAAAGCCAGAACGATCAAATTCTGTGCCTTCTTGGGCAATGACGCCTCCAATTGATGTTGCCAGAGTCATCAACACCACAACTATAAGAAACAACTGCTTTGAATATGACATTTTCTGTTCCTTCTACATTTTCTTCGATGTATAAGGAAGCCTATCGCCTAAGTGGTATTCGCTTGTAGACACTAAGGTGTTGTTAGGGGTGTTGTTTTTTGCAAAGGGGGACAGGTGCTAAATCAAACCCAATTCGCGGGCACGGGCAACCGCTTCGGTGCGGCGTTGAACGCCCAACTTGGCATAAATGCGCCGGTTGTGTCCTTTGACGGTATCCAATGCGAGAAACAAGCGTTTGCCAATCTCATGATTTGAGAGACCTTCAGCAACCAATCGCAGGACTTCCAATTCGCGTTCACTTAACGGGTCGATCAACAGTCGTAAATCTGGATACATAACTTGAGACAAACTATCGGGGTGATGCTGTTGAGCTTCAAAGGCTGCCAGCAGTTTGCGGGTATACTCTGGCATGAGTTCTTGACCAGCAGCCTCGGACAAAAGCTGCTTCATTGCTAAGCCTTCATCGACAAAGATGCGAACATATCCCTCCGGTGCAGCCAGATTAAGGGCATTCTCCAAGCAAATCAGCGCAGATGGCGTATCACCCCGGGCTTGATGAGCAAGTGCCATTATCACAAGAATTTCGATGACGCTTCCCCAACGTTCACCCGAATCCGCCGCGCTCAGAAGCCGCTCTAAGAGCCTTAAAGCGTCGTGAATGGAATCGACTAACCCATCATGCTGATAGCGGGCGATAAGCGCCCTTGCCAGCGTGATATGCTCAAATTCACGCAAATAGCTGAGATTATCATCAGCAGACAATCCCTGTTCCCGTACCCAGTCGAGCGCCTTGCTCAATCTGCCTTGCAGCAGCCACACCCGCGTCTTTAAGGCTGCAATGGGGCGGATATCGGGAACGGGACCCCTGAGATATAGCTGTTCTGCCTCATCGAGCAACTCGAGAGCGCCTCCCAGGTCTTGCTGGGATTCCCTAATGCGTGCCTGTACCAGGCACCGACGATACTTCCAACGCGGTAATGCTGCATACTCACCGAGCGCCTCGCTTTTCTGCCAGTGTTGTCTGGAAGCTTCCAGGTTGCCTTGCAAACTGTGTAATTCACTTAATCCTAGATGCAGGTCGGCTGTGCCTCGCATTGGAGGCTCACCCTGCGCGGCTGCGAGCTGCAATGACCTTTCATAGAGCGAGATTGCCTCCCGCGGACGACCCTGTGTAAGCCTGATGTCAGCTAGGACATAGGTACCAGTGATAGCAAAGATAATGTTGTCTGCCATCTGAAAGCTCGTCAGGGCAGCAGCAAAGGAGCGGTAGGCGGACTTCAGGTCTCCGCTGGTTAAGGACGCCAGCCCCAGCAGAGATGCGGGAATTCCACGCCGCAGATGGTCATCTTCCGGCAGTCCGTCGAGTGCCTGTTGAGCATACTGGACGGTACTCGGTACATCACCTAGGGCGAGCGCATAATAGGCACGGGCAGAAGCTATTGTCGACGGCAGTACCCGAAATTCGTCTTCGTCTGCGATGATCAATCTGTCAGGCATCGTTTCAAGGGCTTTTTCGGCATCTCGTAGGCGAGCCTCGGCAGGCTCTAGTTCGCCGTTATCCAACAAAGCCCACGCATAGCCAACGCTGAGCACTGGCATAGTGCGAATGAGGTCTTCTGGGAGTGCTTTTGCCCAGCGAAGCCATCTGGCATGTTGACGACTCCTATCCATAGCTGACCATCTGAGTTCGATCAGTTTCGCCGCTCGTTCGAAGGCTTTCGCAGCAAGTGCGTGGCGGATTGCATCGCCGGAGGAATTATGGTTCTCATGCCACACGCTTGCTCGTTGATGCAAAATCGGTATCTGATCGGGCTGCTCCTTCATCAAGTGTGCGCGTAGAACGTCGGCAAAAAGATGATGATAGCGATACCACTGGCGTTCGTCGTCAAGTGGGATGACAAATAGATTTCCGCGTTCAAGATTCTCCAACAGGGTAAGGTTTTCCACCTGATTGGTGATCGCCGCGCAGAGCGAGGCACTCAGCCGATCAAGAATAGATGTTTGGAGCAAAAAGTTGCGGACACTTTCGGGCTGATGTTGCAGCACTTCCTCGACCAAGTAGTCAACAATAAAGCGATGATCGCCCGCGAATCGATTGACGAATTCGTGAACATCCTCCCGCCCCTGCATTGAGATCGCCGCGAGTTGAAGTCCAGCAATCCAGCCTTCGGTGCGTGCTTCCAATTTGGAAATGTCATCTGCAGACAGATCTAACCCCATCACTTCATTGAGGAATGCCGCGGCTTCCTCATAAGAAAAGCGCAGATCAGCCGCACGCAGTTCACTTAACTGCCCTCGTGCTCGCAGTCGCGCCAGTGGCAGCGATGGATCCTCACGGGTTGTGATGACCAGATGCATCTGTGCGGGCAGATATTCGATGAGGAAGGCAACAACAGTGTCGATGGATTCGTTGTCAAGGATGTGGTAATCGTCCAGAATGAGAATGAATTCAGCATCGATTGCTGTAATCTTGTTGATCAAGATCTTTATAAGGGACTGGATAGGTGGTGGTTGAGGCGATTGCAGCAATCTCGCCATCTCTTCACCAATATGCGGCGCGATGGTATTCAACGCGGCAACCACATATGTGAGAAAATCAAACGGATCACGATCTCCCTCATCGAGTGAAAGCCATGCAGCGGACTGCTGACTTGACATAATCCATTCGCTGACAAGGGTACTCTTGCCAAAACCAGCCGGAGCAGAGATCAAGGTCAATTTGCCCGACAGCCCCGCCTCCAGTTGTTCCATCAAATGGGGACGCTTAACAGCTTTAGATCGCGTCGGTGGGATATGGAGTTTCGTAGTTAGAATCGGCAGTACCATCAAACCATTATAGAAGCAGTAGAGCACTGCCGCAACTTTAGTCCTTTATTTTGTCGATAATTGGAAGAACTGTGCTTTTGCCCCCGATCACATTCTCGAAAGTTCCCTCATGGTGGGGAGATTGTACCAGCTAATCTCCCAAACAAATCGGGATTCTCGGCTCAGGAATCCCATCTCAACAAGCGGATGCAAATCGTCGAAACGAATCAGGCGCGCTGGCTTGTCTCGCAAATCCTTGTTGGTTCCGGTCTGGGGATTCCGGCGCTCGACGACTACGTGGATGACCCTGACAAATGCGTATTGTTCCACTGCGGTAACTAGGCGAAAAGCCTGTTGGGGCATGAAGTGAAGATGGCAAATGCCGAGATTCTTGCCACGACCCTGGGAACCGAAAACACTTATAGGAGACCAGACCAAAACGGGAGCAAGGGAAGTGACCAAAGAAAAGGGACGTTTTGTTGAGATAAATTGATGCAGCATAAGGGGGTTTAAAATAAGGGCAAAGCTTATTGCTAATTGTCTGGCTTATCTTGCCTCCTATAGACCGGCCTGCGACTTTTGCTTTTTAGTCCCCGTTTTGGTCTGGTCTCCTTGGCGATTGGCCTGTTCGGGTTCTGACATAATAGTTTAAGCTTGAAGGATCGCCATATCTGAGATGGAGTGTGGAAATACGACGCACCGATACCCCCAGCCTTAATAAATCAATGATCCGTTCTCGATCCTGATCATACATACTATTTTGACGGGTTCCTTTAGGTTTCCCCAGTGGAATCCCTTGTGCCTTTTTGATGGCTAAGAGGCCGTCCGAGAAGTTGAGGTAAACTAGGAGGAGAAAAAAATAAGGAGGAGGAAATGAGATGGAAAGACGGGCGTATGCGAGTGATCTGACGGATGAGGAATGGGAAATTATCGAACCGTTGCTGCCAGCGGGGAAATGGGGAGGTCGGCATCGGGAAGTGGATCTGCGCGAGGTCCTGAATGCGATTTTTTATGTATTGAAAACCGGGTGTCAATGGGCGATGCTGCCGCACGATTTTCCGCCCAAAAGCACGGTGTACGAGTATTACAGCCAATGGCGCAAGCGTGGGGATTGGCAGCGGATTCATGCGGCCTTGCATCAACAAATCCGCGAGCAAGTCCACAAAGAGCCCACACCTAGCGCCGTGAGTATCGATAGCCCATCCGTCAAAACGACGGAAAAAGAGGGCTGAGGGGCTATGATGGAGGGAAGCAGGTGAAAGGTCGTAAACGTCATGTGGTGGTAGACACGCTGGGCTATGTGGTCAAAGCCTTCGTGGCTGAGGCACATTACCATGACGGGCAAGTGGGGACGTGGTTGTTGCAATGGGTGAGTGAGCATTGCCCACGTCTGAAACACATTTGGGCCGATGGGACTTATGGCGGACGCTTTGCGGAGGTCGCCCAACGCGACTACCAGCTTGAGGTCGACATTACCCAACGCGACCCTCAGCATAAAGGTTTCCAAGTTCTACCGCGTCGCTGGGTGGTCGAACGCACCTTCGCTTGGCTCAACCTCTATCGTCGGCTCTACAAAGATGTTGAGTTCCATCTCCACTCCGCCGATACCATGATTTATCTTGCTATGTCCCATCTCATGGTACGCCGTTTGGCCCGGTTGCGGGCTGCCACCCCTCCAACTCCTTAACTTCTCGGACGGCCTCTTATGCAATACGGTGTATGCGGATGCTAAACTGCTCCACCATATCTTGGGTAATCTACTATCGAACGCCCTCAAATATTCGCCTGAGCAAAGTGCTGTGAAATTTACCGCAAGCTGTGAGCTAGACCAGATCATATTCTGGGTCCAAGATCAAGGCATTGGCATTCCAAGTGATGAACAAGCACGCTTGTTTGAACCATTCCACCGAGCCAGCAACGCCAAGAAAGTATCGGGTACTGGACTGGGGTTGGTCATTGCCAAGCAGTCGGTTGAGCTACATGGCGGCACCATTACCCTTGAGAGTGAAGCTGGACAAGGAACAACATTTATCGTCACACTTCCCCAAACACCGCTAGATAAGTAGGGATGGATATGAAAACAGTCATGGTCATTGAGGATAATGAAGCCATTCGAACTGAACTACTCAGTGTACTTGAGCTAGAGGGCTACGCAACCATCGGGGCCGAAAATGGTGAAGTTGGCCTCACATTGGCCCAACAACATCAGCCCGGCTTAATCTTTTCTGATATCGCAATGCCTGTGTTGGATGGATTTGCGATGATTGCCCAGCTACGACAGAATCCGCAAACGGCGCATATTCCGGTTGTCTTTTTGACGGGAGAAACCGAACCGTCAATTATCCAAGAGGGCACGGTGTTAGGGTCGGTTGGCTTTCTCGCCAAGCCGTGTACCATAAAAGATCTAGTAGCCGCCGTCAACAAGCACCTTGGGTCATAAAAGGCCGCACGCCTCTGCTCGACGGCCCGTTTTGGCCTGATGATGGGTCGTGACATTGGTAGGAACTGTATTGTTTTCTATGTTCGTGTACCAGCGTGTCTACTCCAATTCGTAGATCGTTGGTGACTGAGCCTATCTGGAGTGGGTCACGCGATAGGGCGTTGCGGTTGGTCTATGAATTACGTTAAACTGTCCGGTCTACGAACATAGAAAACAATACATGTTCCTACCATTGTCACGACCCAGATGCGCTGGACACGCCAAGTCGACCATCAACTTCTTCAGGTGCGGATGCATGTCTTAAATGAGGACTGGCGAACCGTTTTTGAGCGCTGGTATCCGCACATGCCACCGGCTGAGCATCAGGACTTGCCTCAGACTTGGGCTGCCTAGCCCCCATTTTGGTCTGGTCTCCTTTCCATGCGGTCCCTAACCCCTTATGAAAAAATTCCAAATGGGCATGGCGCGAGGAGTGCTATGCTCATACAAGGATCAAATTTGCTATGAGGGAAAACGAAATGTTGACGATTCGGCCTGCCGAACTACAGGATGCCGCCGCGATTGCCGCGATTTATAACGAGGGGATTCGGGGGCGGTCAGCGACGTTTGAGATAATCGAGCGCACACCGACGGATATTCTGGCGTGGTTCGATGCGGCCCATCATCCCCTGCTGGTCGCGGAACAGGCGGGTGAGGTGGTGGGGTGGGTACATGCCTCCACCTATCGCACACGGGAATGTTATGCTGGCATTACCGAATTTTCGGTGTATGTGGCAAATTCGGCAAAGGGGCAGGGGGTGGGCGATGCGCTGATGGCGGCGTTTATCCCGGCGTGCGAAATGGCAGGCTTTTGGAAGGTGCTGTCACGGATATTTATCGAGAACACGGCCTCACGTCGGCTGTGCCAAAAACATGGTTTCCGCGAGGTAGGGGTCTATGAAAAACACGGCAAATTGGATGGTGTGTGGCGCGATGTGGTGATTGTGGAACGGCTAATTGAGTCGAATTTGGATTAGCGGCGGTCTGAAAATTTGGCGGGTGTTTTGGGGGTCGCTGACTTGATGTTGCTTCTGTGACAGGTTTCTGCTTGGACGGGTTAGGACTTCACACGGATTAGGTTGTTTATCTGTTTTCAAATTCGCTTCAAAGGAATTAAGTCGTGAACTCAAGAACAAAAAATATTCTTATGTTGCCAATTTTACCTGTATTAATCCTTAGCGTATTTCTGATCGATGGTGAAGCGAATTCATTATCTTCCGAACAAAAAATATTCACTCCAACTGCGACTGTATCAACAGAGCCATCAGCAGAGGATTATCTTGAAGAGGGAATAACTTATGCTGAAGCTGGCAATTATGAAAAAGCCATTGAAATTTTTACCCAAGCAATTAATCTCGATACACTTTTTCTTCCAGCTTACATTGAGCGAGGTAAAGCCCAACTACAACTTGGAAACTATGCACTTGCGTTATTGGATGGCGATAAAATCATCAGTTTAGATTCAACAGTCCCTGATGGATATATCTTACGAGGAAATGCGAACTATGGTCTCCAAAATGGGGAGCAGGCGATCTCAGACTATTCAGAGGCTATCGTCCTATCTCCAGAAAATCTAGAAGTCTATATATCTCGGGGATGGGCATATCTCCGTTTCCAATCTAATATGCAACTTGCCCTTGATGATTTCAACGAAGCCATCAACTTAGAGACAAACTCATATAAAGCATATCTGGGCCGAGCAACAATCTATTTTGCTATGAATGATTATCTAATGGCTATTGACGATTTAAACACTGCTGAAAATTTACTGCCAATAAAACCGGAGGCTGAACATGCGGCAGTGTTTTATCTTCGAGGTGGTTGTTATGCGGAATTGCTGCTACCGGATGAAGCTATTAAAAACTTTAACACCGCCATTTTGTTGAATCCAGAAGGGCGGGGTTATTATCGAGAGCGAGGAAGAGCTTTCTACGACACTGGAAACTATGACTCCGCCCTCAATGACCTCAATAAAGCCATCGAACTCAATCCGAATGATGCATCCGCCTATAGTATAAGGGCTTTAGTCTTCATGAGATTTGAAGAATATGAAAAAGCCCTAGACGATATTAGCATAGCCATCGAGCAGCGACCTTCTGAGTCAATGCTTTTTTATATACGAGGACTTATTTACTACAGTCAGTCTATGTTTGAACTTGCCCTTATGGATTACAATCATGCCCTCGAGTTAGATCCGAACAATTACCTTGCTCACACCGAGTTAGGCCGCTATTACTTCAGCCAAAATATGCTCGAGGAGGCGCTAGACAACTTCAACACAGCTATATCACTGGCACCAGATAGGCCGAGAAATGCTGATACCTATCTATTGCGTAGCCGACTTTATCTGGACCAAAAGGGCTATCTCGAGGCACTTTTAGATGTAAATACCTTTCTCAAGCTTGTCCCTACATCCCCTCTAGGTTATTTGGCGCGAGGTCAAATTTTTTATGAGATCGGCGAAAAACAAAAGGCACTCAACGATCTAGATGAATACATTCGATTAGCTGGTGAAGATGCTGATCCAGAAATTGTTCGCTGGATCGAGACTTTAAGAGACCAACCTTAAAAAATGATGTTCCAATCTGTTGAAAAGTCAGGTTCCGCTTTTTAAGCTGTGCTTTTTCAACCAGCGGCTGAGGTTGGCTTCCATTGCGCCAAATCATGCGGGGATGTGTCCCATGCCACCGAAAAAATGAAATACACCAAAAAGGAATTCTCGCAGACCGCCCTACGCTGCCCTCTATCCTTTGGTTCTCACAAGGCTGGCTAGAACCCCTTTACGCGACCTTGCGAGAACTGCCGGAGCCTTGATTCTCAGACGCTAGAACGAATTTCAGGCGGTCTTTTCATGTTCTTTCCAAACCTGATACAGCCGTGCCCAAAAACCGCTGCCCCATGCCAGATGGAGTGTGCCAAAGACCAACGGCACACGCCACAATTGCGACTGCTGTTCGGAGGGGTCGTCTACCTGTTCGTGGATGGCCTGTACAGTGGCGATACCCATGACGAGGCCATAGAGCATCAGGACGAACTGCCATAAGCGGGCGGCCTTTTTTGAGAGCAGGGATAGCCCCGCACCACCGAATAGTCCCGCGACGAATAATGGGGCGACCAGATGACGGGGGCGCAGCGATTCTGGCATATCCAGCGCGACCTGTGCTTTGGCATAGCCATAATTGAAATACTGCCGCCACAGTTTATCGAGTGACTGCCGCCCGATATAGGTCGAGTGGATGTCCTGCGACAGATAGACCACGCCGCCTGTCTGCCGGATGCGATAATTGAACATATAGTCTTCGTTGGGGTGATAGGCTGGCTCAAATTTGCTGACGCGCTCAAACACCTCACGCGGCCATGCCCCCAAAAAGACCGTATCCGTTGGGCCGCTCTCACCACTGACCTTAAAACCACTGGGCACAGCAAACCATGAAGCGTTGGCGGTGGCAATGGCGCGACCCATTGGCGTCATCCCGATGGCGTTTTGTTTGCCGCCGACGTTATCCGCCCCGGTTGCCTGCAAGACACGCACACAGGTTCGCACATAATCCGGTGCGAGGAGGGTATGCCCATCCACCCGCACGATGATGTCGCCGCGTGCGTGGTCAATTAGCAGATTGAGGCCGTGTGATTGCAGGCGGGCCGGATTGGGAAAAATGCGGATACGCGGGTCGTTAAAGGCCTGAATTTTCGCCACCGTGTCGTCATCGGATTCGCCATCGGCAATCAGGATTTCTATGCAGTCGGCGGGGTAATCCTGTTGCAGAATCGCGCTGAGGCAGCCTTCAATAAACGCCGATTCGTTGCGGACGGGAATGATGATGCTGACCAGAGGCAGGGGGGTGGGGGTCATGGGCGCTCCGTTTAACTTGGGCCGACTTGGACAGTTGCACCAGCGGCCTGTAAATCGCGGGCAAATTCGTGGGCCTTGCCCTCAGCAATCTGATTGACCAACAGGGAGGGGGTTCGGTCAGCGAGATGTTTGGCTTCGGCTAGACCAAGATCAAGGTGTTCCCGAATGGCCTTGATGACCATGATTTTGTTGTCGCCACAATTGACCAAGATCACATTCCAGCCACCCGTCGAAGGGCTTGGAACGACATCGGCGACGGCTACTGGGGCTGAACCCTGAACCATTTGGGCGGTGCCACCATCTTTCTGAAATTGCATCACCCACTGTTGGGCATAGGCTTCGCTAAGGCCTGTAAGAATCGTCACGGGGGTGGATTCGGCGAGGTCTTTGGCTTCGGCAAGGCCAAGGTTGGTTGCGGCGCGGATGGTCTTGATGACATTGATTTTGTTCGACCCAGCGTTGTGAAGCACTACGTTCCATTGGCCCTTCAGCAGATTGGGGATGTCGGGGTACGCCGTCGCTTGGGGGGATAGATCCAACGGAGCAGACCCTTGCACCATTTGAACCACTGCCTCAACTCGTTGGAGTTCACGGGCGATTTGTTGGGCCTTTTGCTCGCTGATGCCTGAGATAATCGTCGCTGGGGTGGACTCGGTGGCGTCTTTCGCTTCTTTGAGATCGAGTCCGGTAGCGCCACGAATGACTTTGATGACCTCCAATTTTTTGCGGCCCGTATCCACCAGAACCACGCTGAAATCACCTGCCGTTGGGATTTGAACGGGGGCAGCAGCAGGCATAGCAGCGGGTTCGCTCATCGTTTCGGCTTTGGCCTTGACCCCCGCTAATGCCAAACGGCGGACAGCGTTTTCGGCAAATTTTTGGGTCACACGCTGAACCGCCACAAAGGGAGTTGCCGATTGGTAGAAGCGCCCGATTTCATCACGCTCCATTTGCAGGTCGGCCATAAGTACGTCATCCAGATTCGCACCAGATCCGCTACCGGCTTGTTTATCCAACACAACCACCGCCCAATTGCGCGACTCGGAGGGGAGTTTGGGCGGGGCGGCAGGTTTGGGGGGTGTACTGGGTGTCGGCGTCGAATCGTATGGAATCGGGCCGTCGGAATCTTTTTTGCGCTTAAAGGGCCACATAAGGGCATTTACCTTGTGATTGAGTCTGAGAATGATGGCTATAATATGCGACAAGTTTCGATTCCATGCAAGGGGACGGTACGAGGTATGAAAATTGCAGTTTTTGGGACAGGGGCAGTCGGTGGGTATTTTGGCGGACGCTTGGCGGAATCCGGTCAGGATGTTACGTTTATTGCACGCGGAGCACATTTGGCGGCGATTCGGGAAAATGGCCTGCGTGTGACCAGCATCAAGGGGGATTTTGTGATTCATCCAGCCCAAGCAACCGACCATCCCGCCGATGTTGGGGTGGTGGATGTGGTGTTGGTGGCGGTCAAGACGTGGCAGGTCAGCGACGCGGGCCATGCTATTCAGCCGATGATTGGGCCGGATACAATGGTCGTGCCGCTGCAAAATGGGGTGGAAGCGGCGGGGCAGCTACGGGCGGTATTGGGCGAAAAACCCGTTGTGGGGGGATTCTGCCGGATTCTCAGCGCCATGACCGGGCCGGGCCAGATTCATCATATGGCGTCGGAGCCGTATATAGCCTTTGCCGAATTGGATAATCAACCCTCGGCGCGTACCCAACGGTTATATGAGGCGTTTGTGGGGGCGAAGGTACATTGCGAAATCCCCGCCGATATTGAGTTGGCGGTGTGGGAAAAATTCCTGTTTGTGGCGGCATGGGGCGGCGTGGGCGCGATTACCCGTGCGCCTATCGGGGTACTGCGTTCCATCCTCGAAACGCGGGTCATGCTCGAACGCTCCACCCACGAGATTTATGCTATCGGGCTGGCACATGGGGTGAAATTTGAGCCGGACATCCTCGGCAAAACCATGGTGACCTATGACAATCTGACGGCGGGGGGGACAACCTCCATGCAACGTGATATTGCCGAAGGCCGGCCCTCAGAATTGGAAGGGCAGATCGGCGCGATTGTGCGCTTGGGGCACGTCTCTAATGTACCCACCCCCCTGAATGAAACGATTTTCCACGCCTTGTTGCCGATGGAAAAACGGGCGCGGGGGGAGGTGTCGTTTTAGCGGATCATACCAGATTCGGGTAAAGGCTATCTCCACCCCAACCCCTCCCCATTGCATGGAGAGGGGCTTCAATATGCTGTTTTACTCCCCCTCGCTACGTAGTGGAGAGAGGCCGGGGGGTGAGGATTGACCCGAATTTCGTATCGCAGGGCAGCAGGTCGGTGGCCCTAATGGATGCCGATTTAGAACCGTAGATGCTCCGGTGAACCCAGCAACCGCTTCAAAATTTTATAGCCGGGGCCGTCTTCGCCATAAACCCACCATTCAACATAATGTTCTTCGCGGTAGTTTTGGAGCAGCGCCTCCCGGATTTGCGGAAACGCGATGGCAAAGGCCTCACTCCGCAAATCACGCTTTTGGGCTTCTTCTTTGAGGGCTTCCGGCGGAACTTTGTCTTTGGCCTGCTCAATCAGCTTCATGCCTGCGGCGGAACCAGCGGCGGCCCATTGACTGGTACCTCCGCCCGATTTGGCTTCACGGACAGCCATTTGATAGGCGTCGCAGAATTCATTGGTGTACTTGATGGAAAGCTCCACCCGTTCGCGTACTTCGCTGCCCAAACTGGCGGTGACAACGGCTGCCGCGATGGTGGCAACTCCGGCCAATACAATCCCACCAGCAACGCCCAATTCAGCGGCGGCCTGTGTACCGAAGCGCTGAGCCAGCCATTTGCCGATTTCTTCATAATTCGGCTCGAACTTAAATTCCAATATCGGCTTGATTTCATATTTATACTTAGAGCCGTCGGACGCTGTGCCTTCGCCCTTAATGGGAAGGACGCCCACCTGAAAGGTCATGTTTGGAAATTCGACTTGGCTTTTTTCGGCAGAATAGCTCAGGATATTAAATTTTAGGGCAAAAGTGGCTCGCTCAAATTGGACACCAATTGGTTCCACGCCGATTTCACCACCCTGCATACCAATCTTGCCTGTCGCTTTGGAGGAGACGCCGATTTTGCCAACCGAATCCGTCTGCCACTCTTCCCATTTTTGCATTAACTCACCCTGAAAACCTACGCCCTGCGGCTGGACGGTTTGACCAGCCTTCGCAGCGGTGGGTGAGCCTTGACCTGCGCCAGCCGACTCGGTGCTGTAATTGATCTCAGCCGAGAAACCGATGGACGCCAACTTTACGGGCAGCTTGGGGATTCCTTTGTTCAGCTTGATGTCTTTCTTGGGCGTCTTGAAGGTATCTTTGGTGCCGGTGCTAACATTCGTGGTTGTGGGGTTATAACGCTGGATGGCCCCGACGGGTGTGCTCGATGCGGCATGGTCGGTTTGGCCCGCCAACATACGCTGTACATAAGCGTTGCCATAGCGCCGCTGCATCTGCAACAGGCTTTGCGAACGCTGATGCGGATTGCCAATCGTGTGCGGCTGATTGGGGTCGTCGGGTGCAAGATGCCCAAGATCGTGGGGTAAAAAGCGGTCAACCTCTTCAAGCACGCCTGTCTCGCTGTCATTGGAGGGCTGCATTGGTTGTGTTTGCGACGGGTCATGTGCTGGAGAGGCGTGGTCGTGGCCGGATTGCTGGCCCATCGCAACTCCTCCGTATACACAATGCCTTAAGTATTAGGTTTTGGATGAGGGCGACGCGGTTATGGTGAGGTGGCGTAATAGATATAGATTAGGTGTGATGTGCGATGGATTGTCCAAAACATAGGTCATTATAGAAGAACGATAAATAAATGCAAAATCATATCCGTCAGCTATACAAATGCTGCAAAAGGGGATGCAGTTCTTTTAATAGGGGGTGACGGGCTATCGAATTGTGCCAGAGGTGATTGGGTGTTGCAGACGGGCGATGTAAGACAATCGCGCTCAGGTTGCGATATTGTCGGAGAAAATCGGCGGCATCGGCAAAACCGCGTGCTTTAAAATAAGGCTCCGCCTTTTGATCGGCGAGTTGTTTGAGGCGCAGGGTGGCCTGCCCCAAATCGGCTTGGGTCATGTCGGGCGTTTCAATCACCATCAACAGCACATTCATGACCCCGGTTGGCATCTGGCCCAATTTCTCACAAATCACTTTCATAAATTTATCAATGGCGGGTGAATCGGGGATGGCCGGGGGGCCAGCCTCGGTGCTGCGGATGCGGGTCACCTCGACATTAAAGGGCGTGTGGGTGCGATAGGTGATGGTGAAATCTGGCCCGCGCTGTTTGGTGTATTTTTCATATTCGACACTGAAACGCGGTTCTTGTAACAGGGCGTAGGCTGTCGCTAATTCAGCCCCCAAATTGAAGGCACTTTCCCCCTCATGCAGCAAGCGCAGTTTTTTGCGGATTTTGTCGCGGTAGGTTTCCGCGAATTGCACATAGGCGCGTGAGTCCCGCAGATGCGATTCCACTTGGGTATAGAGGGGGTGGGTTGGCGTCTCAAACAGATGGGCCAACAGATCGTCAATGCGTTTCATGCGATGGGGGTATCTTCCTGATTGCCCCATTCTTTCCACGAGCCATCATAGACCGCCGCGTTTTCGATGCCCGCGATTCGCGCTGCCAGAAAACCCAGACTGGCCGAGACACCCCCGTTGCAATAAAACACGGCCTCTTGTCCCAACTGCAATTGAATCAGATTTTGCAGGACAGGGGCAGGGCGCAATGTGCCATCGGCGGCGTTAAATTTGCCTTTGGGCAGATTAACCGCACCGGGGATATGGCCTTTGCGGGGGGCACGGGCAAATTGACCCGCATACTCCTCCGGCGTGCGTACATCCAACAGGCGGGTGGCGGGGTCGTGGATGGTGGCTTGGACTTGATCGCGGGTGCGAATCAATGCGGGGTGAGGTGTGGCGACAAAATCGGTGGAGGGGTAAGTCGGGATTTCGGCAGTGGTGGGGCGATTTTCTACCGTCCATTTTTGCCAACCGCCATCTAACACCGCGACGTGTTCATGCCCGTAGTAATTTAAGGCCCAATAGAGCCGCGCCGCGAACATGCTCCCCGCGTCATCATAAGCGACGACTAAGGTATCTGGCCCGATGCCATGCCGATTCATCACCTCGGCAAAACGGTGGGGCGGGGCGATTTTGGCGTGACGCGGGTCGGCGGGGTCGGTAATTTCCTGCACCCAATCTACAAACACCGCGCCGGGGATATGCGACTGTTCGTAATCCTCGCGGTGGTTGAAATAGTGCGGTAGGGGTTCGCTGGCAGGGACGACATGCCCGCGAATATCCACAATCCGCACGTTCGAATCGTATAGGTGATCGCAAAGCCAATCAGTGGTGACGAGGGTGTGATGAGACAAGCTGTGATCCTATCAGGTAAGTGAAATCAAAATGTAATGATGACATCCACGCGCTGACCATCGCGCCAAACATTGGCATGGCCTTGTTCGCCTTTTTTATAGCGTCCGGTCAGGCGGTTGAAGTCACGGGGCGAATGGATGGGTTTGCCGTCCAATAAATAGACAATATCACCGGAACGCAAGCCGGAGCGACCTGCGGGGGATTGTGCCCTGACCACCCCTAAGACCACGCCGCCTTCAATATCTTGGGGCAAGACGACATCGAGTGCCGAAAGGGGATGGGCTTCGACGCCTAACTGCTTGACCCCGCTGGCCCGTTTGACGACCATTACAAAGCCGCCGGTTGGCTGCAATGCGCCGCGTCGGTACAACACAAATGCACCCGCCCCCGCGACAACACTGACGCCAAGCAGGCCTGCCCAAAGCGGTGTTTCGATGATGCGTCGGCTGCGTTGCCAATTGTTGTAATCATCGCGGTACAGATAATATTGATCGGAGGCCAGATAGACGCTGACGGTGCGGGTTAGGGTGGAATCCTCAATGCCGTCCGGCGTCGGATAGGTGACATTCAGCGTGGCGTGAAATTGGATGGCCTCGTCGCCAAGATTTTGTTGCAGGGGCAGTGAAATCACCAGATAGGGCGGCGGGCTGGCGGATTGCATGGCGGCGTTGGGGGACGAGTCAAAATTTGCTTCGGCGGCGGTGATCCAATTATCGGCGGGCAGGGCGTTAAAATTCCCCGCGTAAGCTCCGGTCAAGCGTACCGTGCCATCCTTAAAGGCCCACACACCATCCAGCGAATCAAACGCCGGAAATTGAATGGTCAGTTGGGTACGGGGGGCGGCTTCATAGTCGCTATAGGCCAGCAAAAAGGTATCTTTGTCGGTTTCTAGGGTGTAATCATAATCGCCATAGGAACTCAAAAAATCGTCGTAGCTGGCATTGCCCAATAACAAATCGGTGATGTCGGCGTCCTCATTGTTGGCTTCGACAAGGCGTTCAACGGCGGCAGATGGGGCGGTCGGTTTTTGGATGGTCACGGCGCGGAACAGGGCCAACAGTGAAATTAGCACCACGACGGCACAGGCCAGCAATCCATAGGCACTGATGGGGTAGCCTTTGTAAAACAGATAAATGACCGCCCCGGCGATGGGTAGATTCAAAAACGTGACCCATGTGTACGGGAAGCCTAACAATGAGGCCGCACCGATGCCGACCGTGCTTAACACGCCCTGCACCACAAAAAAGATCATGATGTATAGCCACCAACTTTGCCCACCACGAGCCATATAAGTCTCTCCTAGCCGCTATTCCATAATTTCCTACATATTCTAATATAAAAGAGTGATGGCCGGTATCACCTATTTTTGGGGGGGGAGGGCGGCGGCGATTTCGGCACGGCGGGTGCTGTCGAGCGTCAATGTCAGTTCATAGCGGTGCAGGCCATCGGTATAGCCATTTTCGGTGAAGTGGGTGACGACAAAACCGATATTCTCAAAAAAGCCTTTGCTATGTTGGCTGGTATCCATCAACACCGTGACAGGGTGGTCGTCATCTACGGCGAAACGGGTGCAGACATCATGCAGGCGGCCTAGCAGCAGATAGGTGCCGATGCCCTGATGGTGGAGGTCACGGCGCACCATGCCCCATGCCAGCCCGACAATGCGCTGCGGCAGATGCTCAAAATAGCCCCCACACGCCACCATTTCCCCGTCGCGTTCAATCACAAAATAGGGGCAGGGCAGGCGATTCAAAAAATTGGCAAACTCGGCTGCTTCATGCACGGCGAAAAAATGCGGGGTGTTGCCCTGAAAGATGCTCAGGCAGGCCGCTTGGTCGGCGGGGGTGTAGGGACGAATGTTCATGGATGCGGGATTCTCCACCATTTTTGATGATGAGATTATGACATTTGCCGGATACTGTGCAAGCCCGTAGTTGTAGTAAAGTTAATGTTGTTTTGGGGGTACAATAGAGCGTCGCCGTCAGAACCTTTGGCGAGTGAGCTACGTATGGAGCTATGACCAAAGGGCAAATTTCCGTTGGGAGGAAGGAACAAACATGTCGAATAATAATGGCCCGGCAGCCAACAATGTTGTCTTGCAGACAGAAGACCTGACCAAAGAGATCAAAATGGGCGAAGTCCTCGTGCAGGCCTTGCGCGGAGTGAGCATGACCGTCAACCGGGGTGAATTTTTGGGCATTATCGGGCCATCGGGCAGTGGTAAATCTACCCTGTTGGGCTTGATTGGTGGACTTGATACCCCCACCAAAGGGCGTATCTATATTGATGGTGAGGACATCACCGACCTGAATGAAGTCGAATTGACACGGGTACGTAATGAAAAAATCGGCTTTGTGTTCCAATTTTTTAATCTCGTCCCGACCCTGACCGCCCTCGAAAATGTGGCCCTACCGATTCAATTTGCCCGCAAAGCCAAATACTCACCGAATAAACGCGCTAAGGAACTGCTGGGTTTGTTTGGCCTTAGTGACCGGATGAATCACCGCCCCAGCCAGCTTTCGGGTGGACAGCAGCAGCGCGTGGCGATTGCACGGGCCTTAGCCAATAATCCACCCCTGTTGATGTGCGACGAACCCACCGGAAATTTGGACAGTACGTCGAGCGATTTGGTCATGCGTACCCTGCGCGATGTGCAGCGGGCCACCGGCACAACGGTCTTGATTGTCACCCACGATATGGGCGTGGCTTCACAGGTTGACCGCCTTGTGACCTTGATTGACGGGCAGATTGCTAATGACGTTGACCCGCGCTCCACCGCCCAAAAGATGGCAGTGCAAATCCTCAAAGACAAACGCAAGACGGGCGAACTCAGCGTCCCGCCACAGCAGTAAAGGGAACTCAGCGCCATGACAAGATTTATCGAACGCTTTCAGTTTTATCTGAAACACTCGTTTAATGACCTGCGGGTGAACAAATTTCGCACGGTGTTTGCCCTGATGTGCATCGTGGTCGGCGTCGGGGCGATTGTCGGTCTACAAACGTTTGGCGTCATCATCGAAAGCACGCTCTCTGGCAATTTGCAGGAAAGCAATCGCGGCGATATTCAACTGTCACCCTTTCAAGGCTTTGATGATGATGATGATGAAGGTCGCCGTCCGGGTGGTGATGTCGCCCGTGAGCGCGGTGAGGCCGAAGGGGTCTTGGCAGAAGACTATGGTTTTTCGCTCGAGGGTGTAGACAAAATTCGGGCATATCTCGCCGATAATTATGGCGACGCGGCGGGTGATGTCGAGGCGAATGTCACCTATAACATCAACTCGGTGAATGACGGGCCGGGTTCGATTGAGTTGCCTAGTCAGGACACCTTTGAGGCCATCACGCAGCCCTATTTTGTCGAGGTGGATAAGTATCCGCTGTACGGCGAAATCAATGATGAAGATGGCCGTCCACTGAAAGACCTCATCAACGGGCAGACGGATGTGGTGATTAGCCGCAACCTTGCCGACAGCCTTGAAGCTAAAGTTGGCGATCAGGTTGAAATTAGCGGATCAAGCCAGTTGTTTACCATTCGGGGTATTGTGGATACCCGCGAAGAAGGCGGTTTTGAGAATATCTTGGGGTCACTGTTTGGCTATTGGTACGCCGATGTCAGCGCCTTGCCCCTGTTTGAACCCGCCGATGCCGATGGTAATTTCCCCACGCTAGAGGATATTGACCTTCACATCAGCACGATCTACATTCGGCTGGAAAACACGGATGAGGTCGAGACGATCAGCAATGCGTTGGATCGGCGTTACCCCTATACCAGCAATCGCACCACCGGCGACCTGCGCCAAGATAACGAAGACCTATCCCGATTTGTGAAACAGGCCGTCAGCTTGGTCGGGTTGGTGTCGCTGTTGCTCGGTGGTATCGGCATTATCAATACCATGCTGGTGGTGGTACGCCGCCGCACATTGGAAATCGCCGTCCTTAAAACGCTCGGCTTGCAACCCGGCGAAATTACCATTCTATTCTTGGTCGAATCGGCGATGATGGGGTTTTTCGGTAGCCTGATCGGGATACCTTTCGGCTGGTTGGTGGCGTTGTTTTTCAAGTCGTTTGGCGAGACGTTTTTCAATAGCCGCCTCTATTTTGAATTTGCACCCGGCCCGGCTCTGACAGGTTTGGTGGTCGGCGTGGTCATCACCACCATTTTTGGCTTGCTGCCGACTCTTTCGGCGGGACAGGTGCGCCCCAGTACCGTGCTGCGCCCCAATGACAACATTATCCCCCGCACAGGCATTGCGCTGTCGTTTGTGGCGGTGCTGGTGGTGATTATGGCCCTCAGTTTGGTGGCCCAGAACTTTTTGGGCGATCTGGTAGATGTAGATGAACTTGTGCCCTATTCCGGCGCGGCTGGCGGAGTGTTGGGCTTTCTGATTGGCGTGGCAATGCTGGCGGGCGGATTGTGGCGCAGTTGGACGGGGCATAATCCCATTCTGCGCGTTTTGCGCTGGCCGGTGGTGTTTTTCGGCGTACCCGCATTGGGTGTTCTGTTTGGTCGAGAGGTTCAGGCGCTGATTGTGCTGGTGGCGACTTCGATTAGCGTTGGGCTGCTCTACATGGTGCTGTGGGTGCTGATCTGGGTGGTGGGGCACTTCTTCCCGACGTTCCGCATTGTGGATTTGAAGGTTGCGCTGCGGGCCATGCTTGCTACCAAGAGCCGGGGGGCGTCGGCATTGCTGGCACTGGTGATCGGCATCTTTACCCTGAGCGTTATGGTGATGCTGGTTTCGACCATCCGCGATTTCTTTGAAAACCTGCTGATTGACATCACGGGCGGTAATGTGATTGTGTTTGTAGCCGTGCAGGGCAATGTTGACGAGCAGATTGAACAGCGCCTGACCGAGATTGATTACCTCGACAGCTACACGCAGGTCAATTCCTACGAAACCCGCTTTGTGAGCTATGAAGATGTGTCGAGTGGGGAAACCTACGATACATTGGGCCGACTAAAGCCGCGTATCTATGACGGGGCACCCAGCGGTTCGGGTGACGAGTATTACGATAATCTGCAAGCCTTTTTTGGTCAGGTGGATGGGCGTGATGTGGTGTCCAATCTACCGGATGTGAATTTTGAGTCGGGGCGTCAACTCAATGCCGGGGATGCTGGACAGCCTGTCATCGTGATGGAAAATACCCTAGCGGTGGACGCGGCTGGTTTTGCCGTCGGGGATAAGATCACCCTCGGCTTCAAGTCGCCGCTGGATGGGGGCGCAGAACAGCAAGTCACCTTTACCATTGTCGGCCTCGCGCAATCTAGTGAAGGGTTGGCGATTGACAACTCAGCGGTGTATTTCCCGCGCACGGCCATACCGGAAGGCGTTACCCCCGGCGGGATTCGTATTGTGGTGGATATGCCCGACGACAAAGTGACCCAGTTACGCCGCGATCTGTCGGATATTCCGGGGACGTTTGTCTTGGAAACCCGCCTGTTAAGCGACTTGTTCAACCGGATTCTGGACACCTTCACCATGCTGCCGATCCTGCTGTCGTTGGTGGCCTTGTTCACGGGGGGTATCGTGGTCGCCAACGCGATTGCCCTTTCGACAATGGAACGGCGGCGCGAAATCGCCATTATGAAGGCGGTCGGCTTACAGCGGCGGCGTGTCTTGGGGATGCTGCTGATGGAAAACAGCATTATGGGGCTGTTGGCGGGTTTGATTGGGGTCGGCGTCAGTGTGGTGATTCTCCTGCTGCTGCTTATCGTTGTATTTCAGCGCGAATTGGGCACAGACATCCCGATTGTGACGGCGTTCACCCTCATGATGGCCTGCGTTGGGATTTCACTCGTCGCGGCCCTGCTTTCCGTGTGGGGTGCATCGAGCGAAAAACCATTGAAGGTGCTGCGCTACGAGTAATTCCTAGAATGGCGGTTGTTGCAGTCACACGGGGCTGAAGCCGCCGTGCTGAATCTAGCTAGAATATCCTGTAGATGACGTAAAAACCCCCTCCGCGTGATGTGAAGGGGGTTTTCATTTTCCCTAAAATTTAGGGAAATTAGTTATTGGATTGGATGACCTTGTTGGTTTTGATGTTGATCTGGCGCGGTTGCACTTCTGGCACTTTGGGCAGATCGAGGGTCAGCACCCCGTTTTCATAGGTCGCTTCCACCGCGTCGGCATTAACGGGTTGGGGCAGGTTGATGCTGCGGCTTAGGCTGCCATAGAAGCGTTCTTGCACATGCACGCGGGTACCTTCCGCAACTTCGGGGCGAACCACGTCGGCGCTGATGGTCAACACGCCGTCATGCAGGCGGACATTGATGCTGTCGGTGGTCAGGCCGGGCAGGTCAGCCACGACGGTGTAGTGGGTGTCGGTTTCATGCA
The DNA here is from genome assembly GCA_041753455.1 of Anaerolineae bacterium. GTDB lineage: Bacteria > Chloroflexota > Anaerolineae > Aggregatilineales > J027 > CFX10. Next base: position 231,233 of record JBGSUK010000020.1, on the reverse strand, counting down.
CATCGAGGTTGAAGGCGGCGTTCTGGGTGGGCCATGAAGCACGCCATGCTTGGTCGAGGGCACGATCCAATACACTTTGCATCGCGGCCATTTCACGGAAAGGATTCCAACGGACAATGGTGGTCATTTTTCTTCACTCCCAATAGTGTCTGATTTCATTTGATTTGATGACTATAGTTTTACACCACGAGTATAAGAGGACTGTCAGCGCGAGATAAAAAGTACATCAGTGAAGCATAAAATTTGTGTAGGCGGGGTGGAAATCAAAAGTGGTGGAAATTAAAAAGAGACGGGGGTTAGCCGTCTCTTCTGGGTTCTAGGTCGAGATTAGTGGATGGTCAATTGCCGGACAGGTGTTACTGCGTCGAAGGGCAGCCAACCGTAATTTTCGCCACCCAGCCAGACCGCGACCCACAGTTCGCCATCTACTTCGGCGGTGTCGGTCACGACATAGGTGTCATACCCACTGCCATCGGCGTCGGCAGGTAGCCAAATGGGAGCGCCATTGCTGCCGTTGATGATTTCACCACCACCGGGGTTGACATAAGCGGGTTGAGTTTGGCCCGTATCCAGCTTGATTTCACCGTAGTTGGGGACGTTGTTCGATACTGGCCCGAACGCCACAAAGTCGCCATCAATGTAAATCAGATAGCTGCCGGTGCCATATTGTTGGTAGGGACCATAAACGGCTTCAAAGGTAGTAGCATGGATCACAAAACTGGCATCCACGAGCGCGGTCCCAATAACTAGCGAACTGTAATCGCAGATGTCTTCGGGGCTGGTGGGGTAGCCGTCATCATTTGAGAAGACGAAATTGCCCAATGAGTCATAGATTTCCAAATAGGGGTCGAATTCTTCTTCGAGGCACAGTAGGCCGATTTCAAAAGTCTGACCCGCCTTAACGGTCAAGGCATAGGCATCCCACGCATTGGTGGTATCGCCATCTTCGGTAAAGGTCAGCGTTCCCGTATACGACACGTAAGCAGCTTCGGCGGAATGGGGTTTGGATAGACCAACCGCAAACACAGCAGCCAACGCCACGCAAATTGTAAGCGTAATCCGAACCAAACGACGCATAGAGAGTCTCCTAATCCGGGGAAAATGGAAGTAAAAATAGACTATCATTCCTTATGATAGACCTGTTCTAAGAAATTTTAACAAACCACTGACAAAAATTCACAAATTTTTCGTATTATATTAATAATAGAAACGAGACTCTACTAGCACTTGCTGAAAAGCCGATCACCGGTCCGCCAAAAAATTCCCCTGACCGTCCTATGACGATCAAGGGAATTGGTAAAGGTTTGAAAAGGTGATTCAGGTAATGCGAGGGGCTTAATCGGCCCCGCCGACCTGTGGCATCGCGCCGGAGGAACGCTTGTTTTCGGGGGTGGTTTCCGCAGGTTCGACGCGGTCTATGCCACCCGGCCACCATGTCCATTGGCGGAAGAAGGCGGCAAGGGCGGGGTCGAGGATGGTACGCACAACAAAGGTGTCAATCAGAATGCCGACGCTGACCGCGAACCCGATTTGCGCCAGACCGAGAATGCTGCCGGCCATCATCGCGCCGAATGTACCCGCGACGATAATGCCCGCTGAGGTGATGATTGAACCCGTCGCCTGCACCGAATGGTGGATGCCTTCCGGTGAACCATAGCGGCGGACTTCTTCTTTCATGCGCCCGAACAGGAAGATGCTGTAGTCAATGCCGAGCGCGACCAAAAAGACGAACATGAAAAACGGCACCCACCACGTCAATTCATCCGACCCCCAGATGAGATTGGAGGCAAGGCGCGTGATACCGAGGGTTGTGGTATAGCTCAACAGAATCGTGCCGATGAGGTACATCGGGGCGACAATGCTGCGGAGCATAATCATTAGAATGATGAAGATGCCACCCAACACCAGCGCAATCGTTAGGCGTTGATCCCCGGCCAGATAATCGCGGATGTCGGTGTTGACCGCCGTCGAGCCATCCAAACCAGATGCTTGGGCGTTATCGCTCAGCACGTCGCGGATTTCAAGGGTGGTGTCCATCGCTTCGATGCTATAGGGTTCGTCCTTTAGTACGATTTCAAAACGGGCCGCATTGGTGGCTGGATTGACAAAGGTGCTGGCGAGATATTGCTGGACATCGGCGGGGAGTTCCGCACCGGGGCCAAGTGGCTGCGAAGCACTGCGTACATAGGCCACACCCTTCAGTTGAGAAATCTCAGTCGTCAGGGCAGTGGCGTTGGTCATCAGGTCGCCCGCCTCAAAAACTGCCAACCCGTTCAGTGGTTGCATCTGCCCCGCACCGATGTGATCTTCCAAGACGCGGAAGCCTTCCACCGACTCGGAATCCTGCGGCATGTCGGCCAATGTGTCATAGGTTTGTTGTTGCAGCATCCCATAGACCGCCATCGGGGCCATGATGACCACAATCAGGACGATGGTTTGCAGCGGACGGGCACTTACCCATTGCGAAGTACGTTTGTAGATCGCACCGGTGTTGCGATGATGGGGCTTGGCAGGCCAGAACGCCCATTTACCCAAGAGGCCGAGCAGGGCAGGGGTCAGCGTCAAACCAGCGAGCAGGCTCACGATTACCCCAATAGCGAGGGTTGGGCCAGTCGTATTGAACAGGCCAAGCGCGGAGAAGCTCATCGCCATAAACCCGACCACAACTGTTCCGGCGCTGCTGGAAATGGATTCACCTACGCGATGCACGGTGTTTTGTACGGCCTTGCGTGATTTGTGGCCGTCCGCCATTTCTTCTTGGAAGCGGCTAATTAGGAACAGGCAGTAGTCCGTACCCGCGCCATACATGACCACAATCAGCAGCATGGTCGCCGTGCCGGAAATGGTCAAGGTGCTTTCCGCCAGCCACGCCACAATCCCGCGTGCAATCAGGAAGGCCACCGTCACCACGCCCAATGGAATTAATGGGGAGACGGGCGAACGATAGATCACCAATAATATTGCGACCACCAGCACCAGCGTCACAAAAATGGTACGGTCAACGCTGGAAGTGATGGCTTCATCGTATTGTGAGAAGATGGCGACTTCACCCGTGCGATAGGTATTGAGGGCAGCAGGGGCGGCTTTCAATTCCTCGCCGATGGCCTCCAAGACCTCGCGGCGTTGTTCAAGATCGGTGGTGTTGACCGCCACGACCACCATTGCCACCTGCTGATCGGGCGAAATTAAGCTACCTGCCGCCTCGGGATTGAGGGTGGGGGAGGTAACGGAGGCGATATGTTCCGGCGCGTTTTCGCTGACCAGCCAAGTGCTGACCTGCCCGATAAACGCCGTGTTGGTTTCATTGGTGACAGTGGTGCCGTCGGTGGCCTCAAAAACGACGACGATGCTGCCATCACTGGCCTGCTGCGGAAAATGCTCGTTGACCAGTTGGCTGCCGACCGTGGATGACGCATCGTCGGGCAGGAAATTGGACTGGTCGTTACTGGTGACTTCTTCGAGATTGGGGGCCAATGCGGTGACGGCAATGGCGACGATAATCCAGCCCAACAACAAGGGGATACGATAGCGGTCAGCGAATCGACCAATGGCGCTAAACATGGTAGTGCTCCTCACCTTATGTTATAATGAACATCAAAGACAGGACTAGCCGTTGTGATCCCGGCAGATCAAAAGGAACGGCGGTTGATTGTCAACTGAAAGGGTTGTCTGAAAAATGGCAACCCTTTTTGCATTGGGGGTGATGACGCGGCGATCCCGGCATGATTGGCGCGATGCACCTCCCCCCCGACCCAAATCCCGATGGGGGCACTTGGTGTTACATAGGCAGTTCTCCGGTTATGGATTTGGCATATGGCTGTGATGGATGAAATTGATTTCGACGCCCGATTTCAACATTGAGGCGTACATCTGCGCCATTTCATCAGGGGTATATTCGTTAGGATGTTTTGACCACCAGCACATGAGTTGGAACATCATGCCCGCCATCGCGTTAGCAACAATGACCGATGATGCGACGGCATCCGCTTTCCATGTGCATTCGCGGGCGATGTTTTCTTCCCACGCTTGGGCGATAAATTCACGCGCCATCGTTTGCAGACGAAATGAACCATCGCGGCCAAAGACAATCTGCATCAATTGAGGGTGGTCTTGGACATATTCAAAAATGAGCTTGGCGACCTGATACATGCCTTCTTCAAAGGTGTGGTCAGGGGCAACGTGATGATCTTTATCCTCGGCCTGATTGCGGAGTTCAATGAACCCCCGCATGGCAAGGGCCTCAATCAAATCCTCTTTATCATTGAAATGCAGATAAAAAGTACGCTTGCTGACGTTGGCGGCTTCTGTGATGTCTAGCACCGACGCGGCCTCGTAGCCCATCCGACTAAAAACCTGTTCGGCGGCATCAAGCAAACGCTGGCGGGTTTCCAGTTTGCGTTGTTCGTGGCGGTCTAGTGGAGCAGTAGTCATCGCGGTCATTTTTATCCCTAGTGTGCATAATTGCACACGTCGTATACTATTGCATATAGAGTATAAAATTTCACGCCGCGTGTCAAGCCCCCAAAATCAATTTCCGCGAAGTCGCTCGTTTTATGGCTCTATCATCCCAAGAAAATCCTCCCATCGCCGCACCAAGCACTGCCAACGAGTGCCACCTGTATCCTATACGCCAAAATTGATGATTCGGCGCGGATATTCAAAATGTTAAAATGACATTGAATTTATTGAGAAATTTATGCTATATTTTAAATAATTGACCTATGAAATCAGTTTTTATGAGGACGCCTTATGGAATCCTATCTGATTGACTTGCTAGCCTGCCCGATTTGTCATGGTGATTTGAGGTGGGAGATTGCGGCGGGGCAGGGGGAGCGCATCGAATCGGCACTGGCTACGTGCGAACATTGCCATATTGCCTACCCTGTCCGCGAGGGGATTGGCTTATTTGTGCGGCCCGATTCGACAGTCGAGGATGCGTGGGAGCAGGCCGAAAGCGGCATTGTGCGTTATCTGAAAAACCACCCGGATTTGATGACCCGCCTGCTGCATGGCCCATTAGAATCGCTGAACCCCGCCGACCAATTTTTCCGCGCCCTGCTGCATGAGGACGCTGGACATTTTGCCACCGCCAAATTGATTGAACAGGTGGCGATGCGCGGCATGTACACGGCGGATTTTGTGAGGTGCAGCCAATGTCAATTTGATTACATCTTGAATGAATTAGCCGATGGGTCAGGCCCGATTGTGGATTTGGCGTCGGGGCGGGGCTATCTGGTCGAGCAGATGGCGAAATCGTTGGATCGGCCCTTGATTGTGACCGACATTAGTCCGCGTGTGCTGCGGCGCAATCGGCGGTGTTTTGAGCAGGCCGGGTTAGCCCAACACATGAGTTTTCTGGCCTTTGATGCCCGCTACACCCCGTTCAAATCTGGTACTGTCCCCATCCTGACCAGCAATGTCGGCCTCGCCAATATCGCCTCACCGGAGGATTTGTTGACAGAGTTATGTCGTATAGTCAGTAACCGTATCTACGCCGTACACCATTTTTACCCGATTGATGATGAGCCAAATCAAACGGCGCTGGCGGAGTTCAAGCTAAACGAATTGATGACACACGAATCCGCATTGGCCCTATTCCAAAAAGCTGGCTGGCAGGTGGAGTTTGTCAATCGTTGTGCAGGCAGGGCACTCCCCACGCCGATTAGCGATATTTTGGAAGACACACGCATTGATGGCCTGCCTGTCGCCGAGACGGTGTTAGAATGGGGAGTGTTGGTGGGGCGAAAATGATTTCGTTTAGGACAAGAACCCTTCGCGTCGCAGCAATTCATCCAGATGGTCAACCAGTCGGTTCACAGTGTCACTGATGGGCATATGCAGATTCACCGTCGCGTCTAGCAATGCCTCAATATCTTCACCCATGTGAGCCGGAAGTTTGGTGCAGTGCTGCTCGGCATAGGCCACCAAACGTTTTTCGCCGGGGTGGGGCAAGCGATTGATGGCGAACAGGATGTCAAAATAACTTGCCAGCAGCGCGGCGGCCCGATGATTGAGACTGACCAGATCATGACGGGCGGCGGCTTTTTCTAGTTGGCGCGAATAGGCGGGTGCGATACCCCGCAGTAGAGGCCGATTGAGTTCCACAATCGCCTTGACCAGCCCATCGGGGTAGGGTTGGTTGGCGGTCTGCTGAAGTTTACTAAACCAGCCGTCGCGGTCAAACAATATTTTCGAAATCCGCACAGTATGCCAGAAACAAGTGGTGTATCCCATCCATGCCTGCTGCCGATTCAACGTCCGGTCAATTTGCTCCTCAATCCACCCGACTGTCCAAAAAACCGCATCTACATGGACACCTGTCAGGCGGTCATCCCATTCATTGCCCGGCCCCCAATAATCCACGATTTCCACGTGATCGGAAAATTCCGCCCCAATCGTTATGCGGGTGTCCAGCGGAATTTCGGCATGGGAATAGATATAAACATCAATATCGGAGTGTGCGCCTGCCGTGCCGGACATCTGTGACCCCGCGATGGCTACGGCTTCGACATCCGGCAGTTGGGCAAATCGGGCCGCGACCCGTTGGGCAGTTTGGAGATGTGCTTTGTTCATTTCACGACCATCGTCTTGGTGAACTAATTAGAGTTGCCATTTTAGCAGGTGGAGCCATGATTATCAGCCATGAAATGAAGAATTGAATCATGGGACAATCCGGCTAAAGCTGGAGATTTGGAGGCTAGGCGGGATTTCTCAAGTGATAAGTTAGGGTCGCGGTTCATCGGAAGATTGATATACCCATTTGCCATTTGGCCCAATTACCAAAACATAGTCGTAAGGCAAGAATAGCATCCAATCGTCAGAATTTTCAACATAATTGCTCGGCAGGATATGGAAGTCTAGCCCATTTTCAAAACGCAGAGTTGTCTCCAAGAGCGGGGGAATCAATTCAATGGATTCAACTGCGACATTTTCCATACGTTGGATAAGCAAGGTAATCATTTTGGGGTCATCGTCAGCCGTAACGATAACCTCTGTTCCAATTCCAAGCCACCAGTAGCAGCAGTAGGCCCATAGATGCCATTCGCCATATGTATAGGATTGTTTTCCAGTAGGAGTATTATAGGTGCGTGTAATCGGCTTTCCGAATTCGAACAAAACGAAACTACCGACACCCTTCCAGACTCGCCATGCTTTCTGGCCTAATAAACCACTTACAATATTTTCAATTTCAATAACGTCTGAGGGTGTTGCCATATCGCATTAATCCGCCGCCAAGATGCTGCACGTCCCACCGACTGAATACAGCGGCAGTTCATCTTCACTCAGGCGGATATTAACCGCCTCGACCCCAGCGACGTTGTAAATCAGCGATTCGAGGACGAGAGCCGCCTGCGAATAGGCCTTGTTGACGAGATTGGCATAATCATAAGACACGATGCGGTCTTGGGCTTTGTTGACGAGTTCGCTTTCCAGCCCTCGACAACCGGGCCAATCACCCAACCCCGGCCCACGCGAGCAATCTCGATCATAAAACTCGGATTTTTCGAGGTTGGCGATACAATCCCGCACCTGCGCTTGGGGCAGAGTGATGGTCACGGTTGAACCCTCAATTTGGATGTCATCCAGCGTAACCAGCGTCAAATCTACGCCTGCCGTCACATCATAGAAGGCTTTGTATTTGAGGGACAGGCTACCGGGGACAATGCCCTGATCACCATCGGCATACAATTCCGGGAATACCACTTCCTCACGTGCCGTTTCGAGCCATGCCTGCCGCTGTATCGGGCCAAAAATGGCTTGGGGCGGGATGGGTGTTGGCGAGGGGGTCACGGTGGGGGTCGGCGTGAAAGTGCCCGTTGGGAGCAAGGTCGGCACACCCGATGGAAAGCGTGATGGGGTCGCGGTTGCCACCAACGATTCGCGGCTGGTCGTGTCATCACCGTCCAGCACAAACAGCAAATAGCCGATGATGCTTGCGCCAATCAGCATCAGGCCGACCAGCACCCCCAGACTACAGGATAGAACGACAGTAGGAAAGCGACGGTGTTCCAATGGGCTGCCTCTTGTTGACTACGATGTTCGGCGCAGGCGCTCGACCCACCCGCGATAAATTTCCTCAAAAATCATGGGCAGGGTTTTGGTGATGTCCCAATTCGGGTAATGGGCTTTCATTTTCCCCAAATCGGAGATGTAACAAATATGATCGCCTTCGCGGTTCTTGTCTAAATACTCATAACGCATGGCCTGCCCACTGAGTTGCGCGGCGAGGTCAAATGCTTCCAAGATGGACACCGAGTTCCCGCGACCACCCCCCAGATTATAGACTTCTCCGGAGCGTGGGGCGGCATAAAACGCCTCGATAAAGGTGGCGACATCGTGGGCGTGGATGTTATCGCGCACCTGCTTGCCCTTGTAGCCAAATACCTTATATAGACCGCCGGCCACATTCACCTTGATGAGATAACTCAAAAAGCCGTGCAACTCAACGCCGGAATGATTCGGCCCGGTCAAGCACCCCCCGCGCAAACAGCAGGTTTTCAGGCCAAAATAGCGCCCATATTCCTGCACCATCACATCGGCGGAGACCTTCGACACGCCAAAAATGGAATGCTTCGATTGGTCAATCCGCATATCCTCACGCACGCCATTGTAATCGGCGGGGTCGGCATAATCCCAGCGGGTTGCCAATTCATTGAGGGCCAGTTCGTTCGGCGCGTCCCCATACACCTTGTTGGTGGACATATGCACAAACACGGCGTTTGGCGCATGGCGGTGGGTGGCTTCTAACAAATTGAGCGTGCCGACCGCGTTGACATCAAAATCATCAAACGGACGGGTAGCGGCGAGGTCATGACTGGGTTGGGCGGCGGCATGGACGATCAAATCCGGCTGCAATTCTTGGATACAGGCTTCAATGGCAGACCGATTGCGAATATCCAGCTCATGATGCTGAAAATGGCGACAGGCGGCTTCGAGGCGGTGTTGATTCCAACGGGTATCACCCGCTGGGCCAAAAAAATCGGCCCGCATGTTGTTGTCTATACCATGTACCGTCCAGCCGAGCGCGTCAAAATGGGTGACCACTTCGGAGCCAATTAGACCGCTTGAGCCAGTCACGAGAATTTTCTTAGTCAATATCGCTTCCCTATGGGTGGGTATGTTAAGTGCGTGGGGAGTTTAGCGCAAAAGGGATCAGATTTTAATGGTGAATGTCGGGTGGATTTTCACAATAGGCGGTCGCCACTTGTGTGAATTTTGTATAGGACATATTCCCACAAAATGGGCTTGGATAAGCTAACAATGGCCTATTGGCGGGGTGGGCCTGTTGTCAAAAAACTCTCTCAGCACAGTGCTCCATGTCTCGCTAAAATAAAGATGTGGTGAAGGGAGTAATTACAAAACTTCAATAATTAAGTTTCGCTCAATGAATGGGAGGGAACTCCAAATGACCTATTTTCGCAGCCGTAGGTTAATCGGCCTACTGATTATCTCAAGCCTTATCGCCAGCCTCATAGCGCCTCTATTTTCCAAAGTGACCCATACCGCCGAAGCCGCGCTGCCCAATCCACCTGTCTACCCGAGCAATTGCACCGGAACTTTCGCCCATACCTACAATGTAGGCACGGGTCAGCCCTATGCCTCGATCGGGGCTGTGCCGTTTAGTAGCCTCCTGCCCGGTTCAATTGTGCGGATTCACTACCGCGCCACGCCCTATTATGAAAAGGTCTTTGTCAACACCATTGCGACGGCCAACCAACCCGTGTGTATTGTGGGTGTGCCGGGGCCAAACGGCGAACTGCCGATTATTGATGGGCAAAACGCGACCACTAGCGCCAACATGGAAACCCACTACGATGGTAGCCAACAGCGTGGCCTGTTCACCATCATCGGCGCGGATGACGGCCTGCTACCTGCCTATATTTATGTCGAAGGGCTGCACTTCCGCAACGCCTATCAGGATTACACCTTCACCGCAAAAAATGGCACGGTACGCAGCTATTCGACCAATGCGGCGGCGGTTTATGTGCAGCGTGGTGAACACATCCGCATTACGGGGTGCATCATCAGCGGGTCGGGTAATGGTCTATTTGCCGCCACTGATGACGATGGCAACATCACCCGCGACCTAACCCTTGAATACAGCTATGTCTATGGCAATGGGGTGGTGGGGCGCGACCGCGAACACAATACCTACACTGAATCCATCGGCATGGTCTATCAATACAATTATTTTTCGGCATTGCGACCCGGCTCAATGGGTGCGAATATCAAAGATCGCTCATCCGGCACGATTGTCCGCTACAACTGGGTGGACGGCGGCGCGATTGTGGTGGATTTGGTCGAATCGGAATACGGCCACCCTGTCCTCAGTCAGCAGCCGAATTACCATCAGGCATGGGTCTATGGCAATGTGCTGATTAACCGCCCAACCTCGTCGGCCAATGGACGCAGCACGGTTCATTTTGGTGGCGACAACGGCGGCGACACCCCCATCCCCGGCACGCAGCCCTGCGGATGGGATGCAGGCCAAGACCCCACCGACTGTTATCGCAAAGGGCCGCTGTATTTTTATAACAACACGGTCATTTTGCATGTGTCATCCGGTCACAAGACCGTCCTGCGCCTGCAAACGGATGAGCAGTACGCCACCGCCTATAACAATATTGTGCATGTGGTCGGCACGGGCTATAACATCAGCTATATGAGCTATCGTGGGCAATTGAATCTCGGCCTCAACATCGTCAATCGCAACGCCAGCCCCTTGACCGATTTTCACCTCAACCAACCCGGCCCGGCCTCCTCGGTGGTGGGGCATCAGAATGTCACCGTGCTGACCAATCCGGCCCACACGGGTTTTGTAGATGCCAACGCCGAAAACTTCTATTTGCTGCCAACCTCACCTGCTGTCAATACCGCGACTCCGATTCTAAGTCCGGCCCTAAGCGTGACCCATGAATATCATGCTACGCAAGGGGCACGCACGCGCAATAATGATGGGGCGCTGGATATGGGGGCGTTTGAATATACCCCCTCGCTGGCAATGGACACCCTCGCGTTGTTTAATCCCAACACGGAAGCCGCCAGCCTCATCAATACTCTGCAAGATTCGCCGTCCCCTTCCGCCAACAACACCTATTCGCCAACGCCACCCGCCGCCGTCGCCAATGGGCAGTGGGTCATGGGCGATTGGAATGGTGATGGGGTCAGGTCGCCGGGGGTCTATGCGCCCAATGGGGTGTTTTATTACACCGATGTCATCGGCCCAACCGCCAACTGGAATGGGGTCTGGTTTGGCCTATTTGGTCGGCCTGCGGTGGTGGGGCGATTTAACGCTGGGGTGAATCATGACTGCCTCGGGGTGGTAGACAGCGGCAATTTCCCGCCCTATGGATTGGCCTTCGCGCTCTATTTCACCTGCGACACCGCTGGTGGCAATCCTCCCAAAACTTTCCAATGGCTGAGTGTGCTGCTGCCGGACAGTCAAGGCTTTAGCGGGGTATTCCAATTTGTATCCGGCGATTTTGACGGCGACGGGGTAGATTCGATTGCCGTTCGACGTGGCCCATTTATCGCATGGACCAACGTACCTCCGACGACATTGGGGTCAGCCTTTTCCTATGCTCAATATATCGGCACGCCATCAGCGGTAGATTATGGGGTAGCGTTGGCAGGTGATTGGGATGGCAATGGCCTCGACAGTTTTGGTCTATTCTATCAGGACGGCGCGTTCTATCGGCGCACTGATCTGGAATGGAACACGGGACGTTATCTCTTGCAGCGCGTCGGTCAACCGATTAGCACCCCCACCACCGCGACCAGTTGGCGGGGGCACACCGGCGGCACAAGTGGAGCATCGGGCGAAACTGACCCCACCGCACAAACTGCATCGGGCCTCGCCAATCATGTCGAAGCCGAAAGCGCCGATGTCCTCCAATCCGGTGGCTGGACGACGCAATCCGCCCCAACCGCCAGTGGTGCAGCCTATGTCTATAGCAGCGACCTATCCGGTGCATTGACCCTGCAATTCGTGGGCACGTCCATCGAAATCGCCTATCTGGAAGGGCCGGCTTTTGGCAGCTTCACGGTGTTGATTGATGATGTGGCCGTGCGTACCGTTATTGCCACAAATCCGAAGGCTGCCTTTGCTTCGACCACCATCAATTATCTGACCGATGAAGCCCACACGCTGCAAATCGTGCCGACGGATGGCACAGCGGCGGTGGATGCTTTCACCATTACCGCCCATTAACCGCCAATCGTGCTTAGGGCTATCCAGATGTCAGGGGTAGCCCTCCGCGCTTTCGTTCAACCGAAAATCAAAAGTGCGTGCTTTTCTAACACCTCTGCTATAATCTGTACCAAAGGCTGTGCAGGCCAATGTCCAGAAACCGGAAACCACACACACGTTCTTTTCCGGTATGCTACCATGCTATTTAAAGACCACCTGTAGGAGAGCATTTTCATGGGTGAAATTATCTCAATCCATTCGTTTCGCGGGGGAACTGGTAAATCCAATGTGACGGCGAATGTCGCCACGCAGGTCGCGCTAAAAGGCTATCGCGTCGGCATCGTAGACACCGACATTATGTCCCCCGGTATCCATGTGCTGTTTGGTTTCGACGAAACCCGCATCCAAAAATCGCTCAACGATTTTCTGTGGGGCAAGGCGACCATTGAAGAAGCGGCCTATGCCATTCACGAAGTCGCGGGTGATGATCCCGAACGGGCCTTTTTGAAAAAGACCAAGCTGTGGTTGATTCCGTCTAGCATCCGCACCGCCGAAATCGCCCGTGTCCTGCGCGAAGGCTATGATGTTGGCTTGCTGAATGAAGGCTTCCACACCATCATTGATGACCTGCAACTCGACTATCTGTTTATTGACACCCACCCCGGCCTAAACGAAGAAACACTCCTGTCCATCGCCATTTCCAGCGCCCTGATTATCATCCTGCGCCCCGACAACCAAGACTTTCAGGGGACGGCGGTGACCGTTGATATTGCGCGGAAATTGGAAGTACCTAAGCTGCGTTTGGTCATTAACAAGGCCCTGTTGGAACGTTATGACGAAAAACAGATGCGCGAAGCCATCTCCCAGCAATATCATGCTGAAGTGGCGGGTGTGCTTCCGCTTTCAATCGATGTGGCCGCCAACGCCAGCGCCAATATCTTTAGCGCCCTCTACCCTGATCATCAATGGTCAAAGGTCATCCTCGAAATCACTGAGAACATCATCAGTTAAACTGAGAAAGAAGGGGAGGTGACGCATGACTAGCGGTAATGATGATCCCCTCAAGGACTTGTTACAGTCGGCCCGTCAACGTTCTAAGACCGGGCCGCTGAACGATACCCCAGACCCCAAGGGAGCAGTCGGGCCAACCATTCCCGCTGCTCCTCAAGGACTCAACCCCCTTGACCTATTGGCCTTGCCTCAACGCCAACGCGATCTCATCAATTGGCTATCGCGTCAGAAGCAGGCCAGCCTGACGCAAATTCAGACCGCCCTAAGTTTGACCCCACAAGACACCGCCCAAACGATCCGTGCCCTCAAACAATCCGGCTATGTGCGCGAGGCGTTGGTCGAAGGCCATCTCAATTATCGGGTTGCATTTAGTGGCAAAATCAGCCGGGCCGCCCAAAACTTACCGGACGCGATTTGGTCACGGGTAGATTTGGACAATTCAGCTTTCCTAAAGGCGATTCCCCTGTTCCGCGATCTGCCAGCGGATGTGTTCAAAGATGTATTGAACAAATTGGAATCACGCAATTATCGCCGCAATGAAGTTATCATGTGGCAGGGCGAGCCGAATATATTGGTGCGTTTTGTCAAAAGTGGTATCGTGGGCATGACCCATTTTAATCCACATGACGCCAATAAACGCATCTTGTCGTATATCAAACAGGGCGAAATTTTGGGCTTCTATGCCTTGCAAGCGGGGCTTGTGCAATCCTCCCCCGTAACCGCCACCGCCCTAAGTGAAGTTGAAGTGTTGGCGCTCAAACGCGAAGACGTCTTTGAACTAATCGAAAAACACCACACAGCGGCGCTGGCCCTCAATCAAATGTTGATCCAGCGGGTCATCAATCTCGCCAATCGCTCCGATAGCACCGCCGATGAATCGCGTCTGGCGCTGATTCTGAGCATCGGCGATGGCTTTGGCGTCACTACCATTGGCAGCACTCTTGCCATGACCCTCGCCAAAACCAGTGGACAACCCGCCGTCTATAGCGAATATCCCACCAGCGACAAACTCGCGGGTCAATTTGGCTTCCCCGCCGATGAAAAAACCTATACCCATCCCGGCGGCTATCAGGTTAAGGTGCTAGAGGCGACCCCCGGCATCCCGCCTGCGGTACGTGCCACCCTGATTTTGGACGAACTGCGTGGTGAATACCCGAATGTGGTCTTGGGCCTGTCCGGTGATATGGACGACAGCATGGGATATTTGCTGGAACGTGCCAACCAAATCATCATTTTGACCGCACCCACCCCCGACGCATGGAAAAAAGTTAGTGCGCTGGTGAATCGGCTCAAGACGAACGTCTCACCGGAAAAGACGCGGGTTTATATCGTGGTCAATCGCCCCCAAAAACCCCACACCGACCAGATTTTGTATGGGCAGGCTGATCTCGAAATCCCCTATCTGGAAAATATACCGGGGCTGGCGGAGCATCGTCACGAGAATTTGCCACCCCAATTGGGTCGTGCCTTGCAAGCCCTCGCCGACCGTTTGGGGCGTACCAGCCGCATCACCATCTATATCCCGAAGCGCATTGAGGACAGCGAAATTGACACCGCTCCTTATGTGCAAAAGACCCTGAGTTTTCTGGCGACCTTGTTTAAAGAATCACCCGCCATCAAAGATGAAAGTCAGCGCCTTACCAGTACGGGCGAAAGTGGCATTATCAGCGAGACGATCTACACTGTCCGCACCTATGTCACCCAGAGCGAACTTGATAAACACCTAGATACTGTCTTAGATTTTGTGGCTTCAATCAAATCCGACCTAGACCAAGACGCCCTTGCCATTGAAGTTAATCACAAATTTATGCTCATTTAGGAGATTACCGTGCGCCGGAAATGGTTGGTTGTCACCTTATGTGTTTTGTTCGGGGCGATTTTTTCCCCAATAGTCACCGCCCAAGACGGGGGGCAGGGTGCTCCCGGTCTTGGTGATCCCTTCTATGGCGGATTGGGTAACGGCGGTTATGATACCCTGCACTACACCATTGACCTGAGTGTAGATGTCGAGGCCAATTTCATCAGCGGCACGACCACGATTGAGGCCCAATCCACCCAAGCCCTGACCAGCCTCAATCTCGATTTGGCAGGGCTGGATATTTCCGCCATCACGGTAGACGACACCCCTGCCGATTACACCCGCGACGGCTTTGAATTGACCGTTATCCCCGCCACGCCGATTGAGGAAGGGGCCGAATTCACGGTAGCCGTCACCTATAGCGGCGAACCCGTTGGTTACCCCGACCCCGCGATTGATGGCGCGGAAGATGGCTGGCTTTCAACCGGCGATACCATCTTTGTGTTAAGCGAACCCGGCGGCGCGATGAATTGGTATCCGAGCAACAACCACCCCGCCGATAAAGCCACCTATACCCTGAACATCACTGCCGACAAAGCCTATACCGTCGCGGTAACGGGCGTGCTGACCGAAGAAATTGATAACGGCGACACCCGCACCTCGGTTTGGGAAATGAACGACCCGATGGCGACCTATTTGGTTAGTGTGGCGATTGGCGATTTTGAATTGGAACTGCTCGACGGGCCAGATGGCTTGCCGATTCGCAATTATTTCCCCACCGATGACGCCGACGAATATTCCGAAGCCTTTAGCAAAACGGGCGAGATGATTGCCTATTTTTCCGACCTGTTCGGCGAGTACCCCTTTGAAACCTATGGCTCGGTTGTCATCCCGGAAGATTTCGGCGAGGCGATGGAGAACCAGACCCTTTCGCTCTATTCCAGCGATTCCACCGATGAATACACCATCGCGCATGAGACGGCCCATCAGTGGTTTGGCGACAGCGTCACCCCCGCCGAATGGGACGACATCTGGCTGAACGAAGGTTTTGCGACCTATAGCGAGGCGCTTTGGGCCGAATATCTGGATGGCGATGAGGGCCTCACCGACTATATGACCGACCTTTACGACTACATGGTCGAGGAGGAACTTGGCCCACCCGCAACGCCATCCCCCGACGATTTATTTAACGATTCGGTGTATGTACGCGGCGCGTGTGTCTTACATGCTCTACGTTTGGAACTTGGCGATGATGTGTTTTTTGAATTCGTGCAAACCTATTACGCCGAATCTGCCTATGCCAATGCCAGCACCGCCGATTTTATGGCGATGGCGGAGGAAGTCAGCGGTGAAGACCTGAGCGAATTTTTCCAAATGTGGTTGTATGATGAAGATGTGCCAGAAATGGAATGAAAACCACAGCGACTCTAATTGAGGTTGGCTGACGACTAAATTAAACCAAAACTTAGGAAGGAATGTGCGTTATGGCAGGTGTATGTTGGGTGTGTGGAAAGCCAGCCGAGGCCTCGTGCCGATTTTGTGGGCGATTTGTTTGCAAAGATCACGCCTCCAAATATCCGTATTTTATGGCGGTCTATGTTGGGGCAGCCAATACCCCCAAAGCGATTGTCGTCGCCGATGCGATTTGGTGTGGCATCTGCCGACCACAACCCGAACCTATTGAAATGCCAGAGATGTACTAGTAGGGCAGGGGGCGATAAATAAATCACTATGTCATCATCATCGTCAAATTGGTATGACCGCTTGATGGAACACCTCAAGTCCAAGCCGACGGAGCAAACTCCGCAGCAAGACGTGTTCCGCAAAGTGACCGATAAACTGACCCAAGACCCCAGCGGCCTCACCCCGTTGGATATTGTGGATTTGCCTGTTCATCAAAAGGAAGTCATGCTGTTCATGATGCGCGACCATGACGCGGCTATGGCAGGCATCTCCCTTGAAGATTTGCGGAAGCGCCTGAACAATCCATCCCACCTTGAAACCACCCTTACCGAATTGACCCAAAACGATTGGTTGTTGATGATGGGTGAAGCGCCAAATTTTCTGTACAAGGTACACCTCAAAGCCAAACGCGGCTCTGGCAACAAAGATATGTGGGCGGTTTTGGCGGAACGATTAGCCAAGCGCGATTCTAATCCACCTGAAAATTTATGATCTAATGTTTAGCCTTATTCTCGAATAGAAAACTACAGCTCCTTGATGGCATAGAATGAATCTATGACGTGGAAGGAGCTTTTTTATACAGGAGAACCCCATGACCCCAAAACGCATTCAGTCAGCCCTTGCCAGCTTGGTCATATTCGCGGCGGTGTTGGTGGCGAACAGGCCATCATCCCACGCCCAAGCCGTTTCCGATGATCGGTTGGCCCGCCTTACACGCGGTATCAATCTACCCTTCTGGTTCTGGATTGGCCCGGATGACCCCGCAGCGATCCAGACCCGTTTTGCCGACGACGAATTTACCCGCCTGCGTGAAATGGGCTTCACCAACGTGCGTGTGCCGATTGCGATGGCCCCGTTTTACAATCCCGACATCCCTGCCAAACCCAACGCCGAGATGCTGGCCCTGCTAGATTCGCAGATTGACCGTTTGCTCGCCGCCGACCTTGCCGTGATTATTGATTTGCACACCGTCAACGTGGACGAGGGCGCGACAGTTTACAGTGGTGCCCTTGAAACCGACGACGCCTTTGTGGAGAACTTTTTGGCGTTTTGGGGTGGTTTGGCGGGCCATCTGAAAAAATATGACCCCGACCAACTGCTTCTTGAGGTTTTTAACGAACCCGTTTTTTATGACAATCAATCGCGTTGGGTGGAGGATATTCTGCCGCGCACCCTAGCCGTTGTACGGGCCGCCGCCCCCGACCACACCCTGATTGCGAGTGGCACCCGCTGGGCCAGCATAGACGGCCTGCTGCTGGTGACACCCATTGACGACCCCAACATCGTCTACAATTTCCATTTTTATGAGCCATTCCTTTTCACCCATCAGGGCGCGAACTGGATTGACGACCCGACGATTGCCTCGTTATTTGCGGTGCCCTATCCTTCCGACCCCGAAACGGTCATTACCCCTTTGTTTGACCGCTTCAGCCCCGCCGCCCAAGACGCCGTGCGCCGGTATGGCGAGGAACGCTGGAACATCGAAAAATTGGATGCCCGCATTAGTCAGGCCGTCGCGTGGGCCGAGGAGCACGGCGTCCACCTCATTTGCACCGAATTTGGCTCGTATGCCCCGCTTGCCCCCAAGAACAGCCGTGTCCAATGGATTACCGATGTTCGCACCACCTTTGAAAAATATGGCATCGCGTGGGTGATGTGGGAATATGACAGCGATTTCGGCTTGGTGGAGCGCGTGGCGGGCGAATTGAAATATAACGAGGACGTGATTACGGCGTTGGGTTTGCAACCGTAATTGAGTGGTGGGGCCGAATGTACAGCGACGATCCAATAGGCAACAAACCAGATACCGCGCAGGGTGGGCAGACGACACCGAACCCCTTAGCCGGGTATGAAAATGCGCTCCGCCAATTCGAGGCGTTCGTCAATAAGCATCCCTTCATCACAGCCTTAACCCTTGCGGCTGTTGTAACGGTCTGTGGTGCTGTCATGGTCTATCGCTTTATTTATGACCAATTCAATGATTTCAACGTAAACGTCAGCGGTGATTTTGAGCGTAACTTGATAGGCGACGGAAATTGGGGTGGGAGTGTGATGTTGTGGGCAGATAACCACGAAAACGTCATCATCAGATTTCCCGACGATTTACCACCTGAGCTCGGCAGGCATGAATTCGGGCCGATTTCACGAGATTATCAACTCGAAGTCTCACTCAATACGAAAAATGGCAATGAATTTATATTTCCGCCCGACAGCGTGGTGTCAGGCTATGTGATCCTCAAAAATATCCCTGACGATTGTTATGAGGAGATTCGCGGCTCATTCCAAGCTGTTATGAAAAGCGGCACATTTGAAATTGAGGTCAAAGGCAACTTTGATTTTGACCCCTATGTCTATTATGAAGATGATGGCGATATAGTCCCTTGTGAGTTGCCTTTTGCGTGGTAGCGAATAATTGGACGCCGACATGATTACGGCGTTGGGTTTGCAGCCGTGAACGGGTGGTGAGAACGAATGTACAGCGACGATCCAATAGGCAACAAACCAGATACCGCGCAAGGTGGGCAGGTGACTCTTGTTACTCTCACTCAGCGATTGACAACCATCTGGAAAAAATACCCGCTGGTTTCCATATTTGTTTTTGTGCTATTTATCGGTTGCTCAGTCTGCGCGATTCTCACCTATCGGATCTTTCACGATCTTTCCAACGACTTCACAATACACATCAGCGGTGATCTCGATCAGAAACTAGAAGATGGCTATGTATCGTTAAGGAACAATAACTGTCAACAAGCTCCGTCAACTTTTTGTACATACCGCTTGTCCTTTTATGCGGAGGAGTACGGTGAAGTCACAATCTGGCTACACGACCACTTAGATGCGGATACATATCATTTAGGGTCGTCATCTTCCGATAATAGGGCGCAAATCTCGGTGGATTTAATGGACGAACAAGGAATCAATTATCGTTTTGACTCCGGTGATGTCATTTCTGGATATGTTACGATTAAGCAGGTTCCACATGAGTGTTATGAAGAAATTCGCGGCGAATTTGAAGTCAGATTGAGCAAGACCGGGCGTTTTGGGACACACAAGCGAACGGTGGATATCGAGATAAAAGGCGATTTCGACTTTGACCCCTATGCTTATTTTGATCCTCAAGGGGCGGGAGTCTATTGTGAGCCGCCGCTCGCATGGTAAAAAATGCGACTCTCTACAAAATCTATGATTTTCTAGCTATATCGCCTACAATGTCAGCAGACCCAGCGATTTAGGGATATTATTGAATTTAAGTGCATCAGAATTCATTAAAGAGTAGTCCTTTATGACCCTCGACCCCCAACTCAAAGCCAACCTTGCTCGTTATATTCCTGCCGAATTGATGGAGTTGCTGCCGGAGGATGACAAAGCGATGTCGCAAGCCATCCGCCGCCTCAGCAGTCTGCAAAAAGCGGTGTCGTCGTTTTTGCCGATGTACATTGCCGACAATGAGGATTTGCTGACCCGCGACTATGGTGATTTCCGCCCCGGCACGTTCATGTTTTCGGACGTTTCCGGCTTCACGGCGCTGTCGGAAAAATTGCAGGTCGCCAAAGGGGTGGAGGCCGTCGAAATTTTGACGGAAGTCATCAACGACTATTTTGCGACCATGCTGGAAATCATCGCCAAATCGAATGGGGAATTGCTGAAATTTGCCGGGGATGCCCTGCTGGTGTTTTTCCCCGATGAAAAAGGCGAAAGTGATGTCCCCGCCAAAGCCATTCGAACAGGCCTCCGTATGCAGCGGGCCATGATGGAAAAATTCCAGCCCATCCTGCACCCCGTCTTGGCGGAGATGTTCGGCGAAAATCATGGCATGGAACTCACTATGTCGGTGGGCATCAGCAAGGGCAATCTGTTTGAGGCACTGGTTGGCAATGACATCCAGCGCGACCATATCATTCAAGGTGTGCTGCCCGGCATGGCGATGTTGGCGGAAGAAGCGGGTATTCGTGATGATGTCATTGTGGATGCGGCGCTGTTTGCCGATTATCACAACGATTTTGAGATGACCCCGACCAAAGAAGACGGCTTTTTTCAGGTCATGGATAATTTTGGCGGCGACCTCAGCGACTACGAAATCAATGCCCCCAAGCGGCGGCGCGGCGGTGTGGCGGGTCTGCTGAGTTTTGAAGATAAAGACCTGCTGGCGGATTTGCAGAAGGAATATCAAAAGCTCTCGATTGTCGCCAAATATGTCGCGCCGGAAATCGTGAATAAGCTGGCGGCGACAGGCGATCATGTTGAAAGTGAAAACCGCCCCGCAACGGTTATGTTTGTCAATTTTAATGGCTTTGCCGAATTATTGGAGCAGTGGGGGCCAGAAAATCTGAGTCTCTTGGTGTCGGTCTTGGATCGTTATTACGGCACCATGCAGCGTGTGATTACCAGCAACGGCGGCTCGCTCACCCGTACCGACCCCTTTGGGCGTGGTACCAAAATGCTCGTTACTTTTGGCGCTCCGGTGGCCCACCCCGACGACCCCGTGCGGGCGGTGGCGACGGCGATGGAAATGAACTGGCAGCTAGACCGCCTCAATACCCGTCTGCTGGATGAACTCCCCAAAGAATTGCACCGCTGGCCCTTCATCACCCAAAAAATGGGTATTGCACAGGGTTTTGTTTATGCAGGCGAGGCGGGTTGGCGGGCGCGACGTGAATATACCGTCATGGGCGATGATGTCAACTTGGCGGCCCGTTTGATGAAAGCAGCCGAATCCGGTCAGGTGGTTATCAGCAAACGGGTGCATCGGCGGGTGAATTTGCACTTCCAGACTCTCGAACTGCCGCCGCTGAAATTAAAGGGCAAAGCCGAACCCGTGCAGGCCTATTCGGTGCAGGGGGTGACGGCCCGTTCCGCTGATTTGCCGCTGACCTCCTCCACCAAGTTCATCGGGCGCGATATGCTGATGCTGACCCTCAGTTATGCTCTACAAACCGCCAAGGGGCCGCGTCGTCGTCGGGCATTTGCGCTATTGGGCGAGGCCGGTGTTGGCAAGACCCGCATCATGCAGCACTACTATCAAGAAGCGGCAGGGCAGGGCTTTTTTAATGCGTGGGCCACGTGCAGCACTCGTGATAATCAGCACACCACATGGGGGCGGCTGTTATCACAACTCCTGCGCCTCGATCAACTGAAAAGCGCCCGTGAGCAGCATCGTTTTTTACGTAACCGCCTTGCCGAACTCAACCTGATGGATTTGTATGTGCCGCTGTGTGATTTGTTTGAACTGCCCCCTGACCAAGAGGGTTTTTCCGAGACCCTCAAATTTGACCCCGATGACACCATGCTGCGGGCCATTGGCGATTATCAAACCCGTCGTGCCACCCAGAACATCGCCGTCCCCGTTGATCTGGTCAAGCCGCCGACCACCGAAGAAACCAAACCCGAAGGCAAACAGATTAAGGACATTTTTGCCTTGCTTGCCGAGCGCAAATTGGACACCACTCGCAGTTCTGGCATTTTTGGCGAAGCCCGCGATCTAGCCCAGAAGAAGGTCGCGCAGGCCGTTGAATCTGGCGATACCATGACCTCGCTGTTTGATGCCGCCGAGCAAAAAATCAATATCAGTGATGCCGTCGTCCGCTTCCTACAGACCTTTGCCAATGAAACCCCGACCATGCTGGTGATTGACGACCTGCACAGCGCCACCCCCGAAGCCGTTACCATCTTGCGGCGTGTGTTGGAGGAAATTAAAAAGGCCCGTCTGGTCATCTCGGTGGCCTATGAACCCCTCAAATTGATTGATTTAGGGTTGCAGCCCAACGAAATTAAAGATTTCAGCCACGACGAGGTTATCCAGATGGCGCAGGCGATTTTGGAGGCCGATTCGATTGGGGCGCATCTGGACGAATTTTTATGGGAGCGCACCAAAGGCCGTCCGCTGTTTGTCGAATCGCTGTTGCAAGTCCTACGTGATAACAAGCATATCTGGCGGCGCACTGGCAAATATGAACTTAAAAAAGACGCCAATCTCGACATGTTGCCGGATGATGTGCGCGGGTTAATTACCAGCCGCATTGACCGTCTTTCCCAAGAGGGCAAGGAATTGATACGGGCGGCGGCGGTCTTGGGTGACGGCTTCTCCCGTCAGGCGATTGGCGCGGTGGCTCAAGCGGATAATGAACAGAAATTGGATGCCGTGTTAAAAGATTTGGTCGAAAAGCAGTTGATTGAACCGCAGTCCGACGGCACCTATCATTTTAAGCATGGCCTGACCGAAAGCACCGTCTATGAAAGCCTGACCCGTCAACAGCGCCTTAGTTTGCATCGGCTGGCGGCGAAATATTTGCAGGAGCAGGGGGGTGAATTGACTGACGCCCTATTGATTGACATCGCCTATCATTTAATGAAGTCGGGTAATCCGTTGCGGGCAATGGAGGTTATCTCAACGGGCGCACAGCAGGCCGAAGAAATTGGCGATATTGATGGGGCCTTGTCGCTCTATCGGCGGGCACTCGATATTTTCCCGAACGACAAAACCCTCCCGCTAGAAATCGAGCGATTGGAGAATTTGTAATGCCGGAATTCACAGAGGCAAAGTATGTCGAGGCATGGATTAGCTATGTCTACGTTGACTATGTTTTGCTGCTTGACAGTTTTGCGGATGGTACATTCAAAATCTATGACCCGCAGGAGAAATCGTTTATCAATGAAACATTCCACTCATATGATGAGGCTTGTTTCTGGCTTGGGGAAGATGAATTCACCCAAATTGATACCCGCTACCTCATTGACGAGCCCGCATGAAAGAGTAGAAAGATGAGGCCTCGCATTATCTTATGGGGAACAGGTGATTTTACCAAGCCACGTGTGCGACTTTTGGTCAATTGTGTACAACAGGAATCAGACGTCAAAAAAATCCATTTCAATGTGTGGCAGGGTGTCATTGATAAATCGGTTCTTAACCGTACCGGAAAGCTCCTGATATTCTTACGGTTGATGGCTATTTTTCCAATCCTTTTATTGCGCTATATTGTCTCAAAACCCAGTAGCGCTGTTTTGTTGACCTATCCCGGATATATCGAGACAATTATTATTTCCGTCTTTGCCCGATTGCGCCGAGAGAAAATTATTCTCGATGCATTTATCCCAATCTACAATACAATAATTGAGGATCGCCAGTTACTGCCTCCAACACATCTCGTTGCCAGAATTGTTTTTATTTTTGAAAAATTATCGCTCAAGATGGCTCAGATTGTTCTGACTGATACGTATGAACACGCCGTATATTTTTCCAGCACCTTTCATGTTCCCCTATCCCGATTTCGGGTAGTTCCTGTTGGAGCAGAGAACATTTTTTGGGATCAACCATATCAGAAACACCCGCTTTATGAAACTATCTCAGCCGATGCTGTTATACTATTTTATGGTCAGATGATTCCACTACACGGGATACAAACAATCCTAGAAGCTGCCCATCGGATGCGAGACAAAAATCTCTTTTGGCTGATTGTTGGCAAGGGGCAAGACGAACACTATGTGCGTCAATTTGTGGAACAGCACTCGTTTGAACGTTTAAAGTGGATTCCTTGGATTCCCTATGAAGAACTTCCGCACTTGATTGATGGGGCAAATATCTGTCTAGGAATCTTTGGTACCAGTGATAAAAGTGATCGGGTGATTCCTAATAAAATCTATCAATATATGGCTCGAAATAAACCCATCATCACACGCCAGTCAACAGCCCTTCAGCATGTCTTTACATCTGATATTGCCTGCCTTGAATTGATTGAAGCTGGGTCGGCTGAGGCGCTGGTCGGTGCTATTGATCGGTTATTGCACCATAAAACCTGTCAAGATCGTAAAAGCGATGAAAACCAACAGATGTTACCAGGCCCCGAGGTAAGCATCAAAGCTCTAATATCTGAACTTTCGTGAATAGTTGTGCATAAGTAGAAAGCCTGCTCCCCATATCACAATGTCCCCAATAATAGATACGGTACGCATCATGATACTGACCAATAAGGCATCTTCTGATGTGAGATAGGCCGAGAGCAGAACAATCAACGCAGTCTCCCGCACCCCTATACCAGCGCTTGCTCCCGGCATAATTAACCCTAACGTCCATGCGCCTGCAAAAACAGAAGAAAAATAGATCGGATCAAAACGGGCGCTTTTGTCGAGGCTAAAGACCAGAAACCAAAGAGCAATTCCCAGTGACAAGAAATTGATAAGGTATACGATCAATACCTTGACCAATACTCTTGGGTTGCCCTGAACTATGATGAGCAATTGTTTCAGTTTTTGCCTAAATCGCCCACTAAAAACCACTAACAAGGCTATAAGAGCCAAGCCTGTGCACAAAATCACGGTTAGGACAAAAAAGTTTGGCAGGGGCAATCTGGATGTATTTTGCACAACAATCGGTATACTAAGCAGGCTAGCCGTACCTACCAATGTTGCAATTTCATGCAGTGAAGCAACGGTAATCTCACTTTGCTCATAGCCTGCGTTTCTTAAATAGATAAATCGGCCCACATAATGAAAGATATTAGCAGGAAGATATTTATTGATCTGTGTAAAAAAGAAGATGCTCATATCGTGGGTCAAGGAAATTGGCTTGGAACTGTGGCAAAGAAAAATGAGATGCCATGCTATCGTGCCGCAAAAAACGGCAAAGACATAAAACCCAACACTGAACATCATCCACAGATATTGTTGATAGGAAAATTGGTTGAGGGTTTTTAGGCTTTGATTGGTGGAAAGTTGATAGAGGATACCTATAATCAGTGTGACAGAAAGAAGAGTTCCTAAAATATTCCAAATTTTGGGTGGTTTGGGCGTGGTTGTATTTTGGGCAGACATCTATTTCTTGCGGGCGATAATAAGCAGGCCATTGCCAAGTGGTAGGTTGCGAGTAAGGTGTTGCAGCCAAAAACCCACCCTAAACAACATCCGTATAGGTGGCGTGTCCATATATTTATAAAGTTTGGTTTCGGCGGTTCGTTCGACTCCACTTTGCAGGTTATGCTCATCTCGTGTCATGCTTATTTGCTGGGATTCTAACGCTTGGAGCCGCCGTGCATGATAGCGAGTACGGAAGATTTCGACCAAATTGGCAATTGGAAATCCATAGTGCTCGACCACAAGTACCTCAAGCCCCGATTGCTCACAGAGCCGTACTAAATCTGCTTTATCATAGCGGCGACAATGACCTACCCAAACATCCGATGCTGTCCATCGGCGTTTATGGGCCGGTACAGAGAACAATGCCATACCATTTGGCCGAAGCCAGTTTAGCCATTCACTCAGTGCTGCATAGTCATCTTCGATATGTTCCAATACCTCAAACGCCATTAGATAATCAAAATGGGCAACCCAATTGGATCGAGCTTCTGAACAAAGTGTTATGGTATGAGAATCGCGGATAAATTCAGCCGCAACTTCGCGCGCGGCCTGCGAAATTTCGTAACCCGTACAAACATAATTCGCTTGGGCAAGATCAACAAGGAGCGCTCCGGCCCCACTCCCTACCTCCAAAACTTTGCCGGGGGTGTATCCAGTAAGGTGGCGAAGAATGCGCTTGCGGCGCAATATATAACGTGGTGCCGGGACCCAGTTTCTTGTAGGCAGCACTGGCCCATAAAGTGACATTTTGAACATGATGATATCTAACGATATGCGTGTTTAGTTTATTGAGCTTAGTCTACCAAAAAAAATACGTTAAGATATACTCAATATGATCTCAATTACTAGGGTAATTTTTTCTTATTATACAAGGAAGCTATATTGACCCAAAGGCGCGATCTAACTATCGGCACACTGGCTCTGCTGCTATGTATGTCGCTTCTTGCCTACCACTTTAACCGTTTTAGCATGTGGTATGATGAAGTGTATATCGTAAACGGAACCCTTAAATATAATTTTTTTGAACCAAGCACTTTCAAAAATGATTTTGCCCAAATTGCCCATCCTCCCTTGTACTATATTTCTCTAAAAACTTGGATTAGTCTTGCAGGGGAAAGCGATTTTTCCATGCGATTGCTATCCATATGGGCCACGCTGGGCGCTGGGGCTTTTGTGTATCGTCTGGCCAAAGATATTGCTCAAACAGCCTTTGCCGGGGCATCTGCCGCCCTGATTTTATGCTCTTTTGGTTTCATACAATACTACGCTCATGAAACCCATAACTATGGCTTTTTTGTCCTATTTTCCAGCATGATATTGGCATTCTTTTTCCGCTGGCTAAAACATCCCGCTAGCCGACTCTATAGTGTTGGTTTAGGCGTATCAATTGTACTCCTAATGTATACGCATTATTACAGCGCTTTTCTGATTATAGGCCTAACGGTATATGCTCTCATTGTATTTCGAAAGCGCATTGCTCGATTTCGTCATTTGCTGATTATTGAGTTAGCTTCAGCCTTAGCGTATATCCCTTGGATACCAGCAGCTTATGGGGCAACATTTGATCATTATGGACTTTCAGGCGCTATACCCACCGGCCAAGTGACCAATCTAACTACAGTTCGCCAGACTTTCGAGGTCATGTTGTCTGGGCAAACGCTCTTGTTTGCGGTTCTTATTGGGGGAACCATCACTTATGCACTGTGGATGGTTTACCAACACAATCAGCGCCAGTACCTAACTCAGGCTCTCTATCTAGTGCTTATCCCTGCTTTTGCAATGGGGATAGCCCTGCTCATTAATCTACGGTATCGAACATTTCTGGATCGGCGGATTATTTACCTACTGATTAGCATGGCCGGACTCTCCGCAATGTCACTCAATCTGATAGGCCAACGGATAAGATGGGCGGTATTGGCAGTGGTGATTGGCATTATCATCCGGGCTGGCACGCCGCAATCCCTACCGGGGAACTGGTTGTTTCGAGAGACAATCGAATGGGTTAATGACGAGACGCCCGCTGGGAGTTTGGTTGTGATAGAAGTCAGCCAACAGTCTCAATTAAGTTATCTGCCATTTGTCTATTATGCGGATCGTTTGTTGACCAACAAAACCTATGTAACATTTGATAATCATACGATTGATAATGCCCAAAAGCAATCGGTATTTGCTAATGAAATCATGATGCCCTATATCTGGCCGCAGGATGAATTTTGGGTTCTGAGACCAGACGAAAAAATCATTCCCCAAAATGCTTTTATCCGCACTTGGATGAATAGTATAGAAGAGCGGAGCTATGTTCTAAAAGATACCCAGCAGTTTGGATGGAGCCAGTTACTTCATTTTGAAGCCACAGATTCCCCCCCTACATATACCATGCCGGGCACTTTACCCGCAGTTGACAAAATGGGTGGTGTGATCTTTGGCAATAGGATAAGGTTGCATGACTATGATGTCAGCAGTCTATCGGTACAAGCCGGGGATGAAATTGATGTCTGGTTACAGTTGAGTGCTATTCAAAGGCTATATGAGAATTATTCTGTTGCTCTACATCTGAGAGAAGGGGCTTCGCTTGTTGCTCAGGTAGACGACCCGCCTATACACCTTGGCAAGCCTATCGCGACTCAGTTTTGGTCACAAAATCATCTGATTAAGGGCATCTATAGGCTATCAGTGGGAAGTGAGGTCGCACCGGGTCATTATGATCTCTATTTGGTCATTTATAGCGAACACGATGGACATCGTCTCAAAATTCTAATAGATGGTCATGAGGTTGATAGTCTTTATCTAACCTCGATAGAGATTATCTCCAATTAGGTATATGGATAGGATTACAGGAACCTATGAAGCTCATCATCAGCATTCCATGCTATAACGAAGAACAAACTCTACCATTGGTGTTACAGGAATTACCCAAACACATTGATGGTATTGATGAAATCGAGGTTCAGGTCATTGATGATGGCTCCTCAGATCGCACAGCAGAAATCGCTTTGGAGGCGGGTTGCCATGTCGTTCGACATACCCAAAATCGCGGACTTGGAGTGGCCTTCCAAACAGCAGCAAACAGTGCACTGGAACGCAACGCTGATATTATGGTAAATACCGATGCTGATAACCAATATCCTTCGCGTTATATCACTGAACTTGTGCAGCCGATATTAAAGGGAGACGCTGATATTGTAATTGGCAACCGTCGCCCTTGGGCAGTCGAATATTTCAACACTTATAAGCGGTTTCTTCAATTTGTAGGCAACGGCATTACACGACAACTGGCGGGTAGTAATGTCCCCGATACTATTTCGGGCTTTAGGGCATATTCACGAGAAGGGCTGTTCAAATTAAACGTTTTTACGAGTTATTCGTATACATTGGTGACGATTGTACAGGCCTCAAAAAAAGGGCTTAAGATTGCCTCCATTCCTATCGAAACCAATCCACCGACCCGAAGTTCCAGACTTTTTAAAAATATGTTCGATCATATTCGAAAATCGGCTTCCAACATTATCATCGCTTATGTTATTTATGAGCCATTGCGGACATTTTTTGCCGGCAGTTTGGTCTTTCTCTTGCCCGCCACAATTTTGTTGGGAAGATACTTCTTTTTCTTACTACAAGGTGATAGCGGTGGGCATATTCAATCACTGGTGATTTCGGCCATTGGGTTTAATTTGGCTGGCATTCTGTTTGTCCTCGGTATCATTGCCGGGCTTATTGCTCACAATCGCCGACTCATGGAAGAGATTTTATACTTTGACAAAAAGCAGCTCTATGACCGATTGCGAAACAAATTGTAGCTTGTGAATTGTGTGCTATGTTCGTAGGCCGAATTGTACGGGGCAGTTTTCTGTTCTGTTGTACACCTTAAGCAATTATCTTTGGGATACACATCTCATGACGAAAAGGGTCACCTCCCCCTATATCCATACGAGATCGTCGTGGGTCGTTAAAGTCCCGTTCAAGCCTTAACGCCGCCTAGCAGAATGCTCGGTCAAACTGCGAACCGCTCGATACCCGCGCCACCACACCTGAATAATCCCAACTTAGCCTCAACAGCAGGTCATTTTGTGGCTAGAGCCGCTTAACGGTGCTATTCTATAGGAGCTAAAATATACTTTTCTTAAAGGTATTCTATGATCAAAAGATGGATAGTTTGGAGTCTAGTTACTAGTGGGCTAATCCTCGTGATTATGGCTGTTTCACAGACACATGCCCAAGATGGCGGTGATCCCCCACCGGAATTTGTTGGAAGTAGTGAGTGTTCAGATTGCCATAGTGATCTCTCCCGCCCCTATCGTGACACGAACCACGCCAAAGCCCTACAGGAAGCCGATGATGATGACACAGTCGTTGTAGCAGACTTCTCGGTAGGTGAGGACGTGCGTTCAGTTCAGTTTTCCGAAGGTGGCACCCCCCGACCCTTTACATTGGAAGACGCCCTATTGGTGATGGGGGCAGGTCGCTATCTTCAGGCATTTGTCTATCAGGCTGAAGAGGCCTACCGCGTATTTCCCGCCGTATGGAGCGTCGCTAACCAGCAATGGGAAGCCTATCCATTGGGGGCAGGGGATTGGCTGACCGACCCGGCCTATGATTGGGTCAACAACTGCGCGGGGTGTCATACCACCGGACTCGACCTTGAAAAAAGCAGGTGGGAGGATGAAGGCGTTCTGTGCGAAGCCTGTCATGGCCCCGGCCTAGCCCATGTGGAAGCGGCAGACGATGCTGGATCACGCCCCACCGAAGAAGAAATCCAAGTCGTGCGGGATGCGATTGTCCTTAGCCCCGACCCTATGATTTGTGGGCGCTGCCATACACGCGGAACGGCTACTGACAATATCCACCCGTTTTCAATCGAGTATCAACCCGGTGGCGATCTGCTGGCGAGTTTTACACCCGTCGAGGCCGACGCCGAAGGGTATTGGTGGACAGCCAACCACGCCCGCCAGAGCAATATGCAGTTCAATGAATGGCGCGATTCGGCCCATGCTACGGCGCTGACCACCATGTCCGACTCGAGCAAGGCCGACGATGCCTGCTTGCAATGCCACAGTGTAGACTATGGTTTTACACAGCGCATCATCGCACGTGCTGAATCGGGTGACCGCGAGGGGACACCCCCCGCCATGCCGACCCTAACAACGGCTCAGTTTGGTGTCACCTGTGTTACCTGCCATTCCTTCCATGTAGATGCGGAAACGCCGCCCGTTTCGGCCCTGCGCGACGAACCCTATAACTTATGCGTAAGTTGCCACACCCAAACCACCGTGACTGAGGGGTTGCACCATCCCGTTCAGCAGATGTTTGAAGGGGCAACCATGATTGAATCGGTGGCTGGTGTTCCCGGCAAGCATTTTGCTGCTGAGGAAGGGCCAGACTGCTTAAACTGTCACATGGAGAAACTGCCGATTGATGGCGGATTTACACTTGCGACCCACGCGCTCAACCCCGTTTTGCCCGAAGCCGATTCAACGTCCGAACTTCAGAGTGTGTGTGCCGGCTGCCATACCGATTTGACCAGCGGCGACGTGCAATATCTGGTTGCCGATCTTCAAGAAAGCGTGCGCGGACGGCTGACATTGGCCCGCACACGGCTCAGCAGTGTGCCTTTGCCGGAGGACGGCAGCGACGCCGCGACCCTCTACCGCGAGGTGGCGTTGGCGCTCGATTTTGTCCAAAACGACGGCAGCTTGGGCATTCACAATTATCAATATGCCTCCACGCTGTTGGATTTTGTGGAGTTTTCACTTTCAACATTAAGCGTACCGGGGAGTACCGGGCAACCGACCGAAGCACCCGCCCCCACCGCGACACCTAATCCATCGGCGGCTACGGTCATCAAAACAGCCGTCTCCGAGGATTCAGGCGGGATTCGGCCTACCGGGGTTCTGATGTTGATGATCGCAGGGTTAATCTTGATGGCTGGCGCAGTCATATTCTTCCGAAAGGGGTTGGGACATGCTTAACAAAAAATACCTCTTAATCGGGATTGGGCTGGCGCTGATTGTGTTGGCGTTGCTTACCAAGACCTCGGTGCAGGCGACCGAAATGACGCCACCCCATCAAGCCGTACTGCAACAAGACGGCGAACAAAAGCCGACCAATGCCTATTGCCTGTTATGTCATGCCGAGGCGGGGCAAGTTTGGGAACTGCCAAGCGGCGAAACCCTCCCGTTGACCATTGACCCGGCGATTTTGGCCGATTCGGTACATGGCACCGCGAACCCGGCAGGCCCGGTGGCTTGCGCGGATTGCCATCAGAATTATCGCTATCCCCATCCGGCCCAGACCAGCCAGAGCGCCCGTGAGTTCCGCCTTGAACGCTATGGGACGTGCCGGATATGCCATGAAGAACAGTATTTGGCGGCCCAAGACAGCACACACGGCGCGGCATTACGGGCAGGTCAGCAAGACGCAGCGGTCTGTATTGACTGTCACGGCGGACACGATATTCAACCCCCCAAAGAACCGCGTGAGCGCATTTCGCTTACCTGTGGGCAATGTCATGGGGCGATTTTTGAAACTTACACCGACAGCGTACACGGCAAGGCCCTGCTAGAAGAAAACAATCCGGATGTGCCCACCTGTACCGATTGTCACGGCGTCCATACGATTGTGAAGCCCACAACGGTATCGTTCCGCGCCCATTCACCGGAGTTATGCGGGGATTGTCATGGCGACGACGACCTGATGTCTAAATATGACATGAGTACAGGTGTGATGGACAGCTATCTGACCGATTTTCATGGTTCGACGGTGGTGCTTTTTGCCGAAGAAGAATCGGAAGACACTGGGAATAAAGCGGTCTGCATTGACTGTCACGGAACACATAATATTCAGGAAGTGGGCGATGGCAAGGCCGTGCGCGAAAACTTGTTGGCGACGTGCCGACAATGCCATCCAAACGCCAGTGATAATTTCCCATCCGCATGGGTGGGGCACTACGAACCCACGTTGAAGGAGAACCCGTTGCTCACGCTGGTCAACTGGTTCTACAAAGGGATTATCCCCTTCGGCATCGGTGCGTTCGGGTTGATGATCGTCACTAATCTATTCGGGCGACGCATCTTTGGGAGGGGCAGATGAGCAAGAATTCTGCTGGAGTTCAGCGATTTTCGCCACGACAGCGATTTGAGCACTGGGTCTTGATGGTGGCCTTCTTGGGGTTGGCGCTGACTGGCCTGCCGCAAAAATATGCCGAGCAAGACTGGTCACAAACTCTCGTCAGCCTGATGGATGGGGTCGAAAACATCCGCGTGGTGCATCGGGTGTTTGCCGTCCTGCTGCTGATCGTAATCGCCTATCATGTCACGATTGTGGTCTATAAACTTTGGGTATTGGGCAAATCGGCCAGCCTAGCCCCACGCCGACGGGATTTCCGCGATGCGGTGGATTGGATAAAGTTTAATGTCCATCTGAAACACCAACGCCCTGCCATGCCCCACTATAATTTTGCCGAAAAACTGGACTATTGGATCAGCGTCACCGGATTGGCGTTTTTGGCCCTGACAGGTCTGATTCTGTGGAATCCGATTCTCGTCACCGATCTTCTGCCCGGTGAGGTGGTGCCAGCGGCCCAACAAGCCCATGCTGGCGAAGCACTATTTATGGTGCTGGCGATTGGCTTGTGGCATCTGTATGGCGTGTTCATCAAACAGTTCAATCTGAGCATGTTGACGGGCAAGCTATCGCAGCAACAAATGGAGCAGGAACACGCCGAGGCTTTGGCATCCGAAGCACCCACCCCTAAATATGCGGCGGCGGAAATTCAAAAACGTCGTCAGCGTTTCTATCCAATTGCGGGGGTTATATTGGTGGTGTTGGCAGCGGGGATGTATTGGCTGCTGACCACCGAAGACACCGCTTTGGAGACTGTGCCACGTCAAGAAGTTCAGCTTTTTGCGCCCGACCTCAATTTGCAGGAAGGGGACGCGAATGTCGGTGAGGCCCTGTGGGGTACGCTGCGCTGTTCACGGTGTCATGGCACGGAGGCTGCGGGTGTGCCGGACGGTGCGCCCGGTCTGCGTGGCCTAGAATTGACGTTTGACGAGTTTATATTGCAGGTGCGCGAAGGCGGCGAAGAAATGCCCGCTTTTAGCCATCTTGAAGTGTCAGATGTCTATGTGTTGCATCTGTGGACATGGCTGACATCGCTATCAGCATCGTAACAAAATCAGAGGGAGGGGTAGAAATGCCCCTCCCTTTTGATTTACCTTACTCCACGACACCTGCGCTTATCCATTGACGGAGGAGCGCCAATTGGTGCTTGGTGAAACGGGCGAAATGTCCACCCTCGAGCGTTTGTACAATCAAGCTGTCATCCGGTGACCCCGCTACCACCACCGGGCCACTTTCACCGCCTGCTATCAGACTGGCATAATCAACCAAGCGCAGACCTTTGGTGGGGTTTGGCCCATGACATGCGCCGCACTGCTGCACAAACAGCGGTTGCAAAACGGTATAGGTCGGGTCGCCTGTGAAGTCTTCCAACAATGGCTCAACTTCAAATTGATAGAGGCCCAGTATCGTGGCGAGACCGGGGGCATCGAATCCGGCATATTCCCAGTCGCTACCATGACACGCGCTGTTGGAACAGAAACTTGAATTGTCGGTGCCGCCGGGGTTGCTGACGGTGTGGCAATTGGAGCAGGTGGCGTCAAACGACAGGTGATGACGGGAGATCCACGTTGAATCCAGATGGGTTTGCGGCTCTAAGCCCGTCGCCAGTGGCAAGGTGGGTTCAATTTCATCGGGGGTGATCACCTGTGGAATCGAATGGCACAGATTACATTCCAGCCGGATACTTGTCCCTTCCGAACTAAAATGCCCACCATCATGACAGCGGAAACAACCCGGCGAATTCAGGTGACCGATGTTGTCGGGGTGGGTCTCCCACGAAAGTTCTTGTTCGGGGAAGTTATTTTGCTTGTAGACCTCAGTCAGCACATCAATCGCTTTGTTTACAAGCTCACTACCCTCGGCATAAAAATCGGGATAGTAATCACGATAGTATTGGTCAAGGGTCTCGATCGAGGTGACGGCTTCGTCGGTGGTCTCATATTCACCCGATAATAATTCAACCGCCCGCGTTCGGATGAAGGGGATGTCGGTTGAAACATCACCTTGTGCAAGGGCTTTGTCTACCGCATCCGTTGGCGTGTCAATCAGGTGGGAAATGCGATTGTGGCAGGTGACACAATCCATCACATGAATTTCGTACTGGTCGAGATTTTCAGTATCAATCGGCGAGTTGATGGCGTTGTAGTCGGTCACTTCACCTTCAGGGGTTTCAACCCGTACCCAAGGGATTTCTTGCTCGTCTTTGTCCAGCGCGATGTATGAAACCGTATTTTCCACATGCCAGTGAATCCCACGCCCCAAGCCTTCCCGCTGATTCCCCCCGCCAGTATGCATCAGCAAATAGACCGAATACGGCTCGTTGGCACGGTTATTTTCATAGCGAGGGATGATTCGCAGACTGTCATCGGAGAATTTTTCAGGGAAATGGCACTGTTCACAGGTATCGCGGGCCGGACGCATGGAGTGGGTACGAATCGGGTATTCGTATCGGTCCAGCAGGGTTGCCGCGACAAGGCGGGTGTGGCCGATTTTGCGGCTGAACTGCACCGCGATCCAATCGCGCCCGATGTGGCAATCCACACACAAGACCCGCGCATGGGGGGAAATCTGGTAAGTCTTATATTCGGGCGGCATAGTGTGGCAGGTTGTCCCGCAAAACGACGTGGAATTGCTATATTCCCACCCCGGCGGAATGGTCAACAGCGCCCCAATCAAGACGACCCCGGCGCTCATCAAGACATAGCCGCGCACAAAAATAGTTCTCCGCAATAACGACTGTAAGAAATTAATTATTCTGCCCATGTACACCTCTTTATGGCACCATAACCGGAAAGCAAAAAATCATGATTAAGTTAGAAATTTGACAATGTGGAGTATACCGCTCATTGCTCTAGTGGGGAAAAGCAAATCTTGGCTTATGGATCTCTTGATAGCAAACGGGCGAAACACAAATTATTTTCTATGTTCGTGGCTCACCCGCAGGTTTGGTGCTTGGGGGAAATCAGCGGGGAAAAAAGCGCCTATTTGGGCTTCCAATGCTCTTTTCACCAATTTGGTCCAAAAGAAAGGGACGTGTCACCAACGGTTTTTTGCTCCTACCATTGTCACGCCCCATGTATGTGCTTCAATTCGGCCCTCGCTTAACCTTGAGGGGTGTAGATTTGGAAATTACCGCTGAGGTGCAATAGGGCCATCAGATAGAGTAGACCGTCATAATAACGCCACTGCCCACTTGGAACAGTCGTATTCCAGAATTCTTCGATAAATTCCCATCGAAAATCTTCGGTTGCTGCCATCGCCGCAACGGCATTCATCGCAATCAGCCCGGTTGAACGATGTTGAGGATTTTCCGGCGTGCCATCAATGTTAAATCGGCTGTTGTATCGCCCGATCCCTAACTCATGAAAAAACAGCAACCAGCGGTTACTTTGCTCGACCTGCCACGTATCCGCTGCAAACCAGACATAATCAATGGCGACATTCATGGCATTTCGCCACGCATCGGCATAAAAGTATTCGCCATAATCGCCGGATGGTCTGGGTTCGCCAGTGAACTCAGCATAATTCGGCATCAGGCCCGTTTCAGGATGGGCAGTGGTTTTCCAAAAATCACGGCTGACCTGTGCGGCGTCTGTCCAGAACCCATTATCTGCATCGGCCCAACGTGCCCACAACTCATAAAAATGGGGCTGGTGATAGGAGGGGTCGGTAAAACGGCTGTTACGACCACCGGGAACAAATACCACTTGTTTGGTCTCCGGGTCAAAAAGGTTGGTGGATAGCAAATTCTTCTCGTCTTGGTGCAGCATGGTATGGAGAATTTCATTGGCTTGGGTGGCATAGTCGGGGCTGCCCCAACGGTGCGCCGCGAAAAACAGCGCGGTTACAAACCAAATCTCACCATCGGAGGCGGGGTTTTCATCAATTTTGGTGCCATCCGTTTTGCAGTGCCAAGCAAAATAGCCGTCGTACTGACCCCCGTCGTTATACATATAAGTTTTAGTCCATCGCCAAAGACGGTCGAATTCGGCTTGTTTGTCAAGCTGCACCGCGATCATCATGCCATAGGACATGCCTTCTGATCGCACGTCCTGATTGCCGACATCTAACATGTACGCCATGTCGTCCCCAACCGGATAATAAACCCGCTGAGTATCATCATCGCCATAGAACAACCGCTGCCACGCCTCCTCTATGCGGGCTTGGATTTCGGCGTCACTAAGCCCCCATTCTTTCAGCAGATTGGGATACTCCCCGGTATAAAATGCTCCATTGGGAGATTCTTGAGCCTGTGTGTTGAAGGGCACGAGTACCATAGCAGCAATCACCGCTAACCAGATGGGTTGGCGCATCTTAACTTACCTCCACTTCAGATTTAAAAATGTGTTCAACGGCGGTTGTCTGACCCGCGATGGTGAAGCTACCGGTTAGCCGAATATCATCTGAGGCGCTGCCAACCATAACTTCGATTTCGCCGGGTTCGACCACCAACCGCATGTCACGGTCATAGAAGGCCATCTGTTGAACTGGCACATAGAAGGTCACCGTTTTTTGTTCCTGTGGGGTCAAGGTGAGCCGCGTGAAGCCTTTCAATTCTTGCACTGGGCGGGTCACGCTGGCAAACGGATCGTGCAGATAGAGTTGAACGACTTCATCACCGGTCACGCTGCCCACATTTTGGACTTCAACACTAATCATCACCGTATCGTTGGCGTGGACGGTGTTGGGGGTAATATGCAGATTGCGATAGGCGAATTCGGTATAACTTAGGCCGTGTCCAAAAGCATAGAGAGGGCTGGTGGGTAGGTCAATATAATCGCCTTGCCAATGCGTGCGACCACCCGACGGTTTGTGATTGTAGAAGACCGGAATTTGACCGGATGAACGCGGAATGGACATCGGCAGTCGGCCACCGGGGTTGATTTTGCCAAACAGGACTTCGGCAATGGCTGTGCCGCCCTCCTGTGCCGGTAACCATGCCTCAATCACGGCTGGAATATGCGCATCAATCCACTCGATAGCTAAGGGGCGACCATTCAGCAGGACGACGATCACCGGAGTACCAGTGGCATAGATGGCCTCCACCAACTGCTGCTGCACGCCATACAACCCAAGATGGGCGCGATCAAGTGATTCACCCGTCGTGCTTTCTTTGGATAGACCCGATTTTTCGCCGACGACGACCACCGCGACCTGTGCCTTTTTTGCCACCTCAACAGCCTGAGCAAAACCAGCGGTGTCCGCACTGGTAATTTCACAGCCGAGGGCATAATGAATTTTGGTGTGGGGTGATACCACTTTTTGAATCCCTGCCAGCACCGATACCGACGGCACAAAATGTTGCAGGAAATCTATGCCCGCTAGGTCACGCATGGGCGTAGGGGCTTCGGTGTTGATTTCAGAAACCACAACGCCTTCTGAATGGGAGGGATAATGATAATCGCCTTGCAGCAACCGGATGCTATCCGCGCCGGGGCCAATCACCGCGATGGATTCCAGTTCGGGCGAAAGCGGCAACAAATGGTCGGCGTTTTTCAGCAGTACCAATGATTTGCGAGCCAGTTCGAGCGATAAATCCCGCTGGGATGGCGTATTAAAAACTGACGGGATTTTGTGGGTATCCACATAGGGGTTTTCAAAAAGACCCAGTTGGAATTTTTGACGCAGTACGCGGCTAACCGTAGCATCAATGACCTCCATCGTAATGCGGCCATCCTTCAAAGCCTGTCGCAACGGGTCGCCATAACAATCGGTGGCTGGCAGTTCAATATCAATCCCTGCATTCAGACCCAGCACTGCCGCTTCCGCTTTATCCGCCGCCACGCGATGGTAGACCTTTAACATATCGAGGGTGAAATAATCTGAGACCACCACGCCGTCAAAGCCCATTTCGCCGCGTAGAAAATCCACCATCAATTCACGCGAGGCCCCACACGGGATGCCATCCAATTCGTGATAGGCATTCATCATGGAGGCGAGACCTGCTTCTTGAATTGCAGCCCAGAAGGGTTGGGCGAAAATCTCGCGCAATTCACGCTCCAAGATATGCGCGGGTGACCAATTGAGGCCGCCTTCCGTAGTGCCATACCCCAAAAAGTGCTTGCCTGTAGCCACGACGCCATCCTGCAAATCTTTGTTTTGCAGGCCGCGTATATAGGCCACACCGATGCGTGAAATTAGATAGGGGTCTTCGCCAAAGGTTTCCTCCACCCGTCCCCAACGTGGATCACGACAGACATCGAGAACCGGGGCAAGGCCATGATGTGCGCCGACGGCCCGCATTTGTGTGCGGATAACCCCCGCCATTTCCTCAATCAAATCGGGTGCCCATGTCGCGGCAAGACCGATGGCTTGGGGAAAAGTGGTCGCCTCGCGTGCCATGTAACCCGCGCAGCTTTCTTCATGCACAATGGCCGGGATCGCCAGCCGGGTCTGATTGACCAGATAGGCTTGAATGGCGTTGGCGACGGTAGCCGAGTCTTGGGGTTTAAGCAAGGTGACCGCCCCGACCCGTGAAACATGACCGATGCCGTTGGTGATTTTTTGCTCGGCTTTGGCTTGGGCAAAATGCCGTCGCTCGTCTATAAGATCCGTTGCCCAAACACTGCCCATCTGCGCTAATTTTTCTTCGAATGTCATCTGCGACAACAGAGACTGCGTGCGCTCCTCAATAGAGTGCCCAATATTGATCGTCATTATCCGGTTCTTCTTTCAGTAGTAGTCAAGCTATGCTATTTGGCAGGGTAGGCAGTTGAAGGTAGGGTAGTAGTTCCAGTAAATTGCCAATCGCCCCTGATTTAAATTTCAAAACAACATCAGCCTTTAAGTTCACCGCCCGTCAACCCTGTGACGATGTACCGTTCCGCAAACAAATAGAAAATGACAGCCGGGATAATCAAAAGGGTGATGTAGGCCATAATCCGCGCCCAATCCGTTCCAAATTGTCCCTGATACTGCATTAGCCCCAACGTAAGCGGCCATTTTTTGGAATCGGTAAATACCAGCAGCGACAGAAAATATTCGTTCCAGCCCGCGATGACCTGTAGGGTGGCGATAGCGGTGATGGCCGGACGGGCAAGCGGAATTAGTATATAGACAAAAAAGCCGATCCGGTTACAACCATCAATATAGGAGGCGTCTTCCAGTTCTGGTGGAATGGCTTTAAAAAAGGTGCGAAGAATGATGGTGCTGCCGGGTAGACCAAAGGCCACCAGCGGCAAAATTACACCCCAATAGCTATCGGTCAGATTGAGCGAGCGAATCTGTAGGAAAATCGGCAGGATTGCGATACCGAGCGGGAACAGCAAGCCCAGCGACAAAATGTTAAACAGCACTTCGCGCCCTTTGAACTGAATTCGGCTGAAAACAAAAGCCATCGTGCTGCTGAGGAGGACGGTGAAGAAGGTTGACCCAATCGTAATGTACATACTATTTCGGACAGACCGCCAAAATACACTATCTTCGAGAATGCTGGTGTAGTTGTTCCATTGAATCCCCCGGGTAGGCAAGCCAAAAGGTCTGGTTAGGAATTCACCGGTGGTGCGCAGTCCGCCCAAAATGGCTGTCAACACTGGTGATACCACAATCAGGCAGACGAAGATCAGGATGGTATATTTTGTGGCTAGAACGAGGCCGCGCCGTACTCTTAGGACAGCGGGTGAAGGCACATAGGTCGAAGATCGCATCAGGAAACGCCTTTCTTAATCCGCATAATCGCGGCGCATTACAATGCGCTGATAACCCACCGAAAAGAGTAGACTAATCGTAAACAGCACCACTGCGACTGAACTGCCATAGCCGAGGCGGAACGTCTTGATGCCAAATTTGTAGAGATAGGTCGAAATCAGATGGCTGGAGTTGGCAGGGCTACCGCCGCGTGTCAATATCCAAGCAATGGCAAACTGCTGGAACGCGCCCAATACGGACAAATAGATCGTCAGCCGGATGGTACTGCCGAGCAAGGGCAGGGTGATAAATCGCAGCACTTGGCCCTCGTTGGCTCCATCGACACGCGCCGCCTCCTCAAGCTCTTTGGAGACCCCCTGCAAACCTGCCATATAAAGAATCATGTGAAAACCGAAATATTTCCACGTCAGCACCCCAAAAAGGGAATACATCACAAGGTCTCGGTCGCCTAGCCATGTTTGGTTTTGAAAGCCGGGGATCAGAGTTCCAAAGGCAACATTGGCTAACCCATCATTGGGGTGATACACATATAGCCAAATAATGGCGGTAATGATTTCTGAAAAAACATAGGGGACAAATAAGATCATCCGGAATATTTTTCGGCCACGTAGTTTGCCACGCCCGACCAACAAAGCCAACATCAGGGCCACTGGCAACTGAACCGTAACGGAAAGGAGCATAATAAAAAAACTGTGTTCAATGGCACTACGAAAGGGTTTGTGGTCATAGAGGCGTTGATAATTGCCTTCTTCGACATACTCGGTCAGTGGACCAAATCCGTTCCATTCGTACAAGCTATATTGTACAGCTTTACCAATTGGGACAAGTACAAACAGCGCAAACAGCATCATCCCCGGTAGTACAAACAGGCCGATTGTGCCCCATTTGCCGAGACTGAAGCGACGCGCATGGTTCTTTTCCCGTTCATGGGTTGCCGTTTGAACTTGAGCACCGAGGGCAGACATAAGTCTCATCCTTTGCTAAACTGATAGCGGTGAATCATTGAAATACTTCACTCCGGCAGAGGGTGGGGTGTAGCTGTTCTGCAATTCCCGTCGCCGATCAGCCTACACCACACCCGTCTGACAGATTAGTCGTCTAGCTCAAATGAGGCTTCATCTTCGATAGCCGAGGCCACATCTTCGGGCGTCAGCGATCCTTCAAACAACCCCTGTACCGAGTCATTCACAGCCTGCCCAACAGCGGGTGGCAAGAATTGGTCATAGTACAGTTGCGAATAGGGAGCGCCGTTGCGTGCCTGTAAAACGGTTTGCAAGACTGGGTCTTCAATCGCTGATTCAGCTTCACCAATGGTGGGGAGAATCCATATCTTCGCACCCGCTGCCTGATTTTCAGCAGAGGTTAAGAAGCGTAGGAAGTCAACTGTCTCATCCTCAGCGTTGGAACCAACCGCGAAACCATCACCGCCGCCGAGTACGTCACCGGGGTTGCCCGCGCCACCTTCAACAGCCGGGAAGGGGAACCAACCCAATTTGCCTTCGATTTCCGCGCCAGCGCTTTCGCTATTGTCTTTGTGTGAGCCGGGTGCCCATTGACCCATGAGTTCCATCGCGGCCTTACCATCACCCATCAAGCCTGCCTGATCGCCATACCCGAGACCGATATAGCCTTCTGGGAAGGGCTCGAGATCAATCAACTGCTGCAGATATTCGCCTGCCTGTACAAAGGGTTCATCCGCAAATCCGCCATCACGGTTATAGGCATCCAAGAACGCCTGTTGACCGCCCAAACGAATCGCCAGATAGACCCACCAGAAGTGACCGGGCCATTTGTCGCCTTCACCCAATGAAATTGGAGTGATACCAGCATCTTTTAGGGTTTGAACGGCGGCCAATAACTCATCCCATGTTGCAGGGG
Source organism: Anaerolineae bacterium (assembly GCA_041753455.1). Taxonomy (GTDB): domain Bacteria; phylum Chloroflexota; class Anaerolineae; order Aggregatilineales; family J027; genus CFX10. The sequence goes on along the minus strand of JBGSUK010000020.1, from coordinate 189,060 downwards.
GAGCTTCAGGATCAAGGCCAGCTTGGGCAAAGAGTTCTGTGTTATAGAACATGCCGACAGCGCCCCATGACCATGGCACTCCGTAGTATTCCCCATCGTTGCCATACAGCTCCAAAGCGGCTTGGGCAGAGAATGAGTCTTTCCATTCGCCTTCTAGTTCAGGCGCGATATTGCGGACGAGGCCAGCATTGGCAAATTCCCACAAGACACCACCGCCCCAGCTTTGGAACAAGTCTGGTGGATCGCCTGCCTGCATAACCGTGACAAGACGTTCCTTAAAGGCCTCATTTTCCAAAATGGTGATTTCGATGGTGACGTTGGGGTGCATCTCCATGTAGGCATCAGCGAGACCCTGCCAATAGTTCGAATGATCTTCAAACGTGCTGATATGCCACCATGTAATGGTCACGCTTTCTTGCGCGGCGGCCTTTGGCTGAGCATTGCCAAATCCGATGGAAAGCATTGCAGCGATTATCAATACTGCACATAACACGGGCAAAAACTTTTTCATGTTCTAGCTCCTAATATTCATGGAATTGCATTTTCACAGGAATCCATATGAGTCACAACTAGATCATTCTCACCTCCTTAAGACCGACCACGACTGATGTGGGGATTGACACGATTCTCGAATAACGAGCGAGGTGGGCAGGGTTACATGACGAATTGGCCTACCGGGGTTTTCAATCTGTTCAATCAAGAGTTGCGCCGCAATCCTGCCCATTTCATCCAACGGCTGACGAACGGTTGTCAACCGGGGATAGACCAACGACGCTTGCGGAATATCATCGAAGCCGATGACGGAGATATCATGTGGAACTTGCAGCCCATAGGCACGAATGGCCTCCATAACCCCAAAAGCGGAGAGGTCATTGGAAGCAAATATCGCGGTGGGGGGTTGGGATAGGTTTAATAATCGCTCGGCGGCCTCGTAGCCTTCTTTGCGCCAAAAATCCCCCGATTGAATGAGGTCTTGTTCCGGGGTCAAACCTGCGTCACGCAGCGCCTCCAAATAGCCAGCTAAACGATCTTCAGCACTCCGCAGTTTCATCAGGCCAGTAATGAACCCAATCCGCCGATGTCCCAAGCCCAGCAGGTATTGAGTAGCTTCATAGGCCCCTTTGCTATTCAGGCTGTCAACGGCAGAGCTTTGCTTATAGGGGTCTACTTGGTCAATCAATACGTAGGGAAAGTTCTGTTCGCGGAGCGTTTCAATATAGTCTGTGGTGAGTAAGGGCACTACCAAAAGTACCCCATCAGCAAGGCCTTTGGTCATTTTTAGGGCATATGACGCTTCGGTACTGGTGCGGTGTGTGGTGTAGAGGAGGAGGTCATAACTAGATCGAGCGAGTTCTTCATCAATGCCGCGTGCAATTTCGCCAATATACCCGTTATCTAGGCCGGGGACTAAGAGGCCAATGACGCCGGATTTGCCGCCTGCTAGGCTGCGGGCCTGTTGATTGACCACATAACCAAGGCGCTCAACCGCTTCAAGTACCCGTTCGCGTGTGGAGTCTTTGACATGTTCATAACCACTGAGGACGCGCGATACGGTTGAATAGGAAACGCCTGCCTCGCGTGCGACATCTAGAATAGTCACGCTTATATTTATCGTAGTCATAAAGAGCCTCTAAATAAATATCTATTGCAAACGCTTGCAAAAACCACACAAAATTGTAACCCGATGAACTGGGGCTTTCAAATCTCTCTTTGCAAACGTTTGCAAAATAATACTGCACTATTGAAAAATTGTCAACTTAAGTTGATCGGCTTCCGGGGAAGTTGCCGCAAACCCGAAAGTAAAGCAATGACATTGTGACTAGGGGATGTCAAGGAGAGGCGCTATTCGGCATCGGGCAAACTGGCTTATGGGACATCGCATGGAACCCAACGAGAATTGGGCTGAAAACCGTCCACTTACCCCGTTTTTTGTGGACATGATGTCAGCGCCTTAATTCTGGGTTCAATGCAACTGACCCGTCCGTTCAGTTCCTGCCATTGAGTCGACCCAAATGGGCTTCAGGGGACTTCCCAAACGGGGATGTCGTTGAGAATGCTTTCAAGTTGCTGGGCAAAGAGTTTGCCATCTAGGGGTTTGCCCAGAAAGCTATGAAACCCGGCATCACGGGCATTGTTTAGATGACTAATGTGTGTGCTATAGGCCACAATGGGTACTGCTTGCGCGACATTGCTGGTCTTTAGATAATCCAAAATCTCATAACCATTGAGCTGGGGCATTTCGAGATCTAAAAAGATGACGTCTGGCAGAGGTATCGCGGCAAGATCATTATAGAAATTGCCCATGTCGGTCAATACATACGTTTCCACCTGCAAAAGTTTGAGCAACAGCTCCAACACTCGGATGCTGGTCGAGTCATCTTCGATAATCAGCGCCAATTTCCCACTAAATGAAGGCATGTGGTTTTGTCCTTGTACGTCTTATGAAAACAAATCCAATGATCAGAACGAATCCTCACCCCAAACCTCGTTACCCTTTAAGATACCGGCAATCGTGGCAGCAAAGGCCGGATATTGGATAGGTTTGCTAATGTAGCCCTTAAAGCCACGTTCACGCGCTTTTTGCATCTCAATATTGGCATCTGAGGCACTGACCACCACAATTGGGATGTGGACAAGCGTCGGCTCGGTTTTGATCTGATCAAAAACGTCATAGCCTGTCACTCCGTTGGGCAGCATCAAATCCATCAGGATTAAGTCCAAATAGGGCATTGTACGTAATCGCGGAATCAGATGGGTGCCCCACCGATCCAAATAGGTATTGGCGCCATTGATTTGCAGTGCAGTCAACATAACCCCGGCATTAGCGGCGTTATCCTCCACCACGAAAATGTGCTTCTCATCTAATAACATAGCGTTCTCCTGCCGAACTCCCTCATGGGATATACCATACCGATTCACCCGATAAAATTCGTTGAATAATATCTGGGAAAAGTTCTTTCATAATCGGTTTACCAATGAGTCCGTTGAACCCAACCGATTGGAGTTGTTCAACGTCGTGTGCCATCACGTTGGCGGTCAGGGCGATTACCGGGGTCTTCTGATAGGCCGGTTCCTTCCGCAGCATCTCTAGGACTTCATAGCCATTATGAGGACGCATCTGAATATCCAATAGAAAGATGCTAGGCGGCATTGGTAGTTCGTGCAAACGCTCCATAAACCGATCGCTGTTCTCAAAAATGGTCACCTGCGAAAACCCCATGACCTTTATAAGCAGGACTTCCAGAACCTTGCGACTCATCAAATCGTCTTCCACATATAAAAAGTGTGGCTCACTCATGTTAGTTTGAATGACCTTTCTATCCGAAATATCCTAACTTTTCGAGTGCCCGTTGGGTGTAATCTCTCACATGGTGATTTGGGTCGTCCAGATAAGGCACCAGTTGGTGAATAACGCTGGCGTTACCGATTTCTCCCAGTGCCCGAATTGTCAAATAGCGGAGTTCGGTGCTTGGCGTGTTGTGCAAAAATTCCAATAAGGTTGGAATCGAGATTGGGGCACGCAATTTACGTAGCGAATCAATAATCCACGTTTGTATCATAATCTGATCCTGTGGCAAGCGTTTTAATAATGCCACCACAATGCGCGGATCATCAAACTGGCCTAAAATCTGAGCCACGTTGGTTCGTACTAAGAAGAAAGGATGCTCCAAAAGCGGCAGCAACTTATCCACACTGCGCGGGTTACCCAATTGCCCCAGTAGCACCACCGCATTACTGACCTGAAAATTTGTTCCCGTCTCCAGCAAGTTCCAAAGCGGTTCGAGAATCGCATCGCCATAGGCCAGCAGTCGTTGTTTGGCCTCTTGTTGGTCGAGAATATCGGCCTCACCCAGTTGTGCAAACAGCGTATCGAGGCTATCCATCACTCAATCTCCCAGATTCTTTCTCCATTGAGGATACTTAGAATTTTTTGGGGAAAGTCAATATAGCTGATCGGTTTACTCAACGCCCCATCGAAGCCGGCTTCCTGCATCTTACGCATTTCAGCAACGAAGGCCGAAGCCGTTAGGGCAATAATTCGTGTATCTTTCCACTGCGGAGATGCTTTTAGTAATTGACAGGCCTGATAGCCATCTATTGGCTGAATATCGAGATCAAGCAGGATCAGATCGAATGGTAGGCCAAGCGCCTCGATATGCTCGGTTAGGTTGGCCGTATCTTCCAACATGGCAAATTGCTCAAAGCGCATCACATCGCGGATCATTATTTGCATCAAGTTACGGCTGGCAAGGCTGTCTTCAATATACAAAATGCTTGGTGTTTTAGCCGACATAGTTAAACCTCAGCTCTTCGCCCCTAACGCTTGGGCAATCTGATTGGCCTCTGCTTCCGATAAGAGGGGTAGTATCACATTGAAAGTCGTGCCTTGACCTACCACACTTTCGAACCAAATCTTTCCGTTATGGGATTCAACAAAATAGCGCGAAATCGGCATTCCAAGACCTGTCCCTGTCGTTTCAGGTAAATCGTGTTTGGCTTGTTTGAACGATTCGAATACAAGATTGTGGTCTTCTTTCGGTATACCGACCCCCGTATCTTTCACTATGATGAGGAAATTTCCGTCCTCAAATCTGGCATTGATCGTCACATTGCCCTTTACGGTAAACTTCACCGCGTTTGAAACGACATTCAAAAAGACTTGGCGTAGACGTCGTTTATCCCCATAGGTCGTCGGGAGGTTAGGTTGAATATCGTGAATTAGATCAACGGGTTTATCTTTGACCAGCCCTTTACCTACCGAGACAATCGAACCCAAAACCTCGTTCATATCAACGGGTTGAATGAACAAATCCATCAAACCCGCCTCGATCTTGGTAAGATCCAAAATGTCATTAATCAGACTCAAGAGGTGCTTACCGCTGCTAATGGATTGAGAAAGCGCGTCGGACTGTTCTTGGTTAACTGGCCCCATGACGCCATCCGCTACAAACGCAGTGAAATTGAGAATCGCGTTCAATGGGGTACGGAGTTCGTGCGACATATTGGCAAGGAACTGCGATTTGATACGATTGGCGTTTTCGGCTTGTTCGCGGGCTCCTTGTAGGCTAATCTCGCGCTGTTCAATTGCACCGGCCATTTCATTAAAGGCCTTCGCCAGTTGGCCGACCTCATCTTGTCCATCCGCCGGGGCACGCCGCGCATATTGGCCGCCAGTCATCCCCTGTGCAATAGCAGTTAGATTACCGATTGGGCGAACGATGATTTGGTACAGTGTGAAATAGATAACGACCAGTGCAATAAAGGTCAGAATTGCAAAAACGATCACCGTGTTGAGTAGGGTAGAATTTTGGAAACTGTGAATTTCTTGCAACTCAAGGAGAAGCATAATCACGACAGGCGAGGTATTGGCGGTCGTCAACACCGGGATATAGGCCACCGCATTGGGAACACTAGAATCGTTATCAATGAGGTCAGCTTGGACAATGGATTGGTTACTATTCGCGGCTTGCAGCACCGAAGCAGGATCATAGGCGATCCCTTTATAGAGAACCTTTTGAGATGCGTCATTTGTGCGATAGCTCTCTAGCGTGCGTGCGAGGATTTGATCCTGATAAATCAGCCCAAGATGGACTACTTGGCGATTAAAGACCAAATCATCCAAGAAGGCATTGTCGAGTCTACGGCTGATCTGAACTGCCCCTAAGACATTTCCGGTAACACTCACAACCGGGGCGACGGCGACCATGCTAATTTCAATGCTGCCGCCGTCCTGTTCAACAATGAGGGTCGTGCTTGTAATGCTAGACAAACCGCTTGCCAAAATCGTATTTTCCGCCTCAAGATCTTTCTCTACATGGAGGTCATACAAACGGTTTCCGTCCCCGTCCACGACATCAATGTCATCGAGTCCCAATGAAGCATTTGTACGCTCGACGAGTTCAGTGACATCTTCGGCATCGCGCCTTCCAACCGCTTGGAAAAAGGGCACACTGCTGGCGAAGAAATTAATATCCACCAACAATTGACGTTCCACTTCTGCCAGACGATTTTCGATCAGATTCACTTCCTGAGATGCCTGTTCGCTGCCGATCTCTTCCGTCAACCGATTGGTGTTGCGGTTTAGCAAAATCACAGTTGCCAATAGGAGAACGCCTAAAACAAGCAAAACAAGGAAAACCAATTTGACAGCAAGCCGAATGTTCTTGAAACGAGGCATAGATTCTTCTTTCCGGACGAGGAACTTTCCATAGATATCAGGTTGGATCTCTATGAGGCGTATCCCTCACAAAGATGAATTGCAAGGGTTTGATTTATTGGGTACGTCGGGCATATTCTGCGGCGGCGGTGTCGGGGAGATAGAGTTTGCCCGCAATAGGTATCCATTTGGGTAGGGATTCACCGGCAAGATGGGCGACGATTGCGTCGAAGGCTGGGGCTGCCATATATGGACTCAGTTCCACCGTTGCGTTGGCATCACCATCCATCATGGATTTGAAGATGTCTGGAATCGCGTCTACTGAGACCACCAAAATATCTTCACCGGGGTTGAGGCCCGCTTCATTCAATGCCTCAATCGCACCAATTGCCATATTATCATTATGTGACCAGATCGCACAAATCTGGCTCATGTCCTCGGACTGGATAATGCTCTCCATGACCTCTTTGCCACCCTCATACAGAAATTCGCCGGATTGCGAGATGAGGATTTCCATATTTGGGAAAAGGTCAATGACTTCATTAAACCCAATTTGACGATCACGTGCGGCGCTTGAGCCTACTGTACCTTCGAGTTCGATAATCGTACAATCACCGCTGGTTTCTTGGGCTAACCATGCTGCCGCCAACCGTCCTTCATGGACAAAATCGGAGGAAACGCGCGTTACATAGAGCGAGGGGTCGGAAGTGACATTTCGATCTACCACAATAACGGGGATACCGGCAGCCTGTACCTCGCGCAAGACTTCATCCCAGCCAGTTTCTACGACAGGTGCTAGAATAATGCCATCAACACCTTGCTCGACAAATGAGCGCAAGGCCGTGAACTGCTTCTCCTGATTATTCTCGCCATCAACAAAGATCAGATTGATCCCTCGTGCTTCAGCTTCAGCTAAAGTCGCCTCAGTAAAAGCAAGTCGCCAATCACTCTCTGAACCTACCTGCGCAAACCCTATGGTCATACCTGCCCCATTATCTTGGGCGTTGGCTTTGGGTACAAAGAATAGACATAGAACGAGCAACATGATATAGAATTTCGAGAACTTCATGGATTTTACCTATTCAATACAGTAATCGGTCAGTTGGGCAAAATGCAGCCTCAGTGGGAATGTAGAGTGATAGTAATTTTATTATAGAACTCCTGTAATTAAAAACGCATAAAAATATTTAACATTCAGGAAGTCCGGCCAAAAAGGGGTATGGATAGCGAAGCTAACGGGATTGGCATGAACATTATAAGGGCGTGTTATGCTTGCTCATCGAAAAAGAGGGCGGATGAGGAAATAACATCTGAAACAGAAATGGGAGATCGAAGACGCCAAGCGCACCATAACACTGAGGCTCAAAAGGTATCAATTTTTAGAAAGAGCCGGAACTACCCTTTTGACCGTTGGTTTTCGTTCCGACGGTCGTCCCCTTACTTTTGGCGGTTCATAAACTTGTGCCTCACCACAAAATGATTATAGTGGTCATCGTATCATAAGGTTTGGCCTACCAACCGGATTGCAAGAGGACTAGTGTCATGCTCTTTGGCAACCCCAACAACCAAACAGAAACTGACAAGGCGCTGGCGACCATCTGCGAGGATTCTAGAAGGCCTCTTGAGTCTCGATGAATAGACAACCCGAACCGACGTTTAAGCATAATCTCAAAAAATGGGTGGTGGTCTTGGATGATGGCTTCTCCCGTCAGGCGATTGGCGCGGTGGCTCAAGCGGATATTGAGCAAAAATTGGATGCCGTGTTGAAAGAATTGGTCGAAAAACAGTTGATTGAACCGCAGCCCGACGGCACCTATCATTTTAAGCATGGCCTGACCGAAAGCACAGTTTATGAAAGCCTGACCCGTCAGCAGCACCTCAGTTTGCATCGGCTGGCGGCGAAATATTTGCAGGAGCAGGGCGGTGAATTGACCTACGCCCTATTGATTGACATCGCTTATCATTTGATGAAGTCAGGTAATCCGCTGCGTGCGATGGAAATCGTCTCAACCGGGGCACAGCAAGCCGAAGAAGTTGGCGACGTTGAACGGGCCTTATCGCTCTATCGGCGGGCACTCGATATTTTCCCGAATGACAAAACCCTCCCGCTGGAAATCGAGCGCTTGGAAAAGATTTAGAGGTTATGTGGTCAAACCAATAGGAATCTGTCGATCGCCTAAATTACGAAGGAAAACCAAAAATCCATGAATTTTGATCTAAGCAATTTTGGTATTCGTTATATGTGATACAATAATTAGCGGTATCGGTTGTTGTATCAACTTCAAGGTACTCTGAATGCCAATTGACAAAAAAACCGTAAATGCAGTGCATGATGATGATCTTTTGGATTTACTGGAGGGACTTGGCCTCAAGAACAAATTCCTCAATAGTCAATTAACTTGTGCTTTCTGCGACGAGACGATCACTTGGCAAAACTTACATTCCATTTTTCCCGACAGTGGCGCAATAAAAGTATGCTGTACGAAGCCCGACTGTGTTAACCAACTCATAGCCCTCAAACGACTTGAATAAAGGATAGAATATGGTTGATGTTTTCCTCTCTCTTGTTACTTTTGTGGGGCTTATTGGTGCTTTTGCATTATTAATTGCGTTTAATCCAGAGAAAATCGAAAAATGGGCAAGTATTATTAATAGAATTTTTGCCGGATTTGGTACATCCTTCAATTTTGCACACAAACGTTATGTAAAGCACGACCTTCAAAGTCGTATAAACGAATTTACAAAGCGTGTTTCTACTTCTGCACCTTATTTCGATAATACAAAAGTATCGATACAGTGGACGGAGAAGAATCTTCCTAAAAAGGCTTTTCTCGAAGAGGGGAAAGTGATTCTACGCCTTCGTAGTAATGACCCGGAGGATGAAAACTTCGTGCATGGGGCGTACTGGGTTGTTTCAACACAATTGCTCCCGAAAATGAAGAGATATGTGGCCCCTTATCAGCGTCAAGCGCTAGATTTATATGTAACCTCAAAAATAATAGAGAAAGAAAAACATCATGTAATTGAAAACTTTCTTGAGCATTATTTACACCCCTATATGGAAAAAAACAGCAAAATCACAGATATGTATCAACAATTCGATAAAATCGACAAGTACGGAGTTTTCTATTCCGTTCTTCTTCAGGAACTGTACTTCTTAAGTATGAAGGTATATGGAGGACCTAAAAATAACAGAATTGTTTCTGAGGTAGCCAAATTGGTTGACTTTCTTGAGAAAGTCTCCTCTCGGGTGATTGGCGAAGAAGTGGAACTTAATTTTAGGGGGGAATTTTCTAGATTTGCTATAGTCATTATCGGAAAACCTTTCAAAATGTCCCTTGAAGGTACCGACCCTTACACTAACTTTATAAGAAGAGATTTAGTAACAACAAAGGCAGAAACAATATATCTTTTAGGCAGGTATGAGCATCGGGAGTTTATTGATGAGGTTTGCAATTGTCTACCGTCAGAACTTGCCGTATACAAGAAGCACCGTTATATCGGCACGATATCACGTAAAGAAGGAAAATCAAAGATTGAGGAGTATTTGATTGTTCTAAGAGCGTCTGGTATAGACCTTTTCCAACCTCACTAGAGAGTATACAAAATGGAGAGATTATTTCTGTGAGGCTTGGCAACCCCAACAACCAACAAGAAACCGACAAGGCGCTGGCGACCATCTGCGAGGATTTGAAGCCCATCCTTGAGCGCGAACTTGCCGCCGGAAATCGGGTGTTGTCGTGCAGCCTCTTTGACGATCTCGACAACTACACCCGCAGCTATGTGTTGATTCAGCTAGGCCGCCGCATGATTCTCAATCACGAACCCCTGCCCGACCATCTCAAGTACATTTTGACCGCCGATGCCCATTATTGGTGGTCGGAAATCGGCTGCACCATTCATCACCACCTGATTATTGATTCATTTTCAATTTAGGGTAGGGCGCTCTATTCGGTTGGCAGCATCCACGTCGCCAGATACACACCCGATATATCGCTGTCCCATGCCGGGTCAAAAAACACCATCAGCGTGCCTTCTACAATCACCGATGAGCGCAAACGGTCAAAGGGATTCGAGGTCAGTAGCGGCCCAACAAACAACGGGTTATCGGCGTAATCCGTCCATGCGATGCCGTCCGCGCTGGTGGCATACCCCACGCCAAATTGCGAACTATCCTTCGGCACCCCCTGATAAATCATGGCCCAGCCCGTTTCTGTCTGTAGCACATTCACCGCGGCGATATAGTGATTCCATTGGTCGGGCGTGCTGAAATACACCGGGTCGCTATCCACAAAAGCGCGTTCGGTCGTGGCGGGGTCGTTATATTTTGTCCATGTGATGCCATCGGGGGAGGTGGCGCGGCCAAAATTATGCCCCTGACCGCAGCAACCGTCATAATACATCACAAATCCCTCGTCGGTGGCGCTGACATTAATGGAATCCACATTGCTATCCCATTGACGGGCGCTCCCCGGCCCAAACACAATTGGGTCGGCTTCAATCGTCCAAGCGCCATCCAGCGAAGTGGCGGTGGCACGGCGCATCTGAATCCCCGCCACATTCCCCGGCGCGGCATAGGCGAAAAAATACATCACCCATATGTCGCCATCCCGTACCACACTCAACGCGGTGAGATTCGACGGGGGGCGGTTGGCGTCCACTGCATCCGGCGTCAGGATAGGGTTGGCGGCGTCGCGTGTCCAATTAATCCCATCCGGGCTGGTGGCGTGACCAATCGCGGTTGACATGGGGTGGTCGGCGCTGGCCCCGTCATAAAACAGATGAAATACCCCCTCGTCTACCACCACTGTCCCAACCGCCACAAGCCCACTATCCCACGTGTCGGCTTCCCCTATTCCGAAAACGGGGCTATCCGCGACCAACACGAGTCCCATGCCATCCTGCGCGAGGGCGGTGGCGGCAATGCCCTGTGTCCCGAAAACAATGGCGAATATGGCGAGTGCCCACAAAACACTTTTTCGCATGGCTGATGCTCCTTTGAAAATTTCTTCAATCCTAGCAACAATAACCAGAACTTCGATTTTTGGTTCAACCGATTGGAGTCGGATGTCCGAAATTTCTAACACATTTCTTATAAAATGGTGGTAAGGATAAGGAGGTTGGTAGCGTCTAGTAAAAGGACAGAACTATGGAAGGACGGTTCATGATGACCTACGCCGAGACTTTCGATGAAATCACACGCCTTACCCTTGAACGCACCGGGATTTGGCGGCAGTGTAATCAGACCCGCATGACGGCAGAGATGCGCAAACGCCTGCACGAAATTGAAAAGGAACTACCAGCCCTCTGGGTAAACCTACGCCGCGAGGTTGTGGCGAACCAAAAACCATTGGTGGAGCGTTATTGGTAGATCAATCGCGTAGAAACAATCACCCCCTTGCCGAGGTTTTGGTAAGGGGGTTTTGATTTTTTAAGCGAGGCGTTCGATAGATTGAATCTGTTTGCTGGCGGTCTTGAGGCTTTTTTGACCTTCCAGCACAGCGTAATAGATGCGATACGATGCCCCATCTTGCACGACATCATATTGAGACGGGTCAACGCCAAATTCAAACCCGCTGATACTGACGACATAGCGCATCCCATTGTCACTACGGTCGGTACGCAAACGCGCCTCGCCCTCAATCTGGTGCATCACATAGGTGTCGTTGCGGGTCGCATAGGCAAACCATGTGCCGAGGCCGCTGAGAATACTAAATACCCCCAGTGTTGCTATCGCCCCGGTACGATCTTGTCCCTTCAACAGCAACCCCAATGCGATCGTGATGGCGATAAAGCCAAGCGTCATCACCACCGACACCTGTATGCAGCTTTTGTTCATATTTTCATATTTCTGCAACTGGGCGGGTGACATCACCCCCTGACGGTTGCATTGCAGATCAGTTTCATCAAACTTAAAGGCGAGGGCCAGTCCCCTATCCGACATGATTTTTGTCCTCTACAATGCGTGCAATGGATAGAATTGTTTTTCGGGCAGCCTTCTTATATAACTCGCGTTTTTCACGGGTCACATAATACACCGCATAGCAAGTGCCATCCTCAAGAGCGCGGAATTGTTGCCCGTTGATGTAAAAATGATAACCTTGAATTTCAAGAACGTAATATGACCATATTCCAAAAGTCGGCCATCCCCCAGAGGCTCGATCAATGCGAAGTCGTGCTGCCCCCTCAATGCTGCTGATCCAGTAGGGTTCATCCATAGGCCAATAAGAAGCAGCGATGTAACCCAATAGACCCGCCACCACTATCAAAACAAGACATCCTGACGAGCTGCCAACGAAGGCCAGCGAAAATAGAGGGATTAGCCCAATCCCCGCCCCGCATAACCCAACAACTTTAAGATCACGCCATTTGAGGTATTGTTCTTGGTCACCTGTGAGTTGACCACCGCGGTTGCTTTCAACATCGGCCCAAGTGAAATGAAACGCTCCGGCAAGTTGTCCATCAAACATATGTTGTATCTTATCCCTTATGCACCTGACATCATATCAAAACGCCCAAGTGCGGCGCAACACCAACCTTTAAGGCCTAGGCAGATGTGAAAAGCCATCCCATTTCGTCGCCCACCCCGCTTTCCCCCCGCCCTGCAAAACGCGGATCACATACCCCGCACCCGGATTACTTGATTTTTGCGCGGCGGCAATCGCGGCGGCTCGATCATAGTCTACCCGCCGAAAATCCAGCGCATAGCCATTTCGGTCAGCCGTCACCATCGCATAACAGGCCCGCATTTCCGCCGTGACAGGATTGCTCACATTGCCGGGGCTGATGATATGCCTCCCATTCAAGCGCCGATTCATTTGCGAATGGAAATGCCCCACACAAATCAAATCCGCCTCACAATCGCGCAGTCCATCATCCAATTCGGCGTCGGTCAAAGCGGGGTGTAAACCCTCTCCATCATCCGTCCCCGGCGCGGCATGTACCAGCAGCACCCGCGTTCCATCGGGCAGAGTGGGGCGCTGTTCAAGGGGTAGATTTTGCAGCCAATCCAGCCAACCCCTTGCCTCCAAATAGCCTTGTGTCCATGCGATACTGCCTGCGACCTCGGTGAGAATGCGGATTAAGGCCGGGTCGCGTTCGGCATCTTCAAAAGTGGGGTGAGGGCGATCCTGCGTAAACACATACCGATCCGTGTTCCCCCGCACAAAAAGCGCATTCGGCAAGGTGGCTAGACGTTCCAATACCCCCGCCGGGTCAACCCCGATGGAGGCCAAATCGCCCAAAATCCAATACCCATCCACCCCGCCCTGTCGGGTAATGTCAGCAAGCACAGCATCCAGCGCAATCGAATTTCCATGTATGTCGGCCAGTACAGCGATTCGCATAAGCCCTCCGCTAAGTGATAATGGATGAATGGCAAAGTCTATCGTACCACCCAACACTAAACCACTGCTGCCATAACGACAATTATTATTCGGCTCAACCATGAGGCTGACGAGGCACAAGACAAATAACGATTTTTGGTGTAATTCTGGGGATTCTCAAGCTAGGTTCAGCACGGTGGCTTTAGCCCCGTGACCGAATATCTAATCCCGACCCGTTCGGGCATCAAGTGGTGGCCTGTTCATTCGTGCAAGTAAATAGTCTGCGAACTCATTTCTAAGAATTTCATCTGCCCGTTCCGAAACATCACCGGGTTCGCCGATAGGTGGCATTCCTCGACCCGCCGCGCCCAGTCGTGCAAATGACCCCGGCGGCAAAGCCTCAATCTCTGGGTCGGAAATCGGTGGGGTAGGCGGAACATAGCGCAGCAGCAAATCTTCCACAAAATCATTGAGGATGCGGTGTTCGGCACGCGCCAAGTCATCGAGCCGCTGTAACAAATCTTCGCGCAGAGCGTCAGTCATGGGTAAACTCCTTTCATCGCTTCCAAAAGTATATCATTTTTGTTTTTTGCAATGGGGGCACCATGAAAAAAATCGCCATTTTGCATTATGCCAGTCCACCGGGGGTCGGTGGTGTCGAAATCACCATCCTGCACCAAGCACGTGGCCTCACCAAACTCGGTTATCCCGTCCGCATCATCAGCGGGGCCGGGGGTCAGTTAGATTCATCAATTGACACCATCATCAACCCGCTGTTTGGCTCCAAACACCCCGACGTGTTAGCCGTCAAAGCGGAACTCGATGTCGGGCGGGTGCGCGGGGCCTTCACCGAACTCGTCAGCCAAATCGAGGCCCGTTTAGCGGAAGCCCTTGAAGGCTATGACGTGCTGATTGCCCACAATGTCTTGTCCCTCAACAAAAACCTCCCCCTCACCACCGCCCTGCACAAAATCCACCGTCATCATGCCTTTAAGCTCCTCGCATGGTGTCACGACATCGCGTGGACAAGTGAGCAATATCGCCCCGAATTGCATGAAGGCCAGCCGTATGACCTGCTGCGTCATGTTTGGCAAAACACGACCTATGTGACCGTCTCTAAGCCGCAGCGCGTTGAATTATCCAATCTATTGGATATTCCGCCGCATCAAATTGCGGTTGTGCCGCCGGGGGTGGATTATCAAACCTTTTTTAAATGGACTGCAACTACAAAATTTTTGGAAGATGAGCTAAACCTGCTCGCCGCCGATGGCCTCTTATTGCTGCCTGCTCGTCTAACACGCCGCAAAAATATCCAATTGAGCCTGCGGATATTGGCCGAATTACGCCAGCAATCCAACAAAGATTATCGCCTGATCGTGACTGGCCCCCCCGGCCCACACAACCCCACCAACAAAGCCTATCTGGAAGATTTATTGGCTCTCCGCAAAGTGCTAGGCATCGAACACGCTGCCCATTTTCTCTATGAGACGGGTCACGACGACAACCCGCTTGTTCCCGACGATGACACGCTGGCGAATCTCTATCAATTGGCGGACGGCCTGCTGTTTCCCAGTTTTCAAGAGGGGTTCGGCATCCCGATTTTGGAGGCGGGGCTGGTCGGATTACCGATTTTCTGCGCCGATATTCCGCCCTTCCGCGAAACCGCCGGAACCGATGCCATCTATTTCGATCCGATCAATGGAGAACCTCGTCGCATCGCCGAGCAGATTTCGCGTGCATTAGAAGCGAATCCCATTGCCCGCTTACGCAAAAAAGTGCGCCTGCATTATCACTGGGATACTTTGATTCGGCAGCAAATTGTGCCGCTGATTGAAGGTGATTCAACCTAGCCTAGACGAAAAACGGGTTTACGGCGATTCTCACGTTACCCGATTTACGCCTCCTCCTCCCGCCGCCTACCCGGACGCGGAACGGCAAAAAACGCGATGAACCCCGCCAGTACCAAGACCCCCGATCCGGCTAACGTCATGGTCAAATCACTAAAGGCGGGGGCTTCCTTGCTCATTTCATCAATCAGGTTGTTGGAATTGTCCTGCGCGTCATCACAGTAGTAGTTGTAGTAGGTACGGACGCCCCGATATGTTTTTTCGACGCGGAAGGTCTCATCATCTTTGCACTTGGACTCCGCGATTTCCTCATAGTGATCGGAGTAACGCTGATTCTTGGAATTATAGTGACTCATGCCTATCAGGATAAGGCCAACCCCCACCGACATGAGCGACATTGCCACCAGCAGCAGCCCTTTTTTGACATCCATCGTGATTCTTTTATCCCCAAAAAAACACACCAGATAGGGGTGATTGTATATATTGTGCGATACAGGGCAAGCAGGGTGGGTCGGGGTTTGTGGAATGGCCTCCAACGAAAATATGATCCAAAAGGAAAACCCCACATAGCAACTGTGGGGTGATAATCTTCTAGGAGTCTGAGGTGTATATCGCGTTAGATTCAGCACGGTGGCTTTAAGGCTTGTCCGGTAAATCAACCGGCCCAGTGTTTATAAAACAGCCTGAACATGGGGCCGACGTGGGGACGCAACATGTTGCGTCTCTACCCAAAGCAGGGTAATTTCGGTTTCAATCCCCCCTGCCCGTGCCTTTTCCCAAATTCCCGGACAAGCCTTTTAGCCCCGTGTTTTCATGGGCCACCCGACCCGAAAATCGGTATGGGTTTAGCAATAGAGACTAGCAAACCCATTACCAGTGCATTGTTCGCTAATATCTGCGTCGTCGGTGGCAACAGTCAGTTGTGAAAAGCTGCCTCGCCACCGTGCAAATTGGAACACACTGACGAAACCGCATTCAGGGGTCATCAACTCAACCACGATACTCGTAGCATGAATGCCGTATCTGGTTGGGATAATGACACGGACTGATGCGGATGTCGCTGGCACGCTTGCTGCTGTCCCCGTGAGCTTATGCGTGCCGACATAGCGTGATGTTATCGCTGGGGGCGTCGGTGGCTCAAACGCGATAAACCCATTAAACACCTGAGGGGTACCAATCGCCTCACCGGAAGCAGATTTCAAGGTGTACTCGGCCTGAAAGCTCACCTGCGGCGGCGCAAACATTTCGATCTTGATAAAGTAACAGACATCCGGGACAACCGCGATCTGTAGCAAGATGACTGGATAGGCGGTGATGACCACGATGGGATTCAAATCGGGGCAACCGCCGCGTTCGGGCGGCCCAGCTTCACCCGGACACACATCGAGATGATCCATTACGCCGTCCACATCAAGGTCAACATATTCACAGCCAAAGGCTTCGACTGTCCCCGCCAAATTCGGGCAAATATCCACGTCATCCCGCACACCGTCACCATCGCTGTCGCCAACGGGGCAACCGATGGGTTCCGGGCCGGGTTCATTCGGGCATTGGTCAAGCTGATCGGGGACGAAATCTTCATCGGTATCCGGGCAGCCGCCAAACTCGCGCAATCCGGCGATCGTGGGGCAAGCATCCGACCCATCACTTAGGCTATCCCCGTCGCTATCAATGGCACTGGCGGGTAGCGGACAACCATCATTGGTCGCAGGGCCAACTTCGGACGGGCAGTAGTCATCGGGGTCGCGTACCCCGTCGCCATCAGTATCGGGGGGCAAGGGACAACCATCATTGGTCGCAGGGCCAACCTCGTTCGGGCATAAATCGTCGGGGTCAAGAAGGCCGTCATCATCCGAATCGGGGGGCAATGGACAGCCATCATTACTCACTGGCCCTTGCAAGCTCGGGCAAAAATCCACGCTGTCCGGCACACTGTCGCCATCGAGGTCAGGCAGTGGGCAGCCCTCATTCAACACCGAGCCAAAAGTATCCCGACATTCGTCCACTTCATCTTGGACGGTATCGTTATCTTGGTCGGCAAACGGGCAACCGAGATTTTCTGGGATACCCAATGTGGTTGGGCAGACATCGCTCTCATCGGGCACGCCGTCGCCGTCGCCATCTGGCCCTTGCGCCGTGACCATCGTGTTGCCGAAGATCACGCTGAATAGAATCAAGAATACGGGAATGAACTGTAGTGCTTTTTTCATGATGTCAGAGCCTCCTAACGGCTCCGTTAAGGGTGATAATGCCGCTATTTGGCGCTGTATTGTTCTAGGATTTCAGCGAATGTGACGCTAAATTCGACACTGCGGAGGATGGTATGCAGGGCTTCTTCTTGGGCCGTTGCGTTCCCTGTTGAGGTAACCAGAATCGCCACCCCGACAAAATCTTGGGGGGTCTGCCAAATCGCCAATATGCCATTGGTGGTTGTGCCCTGTGAATAGGTCACCTGTGCAATCGCGGCTTCATTTTCGGCTTCGGATAACACAACATCCCCCGCGACGACCACTCGTTCCGGGCCGAGGTCTTGGTTAAACTCGACCATCAGATCACGCAGACCGGTGACCTTGTCATCCAATGTCTCGCCATGCACCCCTAACAAATCTGAGTAGGCGGTGGGAACAAATAACAGCGAGATCAAAATATCGCCTTCAGCAGGGACAAAACCCTTTTCTTGCACCGCATCTAAGACGGCCTCTGAATTGGCGATATTGATATTGCCTTTTTCATCGGCTTCGACAAACCAGTCTTCCGGGTGCGAGAAGGTGACTAACCCGTCGTCGGTGCTAAAGGTCTTATAACCGGTACCATCCTGTGCCAGAGCCGCTAACGGGCCAATGACCAGCGCTACCAGCAGGCTTACCGATAGAACCACTAATCTAAACTTCTTCAAGGGGGCATCCTTTCCAATGTCGTCGAACAATGTCGAGTTGAGCTAATCTACGATTACTAATGGTGCGTATCGTTGTACTGTGAAACGACTGCTCGCTGCAAGTGGACTCAGTTCCGTTAGTGTCATCACTGCAACTTATCCTTTGGTCGTTACAATTTTCATAAAAGTGTTGTGTGCCTATCGGCGAATAGCAGTCGTATAGAGAGCGACCATATTCACTTAATGTGTAGGGGGTAGTATCATCACACAAGCCTTAACAATCTGGTAGGCAAGTTAAGGCTAGAGAGCAAGAGTCAGTATGAAAAGATTAGTATTTTTTGCCATCTGCTGTGCGGCGATCATGTCTCTAGGGCAGTTTAGGGTCAACGCACGCGAGCAACTATCTACCATCACAGCATTAGCATGGAGTCCAGATGGAACACGGATCGCTTTTGCCGAGAGCAATGGTCATATAGAGATCATTGATGCTGCATCACATGATGTCATTAGTTCACCCGATTTGACATTCTCGTCTGGGTATATCAATCTAATCGTATGGTCACCCGACAACCAACGGATATTTGTCGGTGCAGTTTATGAAAGTGCCCTATACGACACAACAGGCGGCAGTCAATCTTTCCATTTATTCGCCAATCTGCATGAAGATAGCCACGAAGCCGCCAAATGGAGTAATGACGCAAGTCTAATTGCAAACCTCAATGCTGATGCGAACCTCACTGCATGGAT
Source organism: Anaerolineae bacterium (assembly GCA_041753455.1). GTDB lineage: Bacteria > Chloroflexota > Anaerolineae > Aggregatilineales > J027 > CFX10. Next base: position 170,109 of record JBGSUK010000020.1, on the reverse strand, counting down.
TGATATATGGGACACTCGTACAGGTGAATCTCTAAAATCTTTTCCCACCATGCTTGATATGTCAGATATGGATTGGAGTCCTGATAATAAGGCTTTTGCGGTTTCGAGCTATCAATCATTTACCTATACCCTCGATGCAAGCACAGGCGAACGCCTTCTAGAACTACTCAACGGCCCTGCAAAATCAGTCGAATGGCGACCTGACAAATCGCTACTAGCCACTGGTGAGCTTGAAGGTCAGATATGCCTTTGGGATGCTAAGTCGGGTGAAATTGTGAATGGGCTGGATACTGGTTCTGGTTTCACGACAGAAGCATCGTGGAGTCCTGATGGACAGAAAATCGTTGCTACCAGCCTAGGCGAGATTGTCATTTGGTACGTAGATCAAGGGCGTGTGCTACATCTAGATGATTTTGATATAGATTTAGCTTCACCCGTTTGGAATCCCGACAGCACACAAATCGCGTTCGGGACGGGTGGTGCTATTCAAATATTTGATGTCCCGCCATCTGATAGCATTCCTTTAGCCCCAACCACCAATCCTGATGAGCTATGCTTTGAAGAAACGATGTGGTGAAAAATAGAAGGCCGGATTGGAACATAGGGCTGATCCGGCCCAATACTGATTCTGGATTACATCCGTACCCGACCCGCCGTGCGTGCCGATAGACCAATCACCGCCACGCCAATCGCGACCAATGCCGCGATCTGCATCGAAAGCAGGGCAGGCCTAAACTTTATTTCGGGTGAACAGAATCGGATTTGGACTCACCCAGAATCGCCGAAGACTCAAAATATCTATAGACTCTAAGGAAAAGGAGCAGTTCATGAAGAAACGGGAACGATACAGCAAGGAATTCAAGGAAGATGTCCTGCCCTAAGCCGACATAGGCGAATAGTCCATGCGACGCCGATTGAACACTATTCAGAAATCTGGTCGCATGGTTCCCGGTTCATTGATGTATCTTTCATGGAACTCCCACAGTTCCCTACGATGCAGGTCTGGGGTCGTGAGTAGTTCCGCAATCCGCCCGATCGCCTGTTGTTGCTCGTGTTCCAATTTTTCGTAGGAAGTTCTGACAATATCCGGCTTTTTCTTGTTGAAGCTCTTGAGTCGCCATTCATAACCCAAAAGCTCGTTTTTGAAAATACAATTCAAGTCGGAAATCACAGCATATTTGAGTCCTTGTTTTCCCTTCAATCCACTATAGCTTGGTATGTAGGCATTCCCGTTCTTTTCAAAGTGCTGCCATGCCTGTCCCGCGAGTAAGAAACTTGCCCTATCTACGGATTTTATTCTTCGCTCGGGATCGATAAACTGCCAGCCTTGTGCTTCTTCATTGTAAATTTCTGTGATCCAATGGGGAATGAGCGCCCCTTTTACCAGATACTTTGAAAAGCCTGTTCGCGTTCTTATAGGGATATTCAAATTTCGTACAAAGGAAGTAAAAAGAACAGCGTGGTGGTCACAACTTAGGACGGCTCTGTCATGAGGCGTTGTGTTTAGTGGAAGAATTCGTTCCTTCAAAAAGCGGGCTAACTTCTCGTACTTTAGCATTTGTTCTACGGTTGTATTCAGCGCATGAAAGACCCCGCTTTTTGATCTATCATATTTTACCCTAGCGAATTTTGTATCGATGGGGTGGATTAGTATTGACTTAACGCAGTCAAAGAGAAAATCCATATCCCATTTGAGTTTTTGTAGTATCCACTGTTCCGTCTTGATTTCCGTAAATCTGGTCACTTGGCGATAGTAATTCATTTTTCCTCCGTATAGAGTTCCTACAATTACTGCCAGCTAATGAAGTCCCACTGATTGAACTGCCCAATGACTCAAACGGCTGTATGGAGGAATGGCATCCAGACAGCCGATGAAAGTTAAATGGGCATGTTCTTCTAGCCATGCCCTTGCGGAAAATTGCCTAAATCACATCCGTACCCGACCTGCCGTGCGTGCCGATAGACCAATCACCGCCACGCCAATCGCGACCAATGCCAAAACCTGTACCCACACCCCGCCGAGTGATTCCCCCGTCATCATAATCGCCCGTAAGGCAGTATTGGCATGGGTGAGGGGCATCATATAGGCAATCGGCTGTAACCAACCCGGCATTTCTTCAATCGGCCACAACACCCCGCCCAAAAATACCTGCGTCACGACCACCAGCGGGATAAATTGCAGCACCTGAAATTCGTTCCGCGCAAAGGTGCTGAGGAAAATCCCCAAATTCACCGAGACCACCACCAGCAGCGACTCGATGACAAACACGTTCAACAGATTACCGTGATAGTGGATATTCAGCACAAACACCGTATACAGCAGAGTAATCACGCCTTGCAGCAGGCCGAAAATCAAAAAGCCGAGCATATAGCCGATGATAATTTCCAGCGGTTGGATGGGGGTCGCCTGTAATCGTTCCAGTGTGCCCGCCAGCCGTTCGCGCAGAAAGGAAATGCTGGTCAGGATGAACACGAACAGGAATACAAACACGCCGATCAGTGCCGAGGCCGTGTAATCCAGCGTATCAAATTCCTCGCCGCCGTTTAGATAGGTGGCGTTCAGGTCGGTTTCAATCGCCGCCGCTGGATTGCCACTGTCACTGACCTGCAAACTCGCCAGCCCCGCCAACGCCTGATCGCCGACCTGCTCAAAGGCATTCCGCAATTTTTCCGCGACGGTGGGGTTCGACCCCTCAAACTGTACATTGAGAATCAATTGGCGCGATTGGGCCACCTGTGCCGAAAAATCAGGCGGCAGGGTGATTACCGCGTCCAATTCACCATCTTCGATTTTGCGCTTGGCTTCATCCGCCGCCATCAATTGTGTGTCAAATAGCTCAAAATTCTGCAAATTCGCCGTCAACCGATCCCCCAGATTGATGGATTGAGTGCCCAATACCATGCCCGCATCTTGATTGACCACCGCGATGGACAGGCCGCTGGGTTCAACACGAATCAGCACCCCGGCAACCGTCAGCAAAATCACCGGAACGACGATAATCAGGGCCAGCGTGCGTTTATCCGCCACCAACTGTTGGGCCACGCGGCGGGCTAAAATGATAATCCGGCTCATATTCATTGGGTCACCTCCTTTTGTTGGGCAAACCACAGGAAAGCGTCTTCCAGATTGGCTTGGCCGGCCTGTTGACGGAGTGCATCGGCTGACCCTTCCGCCAATAACTGCCCCCCGCGTATAAAACCAAGTCGGTCACAGCGTTCGGCCTCATCCATCACATGGCTGGACACGATAATCGTGATGCCCTGTTCAGTGAGTCGGCGGAAATGGGCCCAGAACTGCGCCCTTAACTGTGGATCAACCCCCACCGTTGGTTCGTCCAGCAAAATAATTTCGGGTTGATGGGCCATCACCGAGGCCAATGACACCCGTTGACGCATCCCACCCGATAACGTGCGAATGGGGCTGTCGGCGCGATGGGCCAGTTCAACCAGTTCCAACGCGGCTTGGATTTTGGCATCCTCTTGGCATCCCATCAGTCCCGCGAAAAACGCCACATTCTGCCACACCGTCAAATCGTCATAAAGCGCTGAGGCTTGGGTCATATAACCTAACCGCGACAAAATGGGCTTATTCGGCATGGCCTCCCCCAGCACCATCACCCGTCCTTGATCGGGTTTAATCAGGCCGACAATGCTGCGAATCAGGGTGCTTTTGCCCGCGCCGTTTGGCCCCAAGACGCCAAAAATCTCACCCCGGCGGATGGATAAACTCAGGCCTCGCAAGGCCTCCACCGTGCCAAATTTTTTATAGACCCCTTCGATTTTGACGGGTTCTGGTGGATTGTTACTCATTTGAAACCCCCTTCTGTAATCCCCCCAATATCAACTTGACCATATGCCTCTGCCATTCCTCCTCGCTTAACGTATTCAAAATAAACGGCGGCATGATATTGCCCGTCATGACATACCCGAATATCTGGATGCCCATAAACCGCATCAAGACCGGATACGGAATATTTTCGGGCAACCCCTCTAAGGTATGCAGCCGTTCCAATAGTCCAAAAAGTTGGGCTTGCATTTCCATCAACAGCGCGTGGATATGGGCCGCCTCAAATTCCAGATAATCAATCATGACCAACTGTACAAAACTGAGATGTCGCCGCATGTAGTCCGTCATGTTGCGAAACACCACTTCAATAAATTCCGCCGTCGTCTCGCCCTGTGTCGTCTGTACCAGTTCAAAGATTTCACCGTAGGGGCTGCGATATTCCAGCAAGCCCTTAAAGATGCTCTCCTTATCGGCGAAGTGGTTATATAGCCCTGCCACCGACTTGTAGCCGGCGGCGCTGGCAATATCGCGCATACTGGTCGCGCTGTAGCCTTTTTCGAGGATAAGTTTCTCGGCGGCTTCTAATATCACAATCGCGCTCGGTGCAAATTCCGCCATAATCGTTTTACGCTCCTTTATGAACGAACGATCGTTCTTATTCAAAGATAAACCAAGCAGGGTGAGTTGTCAAGCCATATCGGGTACAATATTTTTCTTGGAAGCGATTATTGGGAGGAATACCATTGACCGACATCAACACATCCTATCGTATAATTCTCGCGCTTACTGAAATCGCCAACGCCGGTGCATGGGTGACACTCGCCCTCAACATACTCCCCCCCGGTGGCGAATTACACCTTGTTGGCCTCATCACCATTCCGGAAGGCACATCCCTTAGTGAAGGGGCGACCCCGGCCCAACACTGGCGGGACACCTTTAGCCCTTTTGCCGCTACCCATCCCGAAATCCATGATGAAGTGAAGGTACGGGTAGATTATCAGCCGATGGCGCGGGTCATCGAAGATTGCACGACCTATTCTGCCAATTTGCTGTTGGTGCAGTGGGGTGGGGCGGATACAACCATCGGTGGCTGGTCAACCGAAGCCATCTTGCAGCAAACCCCGTGTGATCTCGTGCTGATCTATGGCCCATTCTGGCAAAAAAGTGGCCCGGTGCTGCTCAGTTTGCGCGGCGGCCCCAACCTGACCCTCGGCCTCGAAGTAGCCAAATCACTTGCCGAAAACGACTCCATTACCCTGTTCCATGCCGTTGATGGCCCCGGTCGTACCTCTGACCTCGATGTATTGACCGCCAATGCCCCCGAAATTGGCCGGGTCGTCACCCTGATGGGCAATGTCGAACGCGGCTTGATTCGTGAGGCCGCTGGTCATCGGGCCGTCGTCTTAGGGGCGTCCTTCGCGTGGCCCAACGCGCTGGTGACCCATCTCACCCAGCAAACCGAACGGGCGGTGGTCATCGTCCGCGCCAAACAGCAAGAACCCCTATCCTTTCACCCGCCCCGGCGTGGTCTGTTTGGTCGCCGCCGCCCCTCGCCGACCCCGGAGAAACCACCCCAAGAACTTTCGATCCGGGTGGATCGCTGGTTTGCCGAAAATACCTTCCATAGCCATGAATTTGCCGACCTAGCTGCGCTGATGGCCCTCAAAGAAAAACAGGGTGTCACTATCAGCATTGGCCTGCCCGCCCTCAATGAAGAGGAAACCGTCGGCAAGGTCATCAGCACTCTCAAAAAAACCTTTATGGACGATCTGCCGCTGGTAGATGAAATTGTGTTGATTGACAGCCTGTCCACCGATGCCACCGTCGCCATTGCCGAATCCCTGTGTGTGCCCGCCTACAAACACCCCGAGATTTTGCCGGAGGTCGGCAGCTATCGCGGCAAAGGCGAGGCGCTCTGGAAAAGCCTCTATGCCCTCAAAGGCGACATCGTGGCGTGGATTGACACCGACATCACCAACATCCACCCGCGTTTCATTTATGGGATTTTAGGCCCACTGCTCAAGCGACCCGATGTACAATATGTTAAAGGCTTCTATCAGCGGCCTATCAAGGTTGGCGATCAATTGCAGGCCTATGGCGGCGGACGGGTAACCGAATTGGTGGCCCGTCCGTGGCTCAATCTGTTTTATCCTGAACTTTCCGGTATCATCCAGCCGCTTTCGGGCGAATATGCCGGGCGGCGCAAGGCCTTGGAGCAAGTGCCCTTTTTCAGCGGCTATGGCGTCGAAACGGGCCTGTTATTGGATTTACTCGATCTCTATGGCTTGGACGCCATAGCCCAAACGGATTTGGACGAACGGGTGCATCACAATCAGCCGTTGGTCGGCCTAAGCAAGATGTCCTTTGCGATCTTACAGGTCTTTATCATGCGCCTTGAAAAACGCTATGGGGTACAACTTCTCGACAAGGCGAATCGCACCATGAAAATGGTCGCCTATGGGCCAGAGCGTTTCGCGTTAGATGTCGCTGAAATCGGTGATGTTGAGCGCCCACCGATGAACACCCTGCCGGTCTATCGGGAAAAGTTTGGCTAAAATTGCCGTGATGAGATGCGTGGTCAAATTCCATTCTAGTCGGCAATAACGCCAAAAATGGGTAATATTCAGGAAACACGGCAACAACAGGTCTCGAAAAAGGAGTCTTAATAATTTGTTATTTTGACTTAACCTGTTCTTGAGAGCCTGTTGAAAAATCGTCGCTACACTTCATCTACAACGTCTGCTGCGAATCGAGATAACCCATGAGTGACACCATCTACAACCACCTTGAATATTTATACGGTGCTGACGAGGCCAAGTCTGCCCATGCCGCGATTCAGCAGTTGATGAAATCGGTTCGCATCACCGCCAGTAAAACCCCGGCCCATATGCCGCGTGTCTCCAACCGCGATGTCACCCTGATTACCTATGCCGACAGTTTGCAGCGCGACGGGGAACGGCCCTTGCAGACGTTGGCCGGGTTTGTCGAACGCCGCCTTAAAGGGTGGATTTCAACGGTGCACATTCTGCCGTTTTACCCCTATTCATCCGACGACGGCTTCTCGGTGATGGATTATTACGCAGTCAATCCGACGGTTGGGGAGTGGGGTGATATGCAACGCCTCAATCGCTCGGTCAAGCTGATGTTTGACCTCGTGATTAACCACGCCTCCGCGCAGGGCGATTGGTTTAAATATTGGCTGGCGAACGACCCCGAATTTGCCGGATTATTCCTGACCGCCGACCCCAACGCTGATACCAGTAGCGTCACCCGTCCGCGCACCTCGCCCCTATTGACGCCCTTCCAAAAGGCCAATGGCGAAACGGCCCATGTCTGGACGACCTTTAGCGACGATCAGGTAGATTTTGATTTCAGCAACCCGCGTACCCTGCTCCGGATGCTGGCGGTGCTGCTGTTTTATTGTGAACAGGGCGCACAGGTCATCCGCCTTGATGCCATTGGTTATCTGTGGAAACAAATCGGCACGCCCTGCATTCATCTGCCACAGACCCATGCCGTTGTGCAACTCATGCGGGCCGTGCTTGACGAAATCGCGCCGGACGTGGTGCTGATTACCGAAACCAACGTGCCCCACGCCGAAAATATTTCCTATTTTGGCGACGGCATCAACGAGGCCCAATTGGTCTATAATTTCACCCTGCCGCCATTGCTGCTCCACACCATGATGACGGGTAAAACCCACAAACTGCGCGAGTGGGTCAATACGCTGGACGCCCCATCCACCCGCACGACCTTTTTTAACTTTACCGCCTCGCATGATGGCATCGGGGTTCGCCCGGTTGAGGGGATTCTTAATCACGCCGAGATGGAGGCCCTCCTCGCCCATGTGGAGTCGCGGGGTGGGCGCATATCCTACAAAAGCAACACCGATGGCAGCCGTAGCCCCTATGAAATGAACATCACCTATCTGGATGCTGTCACCAATCCGCAGTTGAACGAGGACATGCAGGCCCGCCAATTCCTCGCAGCGCAGGCCGTTATGTTGGCGTTGGCAGGTGTTCCGGCGGTCTATATCCACAGCCTTTTGGGGTCACATAACGATACCTATGCCGTCGAACGCCTCGGCTATAACCGCGCCATTAATCGCGCCAAACTCAACGGTGATGTGGTGGAGGCCGAATTGAAAAATCCTGCCACCTTCCGCGCCAAGATTTTTAACGGCTATCTTGACCTGATTCGTGCCCGCACCCCCCAACCGGCCTTCCATCCCAACGCCTATCAGGAAGCGATTGACCTCGGCAATGAGGGTGTGTTTGCCGTGCTGCGTGATGTCGGCGGTCAACGCATTGTCGCTATGCACAATTTGACCTCTACCCCCCAGCGTGTCCGGCTCATGAATGCCGATGTTAAATCGGGCCGCTGTCTGAATAGTGGTCGGTTGGTCGAAGGCGGTCAAACCCAACTTGCGCCATTTGAGGTCTTGTGGCTGGAAGCGGATTAACATGACATCTATCAAGCCGACCATCCCGCCAGAGGCTGTGCTGTCGCTGCTGACGGCGTTTTTTGGTGATGGGGTGGCTGAAATCACCCCCATTACCGAAGGCCAGATTTCGCGGACATTTTCGTTTACCGCCAACGAGCAGGCCTATATCATTCGCTTTGCCGAACCGATTGTCGCGGGTTTTAAGCGGGAACATTTTCTATTTACGCGGCTCACCCCCCAACAGCCACGCCTGCACGAAAAAGTAGCGCCCCATCTGCATACCGGGCAGTATGAAGGCTATGACTATGTCGTGACGCGCCGTCTACCCGGCAAGCCACTGACCACATTGAATCGTGGCGAATATTTACAGACCCTGCCTGCCTTGATCGAGACACATTCCTTCATCCCCCAAATTGATGTCAGTGGCACGTCTGGCTTCGGCTATCTGGATGACAATGGGCAGGGCATGTTCCCTAGCTGGCGCGAATTTTTGATGGATGTCCGCGAAGAACAGGACGATAGTCTATTTTTTGGCAAGTGGCATCATCTGTTTGAGGATACATTTCTGGATCGTGCCCAGTATAACGCCTTTTTTGCCAAGCTGCTGGATTTGATGGAATTTTGCCCCACCAAACGCTGGTTGGTTCACGGGGACTACGGCTTTGATAACGTTTTGGCGCAGGACGGCCAAATTACCGGGGTACTCGATTGGGCACCCCGTTATGGTGATTTTTTGTCGGATATGGGGTCGCTGCAATTGTGGATGCCGGATATTGATTACACGGCCATGTTAGGCCAATTCTATCGTGAACGCGGCCTCGATGTGCCCCATCTCGCTGAGCGCATCAAGTGTTATATGGTGCATACGGGCTTGGATGCCATGCGCTTTTTCGCCAAGACCAATCAGCCCCATGCCTATGAATTTACCTGCAAGCGCCTCGCCGAGATATAGACGGTCAATGTCAGTATGAACAGAACCCGGAAAAGCCTAACTCAGAGTCATCTGCCTTTCCATTTGCCCTGTTCGTCATAGTTCTGGGATCTGGGCCAGCTGCAAGCATTCCATACCATGTCAAAAGCAGGTCTCATGAAATTATCCACATCGGCCTGAAAATCATTCACTACGACCTCAGGTATCAATAAGTAATCTCGCTCAATGGCATAGAATCCGTATTGTTCTGGTGAAGGCCTAAATAAATGACTGAAACTCATCCTAAAACCAGAGACATGAATCAAGCTCAACATGGCAAACAATGGAGGTGTAACACCCAACCGTTCCAGTCTAGCCAAATACTTCGGCACGGCATTTCTAAGCGACCCCTCAAAGAGAACACTGGGAATCATCTTGTCGCCATGGCCTAGGGAATACGCATCAACTACTTCCACGCTTCCATTCCTAAAGAACTGGACATACTCATCATGCAAACCATCATTTGGATTATTGAATGCGACCAAACCGTCAAAATTATAGCGTCGGTATCTTGAGACTTCTTGGTGCATGGTTGGCAAGATTGTATGGTAGCCATCATCTAGTAATGAAACGTCGAAATTATCGGCTGAGGATGAAGCACTGAATGGAACAATATGCAAGATTGCAAGCGGTCCTTCTTTAATGGGAACTGGCGTCTCGCCAGCGATAATACTTGCTAATCGTTCCGCTCGGAAATTTCGAATCCTCTGGCTTGCAGTTTCGGATAAAACGAACAATTGCCGAAGGTCGTGTAGTTTCAAAGGGTATTTGCCTATAGAATTTCTTGAGTAAAACTTTGCATGATCCTTGAAAATAACCCAGTGTGGCAGAGACCAGCTTTTTGGAACAAACACCAAAAGTACAATCCTTGATGACCGCAATTCAATCACCTTAAGACGTAGGCCAAAAATACGGGGTTCAATTCCGTCTCGTATCATATTCTCGATACGCAAGACAAAGGCATCTTTATCAGGCTCCGTTGGCAGGCCAGAGAGTTTAGTGGGAAGACCCCCAATCTCTGACATACCAAAAACAAGAAAGCCGCCTGAGGCATTAGCGAAAGCAGAAATATCTGCCAAAAACTCTTTTTTTTCTGCATCCGAACCTATTGCCAAAGACTCTTTATATTCAACATATTGGCCTTCACTAACACTATCCGTTATTAGTCGTTGAACTTCATCTTCGCCAATATCGTCGAAGGGCTTAGTCTGCAAAATCATCCCGATTGACCTCTATCTCAATTAATGCACGCGCATGTATTAACATTCAATCCCCATAAGTATTTTATGAGTTTTTACAACGTGCGACAATTCTGTATTGTCAGGGCTGTTGGGACACGCGACCCATTATCTTTAGTGCATATTACCCCAACAACCCATCCTATCCGACCCAACCCGACTCGACTCAAGTGGACGGAAAAGAAACCGGGGTGTTTGTGTCCGTTTTCGCTCCAAATAACTTATAGAGAATATCGGTGATCGATGTCGGTTCAGTGCAACTCGAAATTATTCAGATTTTGTTGATTACATCAGCCCAACTACCCCATGCAGCGCGGCATAATACAACAGCATGATCGTCTTGCCGTCCACAATCTCGCCTGTCTCAATCATCGCCAACGCTTGCGAGAGGGGTAGTTCTAAAATCTCAATATCCTCTTGGTCAGACGCCAACCCGCCCCCGTCATCCACTTTTGATTCCTCGTTATACTCCGCCACGAAGAAATACAGCTTTTCCGTCACTGACCCCGGACTCATATACGACTCAAAAATCTTGCGAGGGGTTTCGATACGATAACCCGTCTCCTCCTCGGTTTCGCGCCGGATGGATTCTTCGGGCGATTCTTCATCCAGCAACCCCGCGCAGGCCTCAATCATCATGCCGTGATAGCCGTTGACATAGGTCGGATAGCGGAATTGGCGTGTCAGGATGACCGTACCCTTGTCCCGATTGTAGAGCAGGATGGTCGCGCCGTTGCCCCGGTCATACGTCTCGCGGGAATGTCGCTGCCATGTGCCGTCCTTGCGCTGATAATCATAGGTGGTCTTTTTCAACACAAACCAATCATCTGAGAGGGTCTGCACATCCACAATTTGAATTGCCGGGGTTTTCACAAGCATGGGTTTTCTCCAAAATATGCGATTGACGGGCTATTTTAAAAGGGCAGGGCGATCACCGGAAGCGCGTCTTGCCTAACACGGTGTACAATCTGTTGAGCAAACCCGCCGATGGATGTTCGGTTAAGTGAACATGAAGGATAAGCCATGCCCCCCGAAAAAAATCCTTTTGGTGACCGCCTTGCCCAACTGCTGACCCAACACGGCATCAGCCAGAACCGCCTTGCCCAACAACTTGGCATCTCGCGCAGCACGGTCACGGGTTGGGTTAAACACGGCACACTCCCCGACGCTGGCCTGCTCAAAATGTTGTGTGAGGCATTGGGCTGTTCCGCCGATTGGCTCATCGGGGTGGGGCAGCAACGCGAAAAACAGGACGCCGCTGGGGTCATCCAATGGGTCGAAGAAATCCCGCCCTTTATACCCGACAGCCAGCGCGAACCCATTGAACACGGCCTGCGCCTCTTTGATCTGTTCGTCAACGAAAACCGCACCGCGCCAGAGATTCGCAAGCGCTATCCGCCCCAATTTATACGTAGCGCCCTGCAAGCCGCCTTTCGCAGTGGGGCCATCCGCCTGACCACTGTCAGCCGCGCCACCGATTTGGAACACCGCCTGCGCGAAAAATACCCCTTTCTGAAAGATGTCATCGTCGCCGAAATCCCCGGCCTGTGTGATGACACCCTCATCCGCACCGAGTTGGTCACCTTTTTGGCGGCTACCCAAGTCCTGACGCGGGTCATTCGGGAGGGCGCGATTGGCTTGGCGTCGGGCTATACCATGCTGCGTTTTGTCGAACACAGCATCCCCAGCGCCGACCAATTCAGCGGGACGGCATGGGTGCCACTGTTGGCCTTTGCGCCGTACAACATGAGCGACTACAGCGCCAATCTGCTGGCCCGCCTCATGAGCATTCGCCACCCCGGTTCGCGTACCCTCTATCTGCCCCATCCCGCCGAATGTACCACCCCGGAGATGCAGGCCGTCGCCGCCGAAACCCAACGCCATCAGCACAACCTCCAAACGATTTTTGCCTCCGTCAGCGGGGTAGATCGGCGCGATGGTACAGGCGAATCGCACCTGCTGACCGAGTTTCGCAGTGCCGATTACGCCGCCGAAGCGCCCTTTTTGCGCCATGCCTATGCCGCACTGCCCGATAAATCACGTTTTGGGGGGGAGCTATTGCGCTACCTGCTCGATACCGAGGGTCAAATCTTAAGTTACGATGAGGCGGTTGGATCGCAGGTCAATCTCGACATTTTGCGTTATAACAGTGACATGATTGGGCGGGTGTGCCTGATTGCGGCGCGACGTTACAAAGCCCTGCCCATTTTGACTTGCCTCAACCATCGCCTTGCTAATGCGATAGTGATTGACCGCGAAATTGCGGAGACCGTATTGGATGAATAAGAGAATGGAAATCACCTATGACCATTTTTGCTAACCTGCATAATCGCATAGACCTGACCAACATCCCCTATACCGATCGGGGGTCGCGGCTGATGCTGTTTCGGCGCGATCATCAACTCTACATCCGCATGGCCGAGCGTTGGGTCAAATATGAATCCGAGATGGGCCACTATCGCAAGCGCCCCCCGATGATTGACCAACTCACCTTCATGGATGAAAACGGCACACCCGTCGGCTTTACGATTGACAGTATGCCCTATCGCGTGACGTGCCGCACCCCACTTGGCGAATTTACGTGGTGCATGATTGACGCGGAAACCTATATGCTGACCCTACCGGAGGGGCGATTCGGCTTGAACTTTGAGGCGCAGGTACTCTCCGCCAATTTGGATCGGCGCGGGGGTACGATGCGGGGCAAAAGCCGCCGCAACATCGCCTATACGACCAATGCCCATCTGCGTCGTAACGAAGTCCATCCCGCCCCCAACGGCTATCTGCGTGTGGAGATGGAGATTGAGGCCAAACTCGGACAGGCCATGTTGTTTAATATCACGCCGCGCCTCGGTTTCAATCGCAACATCCCCAACCCAACCGTAGCGATGGACGGGGTTCAAAATCGTTGGCGCAATTGGCTGAATGCTGCCCCGCCTGTGCTGGATGAATACCGCGCCCAATATGATTATGCGTGGTGGGTGATGGCGGCGGGCCTGATGAACACGCGCTTTTACTTCACCCGCGAAGGCATGAGTCCCTCCAAGATTCATTACGTCGGCGTGTGGCATTGGGATCAATTTTTCCATGCGCTGGCCTATCGCCATGTGGATGCCCAACTTGCCGAAGACCAACTGCGCATCTTCCTCGACCATCAGCGGCCCGACGGCATGATACCCGACGCCGTCCATGACGAGGGCATCGTGGATCACCTGTCGTTTCCGGTGGATGGGGATGTGACCAAGCCGCCGCTGATCGCATGGACGGCCCTCAAGCTGTATGAACAATCCGGACGCCGTGATTTTATTGAGGAGGTCTATGAGCCGATTCAACGCTGGCATAACTGGTGGGTCAACTATAACAGCGACAAATCCGGCCTCTATGAATATCACCACCCCTTTTCCTCCGGTCTGGATGACAGCCCTTTGTGGGATGAAGGGTTGCCCGTCGTCGCGCCCGACCTCAATACTTATCTGGTTATGCAGCAGGAAAGTTTGGGGCGCATGGCAGAAATCTTGGGCCAATCCGCCGATGCCCAACGCTATCGGCAAGGGGCGGAAAATCTCACCAAATTGATGATTGATGTGCTGTGGGATGAGCAAAAAGGTGTGTTCCATGCGCTGCATCAAGGTCGGCGGGTGCCGGTATTCAGCCTATTTCATCTGCTGCCGATTTTCACTGGACGCCTACCGGAGACCATCAATCGCCGCCTGATCGCCCATCTGACCGACCCGGCGAAATTCTGGACGGATTGGCCTTTGCCCACCGTCGCCATTGATGACCCGGCTTTTGACGACATGCAGATGTGGCGGGGGCCGACATGGGCCAATGTCAATTATCTGTTTGTGGATGCCTTGCGCCGCGTGGGTCAGCCGCAACTGGCCGACGATCTTGCCCGCAAAACGCTGGATATGATTATGCGCCACCCCGACATCTATGAATATTACAATCCCTGCACGGGTGAGCGCCCGCCGAAATCTGCCCCGATTTTTGGCTGGACATCGGCGGTGTTTATTGACTTGGCGATTCAGATGACCCGCCTGCATGGGGGGTAGCGTAAAATAGGGGATAATGTTTGGATGAGGCGGGCCTCTTTACTGTACTGAATTAGGGCCATGCTTTGCTATGGGAGCATTTCGATGATTAGAGGGTTGATAAGGTCGCATTTTAGGCTCATTGGCGGATTGATTGCGATTGGGATACTTTTTCAAGGTCAAGTAGTGGCGCAAGATGACCCCAATGAAAAATATTGCATTTATGACTACGGTAATAATCTCGTTAACATCCGTTGGGCTAATGATAGCCTTAGCTTGGTGTATCAAGAAGATTATGGAGTTAATGGTGTGTCCTCTGGGGGAAACAATAGCTGGAATCAATATTCTGTTGTGACACATCAGACGGTTGAAAGTGATACTTGGCCCTTGCAACCGTCTCTAACCCCCACTCAACAGCAAACGTTTGAGTTTTATACCTCCACCAATCCTTTTAACCAAACCACATTTGCCTTTTACTCTCCGAACCTTCGTTACGTCATCTATATCGCTCAAAACCCCCAATACGCCATAGGTATAGCCGATTTGCAAACGGGACAACATCAAATTTTGGATGAAGCTGATGAGCTTTTATCTGCGGGTTTATATGTTTTTGACGACGCATTGAAAATTGTATGGAGTCCTGACAGCAACGCCTTTGCGATACTCACCCAACTTCCTCCATTGGCAACTTACGTCCACCTTGTGAGTAACATAAGCAACTGGGACAATCTGGTTATCCGCAACTTAACCGAATCGGGGCCAATTGTAGATGGAAGGCCATTTTATCCTTTGCAGCTTTTGGATATTTCTACTAACGGCAGTCGAGTGCTGCTTCATGATGGATATGCACCGAATAGTGGGCGTTTCATTGTTTGGAAAGGAGAGGATACCACTGTTACACAAATTCCATTTCAAGGAGCTATAGCAGATGCAATGTTTGTCAATTCTAACGGGCAGCGCGTCATGTTTGTGGATGAGGGAGGGCTAAAACAGTTTTATGAGCCGACTGCACGAGTAACAATCTTAAATCCATCAATCACCTCAACATGGGCAGCCGGTGGGGCGTATTTCTCACCTGATGGACGCTATCTTGCTATTTATAACGGAGGAGCACACAGCCCCGACGCCCTTTATCTGTTCGACATTGGCGGCACAAATCCCGCCCTGTTCCGCACCGATACCCGTGAGGCCAGTCTGCTGCAACCGCTGAATAGTCAACCCCACTAAACCCCTAACTAAAGTTTGTTGCACTGCGAAGCCTAAAGATGTTATGCGGGGTACGGGTAATGAAGCCGTGCTATTCGTATACCAAGCGATCAAGGCGTTGCTGTTGCAGAGACCTTGCCAGTTCAATCGGTCAGTGATGTAGCGAAAACCATTCACACAGGGCTTAAGGCCACCTTGTTCGCGCATGATTTACGGTACATCATTTTGGCGTAAAATGCGGGTCACTCAACGTGGCCCAAAAATAGGGAAGGTGTCACCAACAGCCCCGTACAGTGCGTTTTCGTCCTTTTACGATCAAGTGACCTTAGCTGCAAACACGCCAGAGGCGCTCGAACGCCAGCAAGCCTCTTGAAACCGCTAACGCGGTTGCGCTGGTGGGAGAGGTCGTTTGAGAAAAGCAGGGTACATTGATACACCCTGCGCTACATTCTGTGAAACCTATCGCTGTCGCCAACTGGTCGCGGTCACGGGCGTCCCAATCGGTTGCCCAACACGCTGTAAAATATATTGTCCTGAGTTCCACTGAAGGTCATTGCGGCGGTAAAAATAGCCGTTTTGATAGAACAGAGCGAAACTATCTAGACCATCATTGTCCCAATCCCCTGACAAGAAGTATCCATAATCATTATTGCTGGGTGCGCCTATGTATTGGGCCTCACTAAAAGCCGAAAGACTATAGGGTAAGCCGGGAGTATTTGGTGCAGGGGACACTTGAGTATAGGCGATAAATGGTCCACGACGGATAGCAATCGAATCTACCCCATCGCCGTTAAAATCGCCCGCTGCAATTTGATGAGTACCCAAACCAGCAAAGCCTTGAGGATCCGACAAGACCACACTCAACCACTGGAATGACTTGGGTGGATTTCCTCCTGACATATCACAGGTGAAATACATGGCAAAAGCTAAACCATAGGAGGGGAGGTTGGCGCTATCTACAATCCCAACACAATCATTTGTGCGGGTAGCATCGAATCGTCCCGCTACCACTGGGCGTCCAAATAGGCCAAACCAAACGCCATTCCAACTGGATGTGGGAGCAAGCGAATTGCTAAAGTAAAACACCCCATTCGTCGCGTATAGGCCGGGTGTTTTCTGTCCATCCCCATTCCAGTCACCCATTACCCATGAACCACTGACGGGTGTACCCGGCACAAAATTCCAATAATCCCCCGGCGCGGGATTGTCCTGCGAAGTTGAAAACAAACTGGCTTGCCCGGTGGATGAATTAAACAGGGCCAACATGTCATAGGCGAGGGATGGGCGCGGCGTTGCGGTTGGCGTATTGGTACGAGTCGCTGTCGGTGTCCGGGTCGCGGATGGGGTAAATGTCCACGTTGCAGTATTGCTTGGGGATGGCGTCCGGCTTGCCGTTGAGGTCGAACTGGCGGTGGGGGTCTGGGTACTCGTTGGTGTTGCGGTTGGCGTAGCAGGTACGGGATCAACACCCAAAATGGTAGGGTCACAGTTCCCACCAATCCGCAGACTCGACCCTGCGAAATCCGCTAAGGTAATGCCATACTCATCGAGCACATATGGCCCACCCAAGCCATCGAAATCGGCAAATAGATATAAGGGATTGGCGGGACTGTTCGGATTGAGCATTGTCCACTCTAGGAAAGTCCCCTCCTGCTGCGAAGGTGGTCCATTGGTACTATAGGTGGTCGGCGGAACGGTATCATCACCGTCCCATATTCTAAAACTCGAAGGGTCGCCATAGCTAATTGTTCCCATCTGCAATTCATCCAACCGCATCTGGCCTTCAAGTCCGGCGGGAACACGCCAATTTAGGTTAAAACTTCCCACCCATGCTGGATAATTTCCGCTATTGAGGATACGAAACACGACCACCCCGCCCGGTTCAAAACGCACAAAATCAAAGCGAAAGTCGGTACAGGCCGCAAAAGGCAAAATAGTAACAGTCCCCGGTAGAGGGGTCGAAGTTGGTACACCATTGGACAGATTGAGCGTAACACTGCACCCACCCGCAAAGTCCAATGTCGTCAGACTGAAATCATAGAGGCTGTAATGTTGGTTTAGGTCGCTTGGGCCATTGACAAAATGCGCTGTCCACGTCGTAATCGCGCCACCCCCGACAAACTCACGACTGCTCAGGGGTTCATTGCGCCAACCGAGGCTACTTGAATTGAGGGTTGATGAATAGCCGGAATAACCCTCTAATATGCCTTGTTCCAGCCCCAGCCAATGGGCGCTCCGTCCATAAATCTGAAGGCGATTCAACTGCATCGTTACAAAGTTGTATTTCTTCCAATGTAACGTCACCGCCCTAATGTAGACCGGAGCGAAATTGTTATTTTGCACCTGAATCTGTAAATCTTGCCCGACGACCTGCGCCCCCACAATTTGCAGTGAACCACAGACGGGTAGCGGGGTTTCGGATGCCGTTGGAGTGGGAGTCGGTGAATGCGATGGGGTAGCGGAGATAAAGGGGGTAACGGTGGGGGTATGGGTGTCGGTATGTGAAGGAACGGGCGTGTTTTGGGCGTTGAAGGTAAAGGCTTCGGCTTCATTAGAATAGGGCGAATAGCTGTAAAGATCGCCGCGATAGGCCCGCACCCGATATTCATACCCATGCTCTGGCAAAACCGTAGTGTCGGCATAACTGGTGCGGTTTGGGCCAATGATGTCAATTTCAACCCACACATGACGATCTGGCAGCCAGCGTTCAATCCGATATTCGGTTTCATCCATCGAAAAATCTTGCCATGTCAGATTGATTTGTGTGCCAGAGGCCGCCATCGCCTGCAAATTGCGCGGCTCAAAAGCGACAAAGGTCTGCCCCAAATAGACATCATCGACATTATTCGTGTCGTCTTCAATCATGTTATTCGCTTGTGACGTAAACGCCACATAACTGTTGTCGGCACTGAAATCAGGTGTGCCTGTCGCGTTGAGATAAGCATTCTGCCCATAATAACTATTGCTCACGCGACCGATTTGGCCCGTCGCCAGTTGGGCAACATAGACTTGGACATAACCAGTACCATAACCCCTAGGCAAAAATTCAGTAGCGCCCGACAAAAATGCGACCAACTGCCCATCTGGTGAGATGGCTGGCGAAAAAGAATGCGAACTAGGCTCGTAGCGAACACCCACCGTAATGCGCCGCGTGATGCCAGTCTGCCGATCCAGTGTATAGATATGCTCGATATTCGCTGGCACACCTGCCACCAAATTGGTCGCTCTGGACTGATAGACAATCATGCGACCCGAATTGGAAATGTCGGGATTTGACGAATTCCCATTGCCCGCCGTATTCGGAGTCGTAGCATTCGTTACTAACTGCGTTTCCCCGGTTTGGCGGTCATGCAGATAGATTTGCTGGAAGTTAGAGGTATTCGAGGTCGTAAATTGGGTGGCGGTAGAGGCAAACACCACATAACGTCCATCCGCTGAAATCGCCGCCTGCATAGATGCGCCTGTACCCTGTGTGCCATCGGTAGCAACGGAGACACGGGTGATTTGTCCCGTCTGGCGATCCGCGACAAATACATCTTCGACGGTGTTGGTATCGCCTACCACGAGGTCGCTGGCGCGTGATTGAAAGGCAATAAAACGACCATCGGCAGAAATTGCAGCCGCTTGTGATAGTCCGTTGCCTGCCTGCCCGGACGATGAAGCCGAAACAAGGGTCGTGGTTGCGGACTGGCGGTCATGCAGATAGATGTCCGCAACGCCATTGGTATCATTTGGGCTATAGGCGGCAGTGGAGGTAAAAACAACGTAGTGCCCATCCTCCGACATGGAAGGTTCGTAGGCGTCGCCTAGCACCTGTGTGCCACCCGTCGCCACCGAAACCCGTGTAATGACACAGGTCTGGCGATCAATGGTAAAAATGTCGCGGAGGTTGTTGGTATCACCACTCACGAGGTTATTGGCATACGAATAAAAAGCCACAATCCGCCCGTCGCCTGAAATACTCGGTGTCCTGCTTTGGGTAGTAAGCTGTTCCCCGCCGCTGGTCACAGAGACCCGTTCCATAGGCCCTCCATAGGTACAGGGCGCAGCATGGATACCCCCCTCCGGCCCAGGGGTGTCTGGCGATAATTGGGGGCTGGTCGGTGTGACCGCCGCATCCGAGGCAAGGATAAACGCATCCACCGCGATGACACCCCCGGCCTGTGCATAAACACGCAGGGTATGCGGGCCATCCGACAGATAATCGAGCACGGCGCGTTGGTCAAAGGCAGTACGATCCACCTCGGTAAAAACGGTACGCTGCACCGAGCCATCTAGCTCAATCGCCAGCGCTCCTAACCCCGGCCCACTGATATATACAATCTCCAGATACGACCCAGAGAATGTCAGGGTTAGCACATCGCTAGGTTGCCCTTCAATGGTTGGGGATTGCCCAGTGTAGAGATAGCTCCCCGCGCTGGCCCCGGCTGCCATTTGGGTAATCCATATCCCCTCGCGCACTACCAATGGGTCGTCCGATTGAATGATGCGGTGGGTTGGCAGGGTATCCTGTGATAAAACGGGCAATAGGCTACTCGAAATTACCAAGAGTACAGTCAACAGTAGCACCAAAAACACGACAAGCACTTGTGGAAAGGTGAATCGGTGAGGGTGACACATGGACAACAATCCTGTCTATGGCGTCATAATTTCAAGCATAATAATACTTTCGACAACCATTCATGTCGAGTGCCCTTTGACCTGAATTCGGCCTCTTGATAGCAACCAACCTACCCCTAAGTCAGTTTCCCCGGCATGGGGACAGTGATTAAATCGGCGGCTTTGCGCTTGGCGTCCTCTGAACGGCGGTCATAGCGACGGGTGGTGTTGACATTGTCACGATCCAAAGTGGTGGATGAGCGACTTGGGAGGGTGGTTAATCCGGCTAGGCTTTCCGCCCCGGCATCCAATAAATCCCCGCCAAACGTCCGCCTTTTGCTATCAAGAGGCCAACATCTGGCGGCGTGCATTACCACCATTGAATTTCTCAATCGCCGGTAGTGGCAGGACTCCGCGTATCGGGGAGAACCGTATAAAAGGCCTGCGCGATTTCGGCAATCAAATTTCCCGCAAACCATGTGCCGTTGATAGTCAACTTCAGACTACCGTCGGATTCGGTGTTGACCATTTGACAATCCAGCCACCGGGCAAGCAACCCCGCCTCACGTAGCAGTGAAACCAAATTAGCGGGAATCTGACCCGCCAACACGGCGACCGCCAGCGGATGGGCTTGGTCAGCCGCCGATTCGCGCCGTAGTCCGCCCTCCAAACCCGGCCGACCTGCCCGCGCCTCTTTCATATAACTGGCGTAGGTCGGATGGCGGTAGTGATAATTACCGAAAACGCCATCCGCAATAGTCCCAATCGCCAAAAGGTCTTCGCCCCGCGTTGGGAACGTGAAATAAATATTCTGATCTTGTTTATCGGCCCAGTGGTTGAACAGATTTTTATGAAAACCGTGCCGTTCCAGCAAATCCGCCCCGGCGAGCAGCATCCAATAATTGGGCAGATGGCGCTCGCGGTTGTTCAGGTTATGCTGGATGGCCCAGCGCCGATTTTGCGGATAAATCAACAGGTCGTACAGTGAAAAGCCGTTGATGCCAGCCGCCGCGAGAGTTTCGATGCCCTCGATAAAGCCGCGCAGGGTTTGATGGGGCAGGCCACAAATAAGATCGACACTGACGATCCAACCGAGCGACTTAGCGGCATGGATTTTCTCCAAGACAGTTTGAGCGCGTGTTTTGCGTCCAATCGCAGCCCGAACGTCATCCTCCATACTCTGCACGCCGATGTGCAAACGCCGATAACCTAATTCATGCATCGTTTGGATCATTGACGGTGTGAGTTCTTGGGTGGTGCTTTCCAAGGCCCATTCGGTCGTGGGCGTAATCGAGAAATGCCGTTGGCAGCAGTCAACAATTTGGGTGAGGGCTGCTTCGCCCAAAAAGGTGGGTGTTCCGCCCCCCATATGAACGGTAGAAACAGGCCGCTGGCTCAGATTGCTTTGCTGACTCCATAGCTCCAATTCGTAACACAGCCGGTCGGTGTATTCCTGAATGCGGGCGTCTTTGTGGCTGCCCAATTTGAAGGAATAGCTGTCGCAAAAACCACATTTGCCGAAGCAAAATGGCACATGCAGATAAATGCAAAAGGCCCGGTCTGCGTCCGTTTGTGCGAGATCATGCCGCACAATGTCCCATGCTTCATGACCAGACTGCTCATAGGGGCGCTGACGCCACGGCGGGAGTGGCAGCAGCCAATTGCTGACATCATATGTTGACCCAGTCGCCTGCCAGTAGCGGCGGATTGTGGCAACATCAACTTGCGGCGGCGCGTTACGAAAGAAAGTATCAAAGTTGGTGATGCTCATGGGTCTTCCTTTTCGACACGTTCCTATAAATGGATTACTTGCCCGGCGATGTCGGCGTCGTTCAGTATGGCCGTTCCCACCCTTTGCAGCAGGGAACTCACTAACAGCTGCTGGACACGACAACGAAAGGCATCGGGTGTTATCTGATCTTGTAAAGGACAGAATTCTGGGCAGCCGCGTACACAATGATACTGATTGAAACAGTCACCACAGTGTTCTGGTTGGGTCATCAACTCGGCGCGCAGGCGGTCAATCGGTTCGGCGTCGAGGTGGAAATAACCCGATAGACTGGCCTCGCCGATCAGACTGCCGGTCGCACGTGCCTCGGTCGCCGTCGTTATCCGAAAACAGGTGGTGGCGGCATCGCCGGGGACAAGCTGCAAGACTTGGCGAAAAATATGACAGTACGCCCCATGAACTTCACCGGGCCGACTGCCGGAGGTCAACCAACGGATTCCCCAGCCTGCGGCGATCGCATGTGCCCGCCAGAAGGCATCCACAAAAGCTTCGGCATCTTCGATGGCCTTTTCCTGCGTGGCGGCCCGCCCGACTTGGTAGATTGGCTCGACATGAATTTCGGATGGCGCAAGCTGTTCGCACAAATAGGTGGCAATCTCCGGTTGGCAAGCGATGGTTTCGGCAGTCAGTGTGACACGTACATGCAATGGTTTACCCGCGTCACGGACAATTTGTGCGGTACGGGCGACCGCATCGGAACTGCTGCCACCTCCCCATCGTGGGCGTTGGGCATTTTGTATGGTGGGTGGGCCGTCGCAGGACAGCCCAATTAGGTCGAAGCGTTCAGCCAGCCAGCGGGCTTTCTGGGGAGAGATTACGCCGTTGGTGGCGATATAACGCATGATGTCTAGTTGATGCGCGGCGGCCACCGCTTCTACCGCATCAAGGGCTGCATCCGCCAGTGCTTGGTCTAGGGTAGGCTCGCCTCCGCCATGAAACACGACTGTCAAGGGACGGCCCTGTGCGACGCAGTTGGCGGCAACGATTTCCGCAGCCGCGCCAACCGTATTCAAGCTCAGGCGGGCAGCAGGTTCCGGAGAAGGCATGGCATAGCAATAACGGCAGTGCAAATTACATTCAAGATTGAGGTAAAGCGTTAGGCATACGGGCGCGAAAGGCTGCTGCACCTGAGACTGATTGACCTCATAGGCGGTTTGGGCGTATTGGCGAAGCGTCGCGGCGAAGGCTGATGAACTCGGCGCGGTTCCGGACAATAATTGACGCTCCAAGTCCGCTGTTTGGCTGTTGCGCGTAACCACCAGATACCCCGGCGCATAAAACAACCCACGATCGGGTTGATCAGCGCGAAAAATGGGGAGATCAGTCGCCAGTGGACGCCACGCGAGGGTCGTTGAATACGCAGCCAAAGGGCCTAATATTTGGGTTGACATACACGCACTTCGATTAGAAACAAAAATAGCCCGCGCGTCACGGCAAAGGCCTGCTCAAAATCCCAACCCAGCGCCGCCGCTAATTCGGTACTAGCCTCTTGGATCGAGTTATAGCCATTGAAAAAATTGAAGGCCGTCACAGCAGTCGAATCTTGGGGAAACAAGGGTATAGGTGCAGCGGTTGATGAAGACTGCGCGACGACCATCCCATCCTGAACGGTGATTTGGCAGCCCTCCACCACTACGGGAACCAATCCAGCCAATTCGCTGTCCGACCATTCGCCCAGATCGGCCAATGTAAAAGCCCCCTTGCCTTCACTTTCGCCGCGTGAGATCAACACGCTTTGCCATAACTTGGAAAATAATTCACGCCTCGTATATTTAAAAGATAATTTCCGCGGACCCACTTGGGAAAAATCGTCGTCGTCAGCCATAACAAACCTTTCGAAATTCCGCTAGGCGATCCAGCAGGACCGGGTCTTCGGCGTCACGCCAAGGGCTGTTTTCATAAAACGCGGTAAAGCGATCTACGGTTGCTACCATCCAATCATGAAAGGCGGGTGGCATCACCGGGCCTGCCAACAAAAACAACCCTCCCAAATGGATATGCGGTGGAAAGGGAAGTGGCGGACAGCTATCATCGTTTGTGTTTTGCATGGTGTAATAGGCGGCCCGGCCTGCTGGCAACAAATGCTCCCACACGTCGACGAGGGTGTCTTTTATGGGCATTTGCAGTTCGCCACTGTTACGGAACAGGTCGGGACGGCGTGACTCGTCGCGTATCCTAAACGGGATGGGGTCAAAGTTGGCAAGGGACGCGGGCAGGCGCGACGGCGATATCCAAAAGGCCGGGGCCGTGATTGCTACACGGCTGGGGGCTTGGCGAATACAAAGGCACACCTCCGATGCCGCTAGCCATTCATCGGTGGTTTGTAACCAAGCATCACAATCGGTTTGCACAAATACATCATGGTCAAAAAACCACACCCCCTCCTCGCCCGCAAAATGATCGAGTGCGACATGCCGGATAACGCGGCTGTGTTCGGCTGGCGCATCGGCTGGATAAACCAGTTCTGTTACCCCAGCGGGAAGAAGCGAGCGAAACCGTTGGCATCCTTCGGGCGATTTTCCGGCTTGAATGACATAAATCGGGCGGGTCGTCACATGCTCTAATAGGTGACTGAGACATGTCAGGGCCAAGCAGTTCGACCACCACGAAACCACCACCAGACGGCTATGCATCCCAACTTCCTTCGGACGACATGCCGCTAAACGGTGCGGGTTGTGGAATTGTGGCCCGACGCACCCCGCCGGATAGCGCAATATCGCGGAGCAGAAGCTGCTCGGTCAGTTGACGATTCATATCACAGCGATAACTCCGTGCTTGGTGACCCTCAGGTGTATTCTTGAAACTGCGAACGTAGCAGTCCCCGGCACATGACCAGTAACAAAAACAATCTCGACAGTCGTCCCGACGCTCGGCCATCAAGTGATGCAGATGGTCACGCGCGGCGGATTCGACCTCAATTGCCCCGTTTTCGATGTGACCGATGCGTGAGATCGAGGCTAGTGGATGGGTCGCGTCGGTCACTTCGTAGCAGGTGACAAGACTGCCATCGCCCGCCACGATTAGGGCATTAAATGGCGCAGAGCAGAATGTTGCGGTAACCGTGCCCAGCCGCGCTCCTGAATGAATCATACGGCGGTTCAGACTGGTCGCAATATCATAGGCCGCAAGGTAGGCTCGCACGAAGCCGCCGCCTTCTTCTTCGGTGATGGCCCCATGCCCGCCGCGTTGGGTATTAAAAGCGGGTTCAACTTGGATCGAGTGGCACGCGGTGTTTTCGCACAAAAAGCGAATATCCTCTGGAAGCCTGTCCCACGGCGAGGTGGCGGTTAGTCGGATGCCATAGGGGAAATTATGGCGATCCAGTTCGGCGATGGTCTGCATGACGATAGCCGACGAACCTGCCCCGCTGACAAATGGCCGATGCAAATCCTGTGTCGCCGGGCCGCCATCGACCGAAAGGCTTACACCGTCAAAGTTTTGGATGATCCAGTCGCGCTGGGTTGGCGACCAGACGCCATTCGACGTTAGGGTGATATTGGCTTGGATGGGCTTTTGCCGGGCATATTCAACGCAGGCTTTTAGAACCGTCCACGCAAAGGTCGGTTCGCCCCCACCGTGAATGGACACATCGAAACGGGGCAGACCTAACTGCATGGCGTTATCACAAACATGATCAATTGCCGCCTGCCCCACTTCAAAAGTAAGCTGTTGGCGGGGTGCTGTGCCTGCCGCCGCATAACAATAGGTGCAGCGCAGTTGGCATTGATTGGTCATCAGCAAAACCGCGATCGTT
Organism: Anaerolineae bacterium; assembly: GCA_041753455.1. Classification (GTDB taxonomy): domain Bacteria; phylum Chloroflexota; class Anaerolineae; order Aggregatilineales; family J027; genus CFX10. Next base: position 144,291 of record JBGSUK010000020.1, on the reverse strand, counting down.
GGGCGATAAACACGATCCGGTAGCGGTGGTTCGGACGGGTCGGGCGTAAAAAAGCCGACAGCATGGAGAAAATTCGCAATGTCCGGCTGGACATTCTCGATGTGCAGCGTATCATCGGCGAGATGACGTGCTAACTCTGCCATGACGCGGTTAGCCGCAAATGCCATGCCCAACCTTGGGCGATAGATGATAAATTTATTGGGGGTATCAGTGACCGGAATGATTTCTAGTTCCATGTGTCGGCTCCTAAACGCCGCGCTTTAGTTGGGATACCAATAATGGGTATCGACGCAGTAGCCTTGGCAGGTGCACACGGGGGCTGCAGGCACAGTCACACAGTTGCAGACACAGACCGCGCCGGCTGGAATCGCCGAGCCACATGGCAGGGTATAGGTCGTGCCGCCGACGGTGTAATTGATGCCGGTATTGCCGGGCTGGACGCTGCCGGGAACGCCGGGGACGGTGGTTGGGCTGTTCGCCTTGGGCGTTGCGGTATTGCGCGGGGACGATGGTGTTCGGACGGGCGGGGTTGCGACGGTGACTACTTGTGCGCAATCGCCTATGGTGGTGACATCTTCATCCGCGACCCACGCTTGCTCGATGTTGGTCAGTGAAACCTGCCACCACACCTCGCCTTCGTTATCAAGGGCCTGTCCAATCACCTCAATCTCTTCATCTTTGGGCAAAAAGACGCGCACGCCGCGATTTCGCCCGGGGCCGACATGAACACGCACGTCCTTGCGGGTGGTGCTAACGAAGCAGTTTGTTGGGGTGCGTGAGGGTGTGGCGGTGCGCTGCAACAAACCAGACGACTCGGCTGAACCAAGCCCCGTTGCCCCGATACTGGCAACCAAGGCAACGCCCGTCGCAGCTACGCCGGCCATTTCGATAAATTCACGACGGCTGAAATGCGGGCCGTCTTCGTCTTGTTGAACTGCAAAGATTTCTGGTTGATCTTCGGTTGGGTTGTTGGCTGCGATGTCCTTTTGATCGGTATCCATGGATTGATACTCCGCTTCTAAGATTCTAAATGCGTCTGAATATGAAAAACGGTTTGCGGCATCGCCAGCCGAATAGGGGGGTGTTCGAATCGACGTAAGGTGTTGGCTAGGCACCCACCGGTGCATTCTCCCCGAAGTTTGATTGGGCAGGTTGAGCATTCTCGATAAATGCCTGCCTCGCGGAAGAGTTTGGTTTGGGCGTCTAATGCAGCCCGCATCGCACCGGCATCCAATCCTGTGTTCGGCGCGAGTTCGACATGGTTAGTTAGTGGAAAGCAGTGAATGACGCGCCCACTGATGTCGATATCCAAAATTGGATTACAGTGGGCTTCAAACTGGGTTCCGGCCTCACGCAGATGCGCGATTTCGTCGTTGGAAAACATACAGCGTACAAAGCCGCAATCCAAGTCCAATTTGACGCCTGCGCGTGCAGCCCGTTGAGCAAATCGTGCGAGTTCTGCACCCACTAAACGGTACTGTTTGGGATGTAAAAAGGCATTGTCGCCGCTCAAAATCGGCTGGGCTAACCCGACCCGAATGCTTGGCTGACAATGGGCTTCTTGAATAAGCGTAAGGAGAAAATCCATATCAAAAGCCGGCGTATAGATATTGAACCCCAGTGACGCACGATCGCCCAGCCGCATGAGCGTCATTTTGCGCTTGGTCACTTCTTGCTGGCTGGGTCCCTCGGCGTGGCGTGTGGCATTCATGTTGACAATCACGATACACGCTTGGGGCGAAAGAGCCTCTAGGCAAGCCAGCGCCCGGTCGGGCATCAACCCATGTGAAAAAACTACAATCCGCTTACCGCGTTGATGCGCTTGCTCGATCAATTCTGGAAATTGCGGATGCAGCGTGGGTTCGCCACCGATAAGGCGAATTTCATTAATGCCAGAGCGGTCTAGGAAATCTAGCCGTTCCTGAAACGTCGCTAAGCCAATAAAGGCCGAGTCCGTTGCTTGTTTGGCGGTTTCCAAATATTGTCCGGCAAAGCAATAGGGGCACTTCAAGTTACATACATTGGTGACAATGAGGTTTGCCATTAATCCACTGCCTCACGCTGAAGCAACCGGGCAGTTTCCCAACCGTGTATGATATTTATGAGCGCAGCCTCGGCCTCGGCGGGTGGAACTCCTAATAACGACCCCAGCATGTCAATGAGTTTGGGATAGGAATAACTCAGTGCCAGCCAACCCCAAAGCGCGGCTTCGACCCCTTGCAAAAAGTATAGGCGTGCGCGGCTTGAATCCACCACCACTATTTGGTCGGCATCAACGGCCCACTGGACATGCGGCGGGCTTATCAGGACGGTGAGTTTCGGTGAAGGTGTCATGTGAGCAACCGATCATTTTCTTGCAAAATGGTTTCTTCTAGCAGGGCGCGATTCCCCAGCCATTCGTCGGCCAGCGTGTGTTGGCCCATAGTCCGCAGCAGTTGCGTCACGGTGATCATGCGCGTCAATATACAGTGGCGATCATATTGCCCTGCCGCGCCCGTTGTATCGTGATTGACGTGGCAGCCACCCGCGCAGTAATACCGACAGAGGCAGTTCGCGCATAACGCTCGACTTTCGACCGTCATGTTCCGGGCACGGTCAACCGCCTCCGGGTGAAGCTCAAAGCCACTCGGTGTCAGCGAACCCAATCGCATGTCGAGTCCAACAGCTTCCCAATCTTTTTGCAGGAGATAACAGGCATCCACCATCCCATCCGGCGACACGATCAGCGCATCTTTACCCACCGGGCAGAAACTAAGGCGCGGCGCATGAAGGTCGGCTGTCGAAATGATGGTTTTGATCCCATATTGGCTAAGGATTTGCGATGCTTGATCGAAATTGCGGGCAAATTCCCACGGGTCAGGTGGCGCAAATGCTACCGATTGGGCGGTATGTGATAGGCTTAGGATTTCAAAACAAACCGTACTGGGGCGAAATTCGTGGCTGATCCATTGGGCGATTTCTGGCATTCGGTGGACAGTCGCGTCCGTGATGCAGGCGCGAATCACTAATTCCATATCATTGTCAGAAAACACCTTAGCATTCCGCACGATAACGCTCGAAACCGTCCGTCCTCCTACCGCTGGCCGTTGACTATCTTGAATATCGGGTGGGCCATCCAGCGATAGCACGACGGTATCAAAATGTTCGGCAATCCACTTGCAGCGGTCACGGTTATAGAGTCCGTTGCTGGTCGCCTCAAAGCGAACCCTAATGCCATGTTCCAGCGCTTTGATTTTGGCGTATTCCACCACAAAATGAACCACTTTTTCAGCAAAAAATGGCTCGCCGCCAAAAAAATGGACTTCGGCGGAACCCTGCCCGGCTTTTTGTATCAGCGCAAAATAGGCGTTCACCGCATCACGGGCTAGGTTAAGGCTCATCACCGGGCTGTTTCTTTTGGGGGCGGCAAAGTCGCAATAGGGGCACGCCATATTACAGCCACGTGTCGGGATTAGTCCAAGAAAGTACGGCGTAATATCGTCACCCGTAAGCACCGAAGGGGTAGTCAGGGGTGTGTTTTGCAACTGCGATGCCAGTTGATTCATGGGTATGGGAAGGGGGTCGTCCGACATGAGGCTGGCACGGAGGGCGTGCAAAGCCGATTGATTGATCAGCGCGGTGAGTTTATGCAGTGGTGCGTGGATCAAAAACTTGTCATGAATGGGGACAAAATAAACATCGTTTTGTTTCACATGAGCACTTTTGATTGTCAGTGATTTGTAGTTAAAGGGTAGTCATTTATCTATTTCTTCACAGTATCGTCTATCACCTATAAAGGGTGATAGTTGTCACCGAAGCAGCTTCCAAGTGGGTATAGGCCTATGTTTAGCAAGCAAGGTACTTGACAGTTTTTGCGAGATACGTCACAATATAATTTTAGTGAAACGATTCACTGAAACGTTTCACTTTGAACATTCTGAACAAGTGAGATTTTTTAGGAGGTTTTTTGATGAAACGCTCACTAGCGCTCGTACTTGTCCTTACCCTCGCTCTTGTCGCTTTTGCGAATGTCCCCTCTAGCCGTGCCCAAGACACCGTGACCGTCCAACTGATGGGGTGGTCATCTTCCGCAGCCGAAAACGCGGCCCTTGAAGAAATGATTGCAGCCTTTGAAGAGGCCAACCCCACCATTGATGTTGATTTACAACTCGTCCCCGAATATGACACCACCCTCCAAGCCGCTTTTGCCAGTGGTGACGCGCCGAATGTCTTTTATGTTGACAGCAGCCGTCTGCCCGACTTTGTTGATGCTGGTGTTATCGCCGCTGGTGGTGACATGATTGTCGAGCCAGAAGGCTTTTTCCCATCTCTAGTAGATGTGTTCACCATTGATGGCAACTTCTATTGCCCACCCAAAGACTTTTCGACCATGGCCCTGCAATATAACAAGGCCTTGTTTGACGCCGCTGGTCTGGAATATCCGACCAATGATTGGACATGGGATGATCTGACCGCCGCCGCCGAAGCCTTGACCTCCGGTGATGTAGTGGGTCTGGTTGTTCCACCCGAACTGCCGCGCTGGTTGCCCTTCCTGTATCAGGCGGGTGGCTCGGTGTTGAGCGAAGATGGTACCGAAGTGACCTTCGACAGCGAAGAATCAATGGTAGCCCTCGAACTCTATCTGGGTATGGTGGAAGACGGTATTGCCGCGCCTCCATCTGAACTGGATGCGGGTTGGGGTGGTGAGGCCTTTGGTATTGGCCGCGCCGCAATGGCTATGGAAGGAAACTGGGTAATTGGCGCTATCGAAGAAAACTATCCCGACATCGAATATGGTGTTGTGGAACTGCCCGCCGGCCCTGCTGGTGAAGCCACAATGGCCTTCACCGTATGCTACGGTGTGGCTGAAGATAACGATCACCCCGAAGAATCGTGGGCATTGGCGAACTTCCTGACGGGGCCAGAAGGCGCAACGATGGTTGCCGAAGCTGGTTTTGGTGTCATGCCTGCCCGTCAAGATGCCGCTGCTGTGTGGCTAGAAACGCGCGGTGTAGAATTTGAGGCCTTTGTGACCGGTGCGGCGAATGCGCATCGTTGGCAATTCCCGGTTGGCTTCGGTGACTTCATTGACACCTTCAACAATGGCCTGCGTGAAGCAATGGGCGGCAATATGCTGCCTGAGGAAGTTTTGGAAGACTCAGTAGCGATTGCCGAAGAAATTCTCGCCGAATAACGCGGCTTTCTGGTAGGGAGCGTTCCATCTACAATGGGTGGGTGGAATGCTCCCTTTTGTTTCTGCCCATAAACAAACTAGATTTATTGACAGAAAGGGTTCCCATGATTGATGAAAAAAGCTCCATCAGCGGGACTGCCCCCGCCGCACCTCCCCCCAAAACTGCAACAATGCGAACCATGCGATTTGAGGAGACGGTGGCGGGTTATCTGTTTTTGGCTCCGGCTCTACTTGGGTTCATCGTGTTTTTGGTGATCCCACTCATTATGGCAGTGTATATCAGCTTCACCGATTGGAATGGCATTACGCCGCTACGCGATGATGATGCTTTTGAGACGGTTGGGGCGGACAATTATCAACAGTTGTTGACCCAAGAAGGTCGCCGTCAAACGCGCTTTTTTACCGCTGTAAAAAACACGACCTATTATGTGATTGGGGTAGTGCCGACCCAAACCCTGATCGCCTTGATTCTGGCAGTCATTGTCAATCAAAAATGGCTGAAGGCACGCGGCACTTTTCGCACCATTGCCTACTTACCATCTATCACATCGTCGGTGGTGATTTCGCTCGTGTTTCTGTGGCTTTTTTCACGCGGCGGTCTGGTCAATGCTTTTATTGAACTGATCTATCCCAGTTATGGGGACAAGGCCATTAACTGGACAGATGATTCAACCGGCGTCTTTCATTGGATACTCAAGCAATTTGGTGTAACCCGTGCCGAAGTGGGCGGCTGGGCCAGTGAAAAGCATTACGGTTTGCGCACATGGGATTGGATCAGCGGCCCAAGCGTCACCATGTTGATGATTATGATTCTTAACACGTGGACGACCATCGGCACCCTGATGGTAATCTTCCTAGCGGCCTTGCAAAATATCCCGTCGTTTGTTTATGAAGCGGCGGCGATTGACGGGGCGAATACGTGGCAAATCTTCCGTAAGGTGACCATTCCCCTGCTCAGGCCCACGACATTTTTTGTCATCACGCTAGGTCTGATCGGCTGTTTTCAAGTATTTGACCAAGTGTATATCATCGGTGGGGGCGACGCGACATTGACGGTTGCGGTGCTGGTCTATCGGAATGCGTTCGGCACAGGCTCTAACATGGGGCTGGCGACGGCGACCGCGATGATTTTGTTTGTGATTATCTTTATTTTCACCATCTTGCAACGCCGATTTTTTGGCGGCGAACGGGCCAATTGGTAAAGGAGACACATGATGACAACAATTGCCTCCACTCAAAGCCAACCAGCCCGCCGAACCACCAAGCAATTGGTCAAGGTTGCCATGCCAACCATCGGCTACAGCATCCTTGTGATGTTCGCGCTGGTGCAGATTTTGCCGTTCATTTTTACGATCAGTAATTCGTTTAAATGCCTACCTGCGATCCAAGCCTATCCACAGTCGCTTGTGCCTGTGCCGCCGATTGATGTCACCTGCGAGCCAAGAATCATTGACGACGCCGGACGTGACCGCAAAACGGTACTTCCGGCAGACGAGACATCCGGTAGGTTGACTTTTAACCCCACCCTCGATGGCTATCGGGAAATCTTCGACCAACAACTGCCCCGCTGGTTATTTAATACGGCGTTTGTGTCATTGGCGGTGATGTTTCTACGCCTCTTATTTGACTCATTGGCAGGTTACGCGCTGGCCCGTCTTCGTTTTCCCGGCAATCGCATGATCTTCTTTTTTGTCCTAAGTCTGTTGATGATTCCGGGGATTGTGCTGTTGCTGCCGCGTTTTATCCTGCTCAAAGAGATTGGGCTACTCAACAGCTATCCGGCGTTGATTATCCCGTTTTCAGCCAGCCTGTTTGGGGTCTTTCTGATGAAGCAGTTTTTTGAATCCATCCCCAAAGAGCTAGAAGAAGCGGCTATGGTAGATGGGGCAGGGCGCTTTACCATCTTCTTCCGTCTGATTCTGCCGATTTCGACCCCGGCCATGACCGCGTTGGCGATCTTTAGTTTTCAAGGCATGTGGAACGAATTTCTACAGGTGTTGCTGCTGGTTTCGTCCAAAAGTGAGTTATGGACACTGCCCTTGGGGCTATCCTTCTTACGCGGCGAATTTGGCGAGGCCCTACGCTGGCACTCGTTCTTGGCGGGTTCGGTCATCACAACTTTGCCGCTGGCCTTGATTTTCTTCATGTTTCAACGGTATTTTGTAGAAGGGGTCAGCTACACAGGGCTAAAAGGTTAAACCGACATGGCAATTTGGCAGGGATGGCGTGTGGTGATGCAAGGCTTAAACAGTGTACGGCGCAACGGCTATGCCTATATATGGGGCAATTTGGCCTTTTTGCTGCTGTCGCTGCCCATCATTACTGCCCCTGCCGCCTACAGCGCACTGATGCGGATGGCGTATGAAACCCAGACCGAACCCACCACCGCTGATTTAGGCTTGTTTTGGGAGACTTTCCGTGCGAATTTCTGGCGGGCTTTGCCGTGGGGCATCGTGAACGTGGTGTTTGTCGGGGTCACGTTTTCGAACTTTTTAGCCTATAATAATGCGCCGGGTTTTGCAGTCTTTTGTCTACGGCTGGCATGGTTAGCCGCCACCTTTGGGTGGTGTGGCAATGTGCTGTATACATGGACGATATTTTATGAAATGGAAAACCCGTCTGTTTGGGGGGCTACCCGCAATGCGTTGGTCATGACCCTCCAAAACCCACTCTTCAGCATAACCGTCGTGATAGGCGTCGCCGTCCTAGCGGCTATCAGCACCGCCATCCCCATGTTATGGATTTTGCTGACATGGGGTGCGGTCGCTTCGATAGGCACGGCGGCAGTGTTAAATCGCCTTACGGAATTTCGGTCATCGCAGGAAAGACATCCATGATTTCAATTCGCGAAGTAGCACGGGAAGCTGGCGTATCGGTCACCACAGTGTCCTACGTGCTCAACAACAAAGGCAACATCAGCGAAGAAACCCGCCTAAAGGTATTGGAAGTGGTGGAGCGTTTGGGTTATGTGCCGCGTATCGGCGCTCAAAGTCTGCGAGATAACCGTGCGCGTATTCTCGGTTATCCTTGGAACTTTGAACCCAGCCCCCGCGAAACCAACACCGTCTTGGAGGAGTTTTTGCATTACACCATGTTTTATGCCGAACAGCGCGGTCGCCATTTGTTGTTGGTGCGTGCGCCGAGTGAAGATGGGTTGGTAGTCTACGACGACTTGATAAAAAGCCAGCGGGTAGATGGCTTCATCTTATCCCACACCGTGCAAGACGATGCCCGGATGCGGCATCTGAGCGATAGCAGGTTCCCGTTTGTCGCCTTTGGTCACAGCAATTCACCCATTGATGAAGAGGTCTGTTGGGTGGATGTTGATGGCGCGGGTGGTATCCGACTGGCGGCGGAACATCTAATTGAACAGGGCCACCGCCGCATTGCTTTTGTCCGCTGGCCTGCGGGTTCTGTGTCTGGGGATGCCCGTTTTCGTGGATACGTCGAAGCGCTTGCCGACAGTGGCCTGCCTGTTAACCCAGAATTGGTGATTGTCGCCGAACATCGGGTGGCAGCCGGGTATCAGGCCACCCAATTTTTGATGAATCTGCCAAAGCCCCCAACCGCGATTATGGCGATTAGCGATACGATTGCCCTTGGGGCGATGCAGGCTTTGCGTGATATGGGCAGCTATGCCGCGATCACCGGTTTTGACGATATGCCGCTGGGTGAATTTCTCACGCCATCGCTGACCTCCGTGCGTCAACCCATTCAGGATGTTGCGGCATTGGTGGTGGACATGCTGATCCAACAAATTGACGACGAAGCGTTTGTTCCCCAACAGCATCTGCTTATACCTTCGCTTGTTATTCGAGCAAGCAGTCTTGGAGATTACGGTCAATGAAGACTTTTGAACGCAGACAATGGGAAGTGACCGAATATCCCTTTAAACCCGGTCAACTATTACACTCTGAAACCATCTATACCATCGGCAATGGCTTGGTGGGGGTGCGTGGCAGTTTTGAAGAAGGCTATCCCTATGATAGTGCCCTCACACTGGCGGCGGGTATCTTTAACCAGACCCCCGAACAGATTGTGCCAGAATTAGTGCCACTGCCCAATTGGTTATCGCTGCACATTGCCATTAATGGAGCGTGGTTTCGGCTTACCGATGGCAGAATCCTCGGGTATGAACGCACCTTAAATCTAAAAGAGGCGGTTTTACGGCGCGGTGTGTTGTGGCGCTCCCCAAATGGCGATACCGTGCGCTTCGCCTTTGAACGTTTTGCCAGCCTTGCCAACCCCCATATCATGGCGGTGCAGGTTTTGATACAGGTGCTCAATGAGGGCGACCATACCATCGAGATTAAGAGTCCGCTAGAAGCCGCTTCGGATCATCCGGAGGGCGTGGATCACTGGGAATACCGCAGACCCGTCCCCGGCCAGCCATATGTAACGATACATGGCAAGGCCGCGCCGAGTGGTTATGAAATCAGCATGGCGGCGCATCTGACCATCGAAGGGGCAGCCGCAACCATCGAGGCTGAGTCAGGTCATAGTAAATTTGAGGTGGCCCAAAACCAAAAAGTCGTGTTGACCAAACTCGTCACCCTGCACACCAGCCGCGAAGGGCAAGACCCGGTAACGAATGCGGTTGGCACGCTCCGTTCGGCGGTTCAATCCGGCTATGCGGCCTTGTTTGCGGCGCATGTCCAAGCGTGGGACACCTATTGGGAGCATTTTGATATCCAAATTGAGGGTGACGAAATTGCCCAACGTGCCGTGCGATTCTGCACCTACCACTTTTTGACTGCCAGCCCGACCCATGAAGAACGGGTCAGTATTGGCGCAAAAACGCTCAGTGGGCATGGCTATAAGGGGCACGTTTTTTGGGATACCGAGTTGTTTATTTTGCCGCCAATTACCCTTGCCCAGCCAGATTTGGCGCGTCGGCTGCTGATGTATCGCTATCACAATCTGGAAGGGGCACGCCACAAAGCCGCCGAATTGGGCTATCAGGGTGCGATGTTCCCGTGGGAGAGTGCCGACACAGGCGAAGAAACCACCCCGCGTTGGGTCACCGGGCCAGATGGCAACCCGATTCGCATCTGGACGGGTGATAACGAACAACACATCTCAACCGACATCACCTATGCCATTCTGCACTATTGGCGCTGGACACACGATCACGAGTGGTTCCGACACTATGGAGCCGAGATCATCCTCGACACGGCGAAATTTTGGGGCAGCCGCGCCGAATATAACCAAGCGCATGACCGCTATGAAATCCGCCAGCAAATTGGCCCGGATGAATATCACGAAAATATTGATAACAGCGTGTTTACCAACCGCATGGTCGTCTGGCATTTGCAGCAGGCGTTGGAGGTTTGGAGCTATCTGAAAGCCCACCATCCTGCCGATGCCACCCGATTGGCGGAACAGCTTGGCTTATCGGAGGCCGTATTTGACCACTGGCAGACGGTTGCCAACAAAATGTGGATTCCGATGCAAAATGGGGTGTATGAGCAGTTTGAGAATTTCTTTGAACGGCTCAAGCCCATCAATTTGGAGGACTATACCCCACGCACCATCAATATGGACATGATTTTGGGCCATGCCAAAACGCAAGTGTCGCGGGTCATCAAACAGGCCGATGTGGTCATGCTGATGGCGCTGCTGGGTAATCAATTGGGTGACGATGCCTTCCTGCGCCGCAATTGGGATCTATATTCGCAGGTGGTGGATCATGGGTCGTCGCTTAGTCCGGCCATGCACGCGCTGGTCGCCTCGCATCTGGGCCTAAATGAAGAAGCCTACGATTACTTCCTCTATGCCGCTACGCTCGATCTCGAAGATCACAAAGGCAATGTCCGCGATGGCATCCATGCGGCGTGCTGTGGTGGGGTATGGCAGGCCGTCGTAATGGGTTTATGTGGATTGGAATTGACCGAACATGGCCCAATCACGCGCCCCCATTTGCCAGAACATTGGAAGCGCGTGACCTTCCGCATTTTCTATCAGGGCAAACCCATGACAATCACGGTGGAATAACATGGACACAGGCTACATTTTTGATCTGGATGGGGTCATCACGGACACCGCCGAATATCACTATCAGGCATGGAAACAACTGGCGGATGAAGAAAACATCCCCTTTACCCGCCAAGATAATGAGGCACTGCGGGGCGTCCCACGTCGTCGAAGTCTTGAGTTATTGCTCAATGGGCGGGTTTTTCCAGAGGCCAAGCTGGTCGAAATGGAGACCCGCAAAAATAACTACTATCAGGCCCTGCTCGAAAATATCACGCCCGGTGATTTGCTGCCGGGGGTCTTCACTTTTTTGGAGGAGGCCCGAACCGCCGGAATACGCTTGGGGCTTGGTTCAGCCAGCAAAAACGCCCTGACGGTCATCCGCCGACTAGGTATCGAATCGCTGTTCGAGGCGATTGGCGACGGCTATTGTGTGGTCAACCATAAGCCCGCCCCGGATTTGTTTATCTGGGTCGCGGGTCGGCTTGGACTGTGGCCTACCCGCTGTTTTGTCTTTGAAGATGCCGAAGCCGGGGTGGATGCGGCGCTTGCTGGTGGGTTTTGCGCGGTCGGGATTGGGCCAGTCGAACGGGTTGGGCGGGCCCACTATGTTCTGCCGGAAGGACTCAAAACCGCCCGCATCAATGATTTTGACATCAGCAAGCTAACGGGTTGATGTGATGACGGGTCGGGTGCAAAATCTTTGTCCGCTTGGTTCAGATGACAGGGGTTTTTGAGAGACCTTCATAGCCACAACAGATTTTAATGCAATTACGCTTGATGATGGCTAATCAGTTTCGCCCAAGCGTTTATTTGTGTTAGTATTATCGTGGCCTGCCCAAGCAAAAATCAGAAAGACATAGGCTGATGTCATTAACCGATCACCAGCGACGGCTTGTTTCCGAGAGTTTTGCGCAACTTGTCCCGATTACACAAGAAGCAACCACTGTTTTTTACGACCATCTTTGGAGGATTGCGCCGGAAACAAAATCCTTATTTCATACCGATGATATGCAGCAGCAGGGTATCAAACTCATGCAGACCCTCGGTATCGCGGTGCGGGCCATCCACGATCTGAATAGCATTGGCTCATTTTTATATGATCTTGGGCAACGGCATATTGCGTATGGCGTCAGCAAAGATCAATTTGATCTCGTCCGGTCGGCGCTGCTTGCGATGATTGAACACTGCCTCGGCGCAGAGTTCACCCCCGAAGTGCGCGAGGCATGGGACATCACCTATACCCTCATCACCGATTTAACGCTAACCGCCTACGATTAATGTGCCTCGATTCGCCTCGGCTATTTGGTATTTCTTGACCTGTGCAATGTTAATCAATTGTCAAGATTTGTATAGAATCTGGGGCGCTTAGTCTTTGAGCGACCATTAAGCCCTTTTTAGGCGCTTGCTCTCTAAGCTGTGAATTATCTACGAATTCATACCAATTGGAGAGCAATATCCATGAAGAATCTCAAGGTTTTATCCGCCTCAATCCTATTCCTTGTCCTGATCGTATCCGCAACGGGTGCGTCGGCGCGATGGAACACCAATGCGGATACCAGCGGCATGGCCCAATCTGGCCCAACGGCGGCTCCCCTCGATACTGACGGTGATGGTCTGCCGGATAGCCGTGATAACTGCCCAACCGTTGCCGGCCCGATGGCAAATCAGGGTTGTCCGACTGCTGTCCTTGTAACACCGCCCCCCACGAATGTGGACACCGATGGGGACGGCCTGCCCGACAGCGATGACCTTTGCCCGACGGTAGCGGGAATCCGTGAAAATCGCGGCTGCCCGGCGAGTAACCCACCCAATAATCCGCCTAACACCACTGATACCGATGGAGATGGGATTTTCGATGGCGATGATGCCTGCCCAACGGTAGCTGGCGTGCGTGAAAATCGCGGCTGTCCAGCGGATAATCCGCCCAACTCCGTACCACCCAGTGCCCCACCTGTGTTTACGCCACCTGCCCTGCCGGCGGATGGATGTTTCGTGACCCCCATCTCAGAAAACAACGTCAACGTACGCAAAGACAGTGATCTGGGTGCGGAGGTGATTGGCAAACTACTGGCTGGTAGTGTCTACCCCGCTGAAGGTTACGTGATGGTCGGCACCGACATGTGGTTTGTCCTCAAGACCTATGAAAGCGCGACAGGCGAAGTCGGTTATTCCGCCCGTTCGGTACTCTTGGCGTCCCCTTGCCCACAGTTATCCTCGGAGCGGGGTGGGTGGACATCGGGCCTCAATGATTTCCGCAATGACCCCGACGACACGGTTATCCTGTGCCATATGTCGGTTGGCTACGATGCGCCGACATGGGGTGCTTTCAATGGGCCAGAATCCTTTACCTATGCCGCTTTCTGGTTTGAATCTGTCCCCGGCGACCCCATTGCGGCTGGTACAAAAATCTGGGGGGTGATCTACCTGTCCGATGCGATTGTTTTGTTGCCGGATTCCGAAAATGCCGTCGCGGTTGCCGCCGATGTGGCCCTGATGGAACTGGCGGCATCCTCTGGCAATCCCAACGCCTTCTATTGGCCCACAATGGCAGGCGGCGTACGCTCTGGCGATTTGACCCTGTACCGCCTCACCGATGACAACAATGCTGGCGCGTGTGGCCCGATTGTGGGATTGGATGACCTTGCCGCACCCGATAATGACGGCCCCGGTGTGGTTGAGCCGATGGAGTGTGCGGTCAAACCCGGTACGACATTGGTCGAAGCCTGCTGGTGCGACACCGCTGACTCGGATTGTGTGGATCAACTGGTGGCGATTTGTTATGGCGGCGACGCTTATATCGAATCTGGCCCGGACACGACCGCCTGCTGGTTCGACGAGGCCAAAGACACCGAACTTGACCTGTATTTTGATGCAGCCATGAGCCGGGTGGACGAATGTGGCGACGATTACACCATTTGGTGGATTGAACTACCCAATCCCTATGGCGATCCCTTTGATCTGCACGATCTGGGCGAGGGGCACTGTGCTGAAGATTGGGCGGCGGCAACTGGCGGTAATGTTGCCTTCGGCGATGGGAGCGTGCGCTTCATCTCATCTCGAGCGTCAACGCGCCCTCAGAGTTCAAACAACCTGCGTCAGATTGGCCTTGCGATGCACGATTGTGACCAAAACACAATAGATGATCGCTTCCAAATGCCCTTCCCGCCCTGCATCATCAACGAATTTAGTACGGGTGATGCCAACCAAACACGCGATAAAGAAACGGCAGCATGGTGGCGCCAAGTGCTAGACATGACCTGCCCCGCCGGTTGGATCATGGTCACGGAAATTGACGAAGATGGCGAAGAAATTGTGACTGACGCCGCCTGCGACGACTAGACCGTTAACCATAATCGGGTGTGGGATGAACAATCCTACACCCCCATCAAACAGCCAAGACGAACACAACACAATAGGAGAATCAATCATGACCCTTAGCAATAATCAGAAAGCCATCGTGCAAACCACCTTCGGGCAAGTGACCGACGCTGATCTGCTCGCTAGCCGATTTTATGAGCGCCTATTTGAGATTGACCCCAGCACCCGACCGCTGTTCCGGCATGATATGGCCGAGCAGCGCCAAAAGCTCATTCAGACCATCGCGGTTGTGGTCAACAATCTCGGCGATCTCAACACAATCGTGCCAGCCATTCAAAGTCTGGGCAAGCGCCATGTGGCCTATGGGGTGACGGTCAGCCATTGGGAGAGCGTGGGGAGTGCGCTGCTGTGGGCTTTGGAAGATGCGTTTGGCCCGGCGTTTACGACCGAAATCCGTCATGCGTGGGCGTCCGCCTATGGCTTAATCGCCCAAACCGCCATTGCCGCCGCGTATAACACACTAGAGGAGGCGAATAACTAATGCGTCGGGTAGCCTATCTTTTTGTCATTGTCGGAATGCTGTTGATGTCCTTCACGGCAGCGGCCCAGCAGCCATTAGCCAGTAGTGCGTGGTACGCCGTTGTGTACCAACCCGAATCGGATTCCTTGCATTGGATTAACGCGCAGGGGCAACAGGCCCAGATGCCGCGCCCGCACCTGCCAGATGAAGTGGCCTATGGTGACCTGCGCATTTCGCCGAATGGACACCACATGGTTATGGTCGCGCAACTGAGCAATGGTAATCAGGCCGTCGGTATCTATAGTTTCCCAGTGGGGGCTTTTGTGGCAGTCCACACCGCCCAACCGGGTGAAACCATCCATCTCGGCGGCGAGAATATCTTTTCGGCCAATTCGGACTATGCGGCAGTTGGCTTTTTCTCCGGTGATTTCGCCAATCCAGCGTGGCGGGTAATTCTGTTTGAGACCCAAAGCGGGGCGGCAATCGCATTTATTGACCACACGCACCCCGACGCGCCCGAAGTGCAGCTTTCCGCGCCTGCTGTGCAATATATTGATGGCCTGTACGTGCATTTTCAGTTAATTCCGCAATCGGTCGGCGGGTGGCACACATGGCCCGCTTATGCGTGGCGCGTGTTTGGCTTCGATCCAGCGGCACCAGTGCTGATCGAAAGTCCCTATAGCCGCGCTGAGATTCAGATTCAACTGCTGACGGGTAACGCCGTGATGAGTTACGCCGATGCCAATTTTGCCGCCATGCCACCCGATGGGCAGCAACTCAATTTCAACGCGATTGGAACGGCGGTGCTGGCGAATGGCAATACGCTTACCCCCGTCCACGCCGATGCTACCCACTACTTGATGGCGGCGAAATGGGCCAAAGGGGGGGAATGGATTTTGTTCCTCTCCGATGATGCCCAAAACAATCGCGCTTGGAATATCGTACTGGCGGCGGGGACACCCGGCAACAATTCGTATCTGCCATTTGACGCGCAGTTTGTCGAGGTCTATGGCACCAGTGATGGTTATCTTTTGGTGAATGCAGCCAACGGCCTGTACTATACCAATGGCTTTAGCCCCAACACCGCCCAACAGGTTGGTCAATTGACCCCCAACGGTAAGGTTGTCTATGTCACGCCCATAGGTGTGGAGTTTTCGTTGGCGCAACTACCAGCTCCCAATGGCGGTGGGGTTCAGGTTACGCCGCCACCCGTGATTGTCACCCCGCCCCCGGTAGTTGTCACTGTGCCGCCCCCTGCCACCGATGACTGTTCTGCCGCGCTGCCGCAACGGGTGAGCATTGGCAGCCAAGCCCGCGTGGTTCCGGCGATGGGTGGGTTAAATTTGCGCCAGACGCCCAATGGCACGGTTCTGACCACCCTGAGTGGCGGTGATACCTTTAATATCATTGGCGGGCCGATCTGCGCGGATAACCTTTATTGGTGGCAGGTAGATCGGTCTGGCACAATTGGCTGGTTGGCGGAGGGTTCTAGCAGTTACTATATTGAACCCTATAACGGCGAACCTCCTTTCGAGCCACCACTCGTCGCACCCACTGGCTGCGAACAGGCCCTTCCACCGCGTTTGACCATCGGCGGCACGGCCATCATCTTGGATGACCAGCGCCCCTATAATGGCCCGGCGGGTGAGATGATCCCCCAACGTTTCTATCGCTCCGGTACAGTGGTGACAGTGAATGCGGGGCCGGAGTGTGCAGGTGGGCAATATTGGTGGTTAATCACCGGACAGGCCCAAATCGGACGGATCGGTCAGAACTTTGAGTCCGTACAAGGCTGGGTATCGGAAGCCGAACCGGGCAGCTATAGCCTTGCGCCCCAATAGGTATCGGCGGGCCAACTAAAACAGGACCACCATGACCTGCCACCAACGGGTCATGGTGCATGTTTTGTGATTGTCGCTTAATATAAGAACAATGCCCGAATCCAAGTGACGGGTTTATTGAGAGAACGCTTTGAGAGACTGAAAGTGGACTTATGGCATATCAAGTACATTGGGTCATTCAGAATCACGTCCTCTATATCGGCCTTTCAGAGGATATTTCGCTGGACGACTTTCGTGATTCCAGCAAACAAATTGCCGATTACATGGATGATGCGTACACCAGCGAATCCGCCAGTGTCATCATTGGGATTATTGATCTGCAACAGGCCAAATTGGGCGTGCTCATGCGCTCGGCCATCTCTGCCGCACAAGATATCGCGGATGTGATTGATGCACGGGTATGGAAGGCCAAGCCGGGTTTTGTCGTGCTCATTACGGTCAGCGAGGCCGCCAAAATGTTGACTGCGCTACTGATCCGTATTTCGAAACAGCCGATGACCACTGTTGGGACGATGCACGAAGCGCTCATGGTGGTGCGGTATATGTACCCGGAACTCCAAACCGAACTTGAAATCTATGAAGGAAGCCATCCGCCCGCAGGTTCAAACCCATAGGTTGCATCCATTACGAAAGGAGATCCATCATGCCCTATCAAGGTGAGTGGCATATCCCCTGCCGAGTCATCTATGCCCGATTGTGGGGCAAGGCGGCAATTGACGATTTCGACGAGCACACGGCACTATGCGTGGAATTATTATCGCAAGCACAGGTAGAGTCGCCCGCCACCCTCGTGCATATGATACTGGATGTGGAAGAGGCGGAATCGTTGCCGCCGTTGTATCTGATGTTTGGGCGTGCCATGCCCGTGCTGCGTTTTAAGAATCGGGGCGTGATGTTTGTGGTGACACGCAACCGAACGATTAAGAGCATTATCGAATTGACCGCGCATGTCATGAATTTTTCGATCATGATGTTTAACAGCCGCGCTGATGCCCTAAGCGCCCTAGAAGCGACCCTGTTAAAAGAAGATTTGCAGGCCAACAAGTAGCCAAAAGTAGTCAACAACCAATAGTCAATAATCGTTGATAGTTCAGTGTATGAACACAGAAATCGCAATCTACACCCTCGGCAATTTGGTCATCCAGCAGAACGGACAGGTGGTAGAAAATCTGATCTCCACCAAAGCCGCCCTACTGCTGGTCTATCTTGCCATGCACCCCGGTGAACATAGCCGCAAAAAACTGGCCGTATTGCTTTGGAGTGAGACCAGCGACCAACAAGCCCTCAAAAATTTGCGCACCGTGCTTTCCAGTATCCGCCAAGAAATGCCCGAGGCACTGGTGATTGAGCGCGATGTACTGATGATAAGCGACGGCATCACCATTGGCGTTGATGCCCATCGTTTTGAAAAGGGCTGTGAAAAGGTTCTAGCACCCGTCGGCCTGCTCGATGTAGCCAAGACCATGCAAGAAATTATGGGGCTTTATCGGGGCGATTTTTTGGAGGGCATTACGGTTCGAGATGCTGAAGAATTGGATGGCTGGATTTCGGAGCAGCAGCGGCATTTCCAGCACCTCTATCGCCAACTTCTGTTCGAATTTGTCGAATTAGCCTTGAAACAAGCCCAGTATGAAGCGGGGTTGGCTCATGCGTGGAAACTGGTCGGCCTAGACCCACTATGGGATGCAGCCCAACGTCAATTGATGCGTTTACTGGCCTTTTCTAACCGGACGAGTGAGGCGCTCTTGCAATACGACCGATTTGCGCGTTTGCTGGATGAAGAACTGGGGGCTGCGCCTGATGCTGAGACAACGGCCCTCACCGAACAGATTCGCGGCGGAATCCTGCGACCGGACAAACCTGTTCTGGCGGCCTCCATCGCCCTACCCGATATGCCCTTTGTCGAACCCCAAGAGGCGCTTGAGATTGCCCAACGAATGCTCGGCACGCCACAATGCCGTTTATTGACGGTCTTTGGCATCAGCGGCATCGGCAAAACCGCCTTGGTGACACAAATTGCGTACCACCGTCAGCACCTTTATCCCGATGGTGTCTACTTAATATCCATCAAACGTACCCACACAGGCCGCGATCTGCCCTACCTCATCGCGGCGGCAGTCGGTATGGATTTAAGCAGCACCCATGATTACTCGGCTTTGGAGCGAATCACGCTGGAACAGATTAAAAACCGCAAGTTACTGCTGGTTTTGGATAACTATGAATATGTCCTGCCGGACACCCATTTTGTGGAGAAGCTGTTAGAACAAGCCGCGCAGGTTCAGGTCGTCATTACCTCTCAAATGCCCCTGAATCTATTTCGGGAATGGCTGCTACCGCTTACGGGCCTAAGCTGTCCACCCGAAGATGCTGACCACCCCGAAGCATATGAGGCGGTACGCCTGTTTGAGCTAACCGCCCAACGCAATAACCCGCGTTTCAATCTCCAAAGCAATCTGAATGGCGTCGCCCAAATATGCCGTTTGGTAGATGGTCTGCCGCTGGCGCTGGTGATTGCGGCAGGCTGGACGCAGATTTTGCCGATCCACAAAATTATCGAACACATCTTGGAGGGACAGGAGTTTAACCTGCCCTATCAACAAACCATGCCCGCCCACCATCAGAGCATGGAAATGATGTTGGAATATACGTGGAGTACGTTGAATGAGGTCGAAAGACATGCGTTAACTGCCCTCTCTATTTTTAACAGCACCTTTAATTTGGACGAGGCCGAGCAGATTTGTGCGGTCGATGTTGCCGCTTTAATTGCCTTGATTCAGCGATCACTCATCCAAAAATATGATGACAAATATCGAATGCACCAATTGGTGTGGCGGCACGCCCGCAAAAAGCTGCTCTATAGCGATCAGCGCGAGTGGCTTGGTCAGCAGTATCTTGAGTTCTACCAAACATGGCTGGCAGCGCTCCAAAAACAAAAGCTATTGCTGCATGAATACCTGCTTGCCATCGAGATTCAGTATCCGAGCATTTGGAATTATGACTGGATGATGAAGTCCTTCCAGCCGATCTATATGCTCACGATTTCGCAGCACTTGATGGTCTATTGGGAGATTTCGCGGGGGGATGCCATTTCTGAGATTCGGCAATCATTTGAAACAATTCAACCTGAACCCTTACCGCCGGAGATGCTCCTGATATGGCGTTTGCAGTTGGCGCGGATGTTTTTGTGGCACGATGCATCGGACCAAGCCTATCGGCATCTCACCGCAGCGCTACAAAATCACCCCCCAGATGCCCGGTGGCAAGACCTTGCGCTTTTGTATTATTTTTATGCGTCGCTTTTTCACATCAAAACGCAAGAAATCCAGATTATTAGCGGTGAACCCTTTAATGAGGATGTCCATATCCTCCGCAAGAGTTATCTCAAGTTGGCTCTGCTCTATCTGGATACGGGGGAAAAGACGGCAGCGGATGAAGTATTTCAATATCTGGCCGAGAATACTCATTACCCTATGCACCATGCCTTGATTCAGGCCATCCGGGGGGCGATTGCCGCCGAAAGCCAAGCGTATCACGCCGCCGCTAGCCTGTTTACCGAGGCATTGCGCTTGCTGGATGGGATCGAGGAACCGAGACTCAAAATATCGCTGCGGGCTGCTCTAGGGCGAGTGAACGATACCTTTACCGAATAAGGTAAATGGGCTTTTTTGTTCATAGATGATGTGCTGTATGGTGCGGCTGCATCAAACCTGATGTGCTCGAATGCGCCGCATGGAATGACCCCAAGCATGATGACACCTTTTGCCGAATCGGCATTTTTATCTTAAACCCCTAACTAAAGTTAGTTGCACTGCGAAGCCTAATGATGCTATGCTGTGCATATCCTCACACATAGTCAGGAAAATTCATTGGTTAAATACATTGTTTTAGGTCACAAGGAGGCACTTGTGAGAACTACGCATTTCCCACGACTCGTCCGTAGATACGGCATTTTATTGGTTGGTCTTTTAGTCATGGCGCTTCCGGTGGCTGATTCGTTCATTCAGTCCAGTCCAGCACAGGCCCAAACCGCGACGCGATTCGCCGGGGCGACCAAATCTGGCCCGATTGCGCTGAACGCCGATGACACGCTGTTGGCCGTCGTCAACCCGGATGCCAACTCGGTTTCGCTGTTTGATGTCGCGCAGGATCGTAACCTGCCCCTCGGAGAAATTGCTGTCGGCAATGAACCCAATGGTGTCGCGGTGTCCCCGGATGGCAAAACCATCTATGTCACCAACACACTCGATGGCACAGTCTCGGTGCTGGCGGTAGATGTGACCGCGCAACCCGCCGCCTCGGTCATCGCCACATTGGATGTCGGCGTCGAACCCTATGGCATCGCCCTGACCCCCAATGGTCAAAAAGCGTATGTCACCAATGCGCGTTCCAATTCGGTCAGCGTCATTGACACCGCCACCAATACCGTCGTCAAAGAAATCGTCAATGTCGGCCCACCCGTCGGTGGTGAACCACGCGGTATCACCATCACCAACGATGGCGACGGCGAAGACAACGATGAAACGGTCTATATCACCCAGTTTTTCTCATTTGCAACCCAAAACAAACTCGATGGTGAAGACGACGCCAAGACGGGTCTCGTCACCAAACTTTCCACCGAAAACGATTCACTGGCGGGTCAAATCATCCTGACCAACATGGCCGACACTGGCTTCAAGGCCACTGGTGACGCCATCCGCCGTGTCGAACCCGGTCAAAACGCCGACTTTGTGACGGGGGCCTATCCCAACCAGATGCAGTCCATCGGGGTGAAAAATGGCTTCGCCTACATCCCGAACGTCGGTGCGTCACCCAACGGCCCGGTGCGCTTTAATGTCAACACCCAAGCGTTGGTGCATATTTTGAACACCGTCACTAATCAGGACACGGGCCTAACCGTCAACCTGAATCATGCCGTCGCGCAGCAACCCGAAGGCACGATCAAACTGTTCCCGGCCATTCCGTGGGACATCGCCTTTAAGACCCGCGAAAACGTGGGTTATGTCGTCAGCGCCGCCAGCAATGTGCTGCTGCGTATTCAGGTAGACCCCACCACCGGCGCGATTACCGTCAGCGTCAACCCACAGACCAGCGCCGTGCTAGAAGTCGCGGTTGGTCGCAACCCACGCGGTATTGTCATTAACAACAACGACACCCGCGCCTATGTCGCCAACTACATCTCCCGCGACGTGACCGTCATTGACATCACCCGCTTCCCCGAACAAACCCTCGCCACCATGCGCTCATCGGCCCTACCCGCCGCTGGCACACCGGAAGAATTGGTGCTGGTTGGCAAGGAACTGTACAACACGTCGGTGGGTGAGTTCGCCAGCGATTTCGGCAATATGTCGGATAACGGCTGGCAGGCGTGCGCGTCGTGCCATCCCTTCGGCCTATCCGATAATGTGGTCTGGATTTTTGCCGCTGGCCCACGCCGCACCCTCTCGCAGCATCAAGACTTTGCGGGTGGTACCTTCCGTGCCCTCAACTGGTCAGCGATTTTTGACGAAGAAGAAGACTTTGAACTCAATATTCGTGGTGTGTCGGGTGGACGCGGCCTGCTGTTTAATCAAGATGGCTCAGCCCTCGAAGAAGGCCCCAATATCGGCGGCTTGCTGATTGGTGACCCGCCTGTGTTGGCCTTCCCCAATTCGCAGCGTCAGCAGTTGGGTGTCCGCACCCCGTCCGGCAATGTGGTCAATGCGTGGGACGCCATCATCGCCTACATCCAGACCATCCGCGCTCCCCTTTCACCGCTGGCAGACAGCACCGACCCCGAAATCGCGGAAGGGCGCAACATCTTCATCGCCAACAACTGCCAACAATGTCACGGTGGGCCAAAATGGTCCAGCAGCAGCATTGTCGGCCCCATCACCGACCAAGCCCTGATTCAAGGTGGGCAGATCATCAGCCAACTGACCAACGTCGGCACATTCGATCCCGCCGCCAGCAATGAAGTTCGTGCCAACGGCAAGCCGCCATTGGGTGAGGCAGGTTTTGTGCCGCCATCGCTCATCAGCGTGTTCGCCTTCCCGCCCTACTTCCACAACGGCTCAGCGGCCTCATTGGATGAGGTCATGGGTGATCGTTTCGTGGCCCATCGCGCCGCTGGTCTGGGTGGCATTGACGGCCTGAGCAATCCTGAAGACCGCCGCAAGCTGGTCAAGTTCCTGCTCTCGATTGACGCCAGCACCGAACCCGTCAATCCGTAAACTTCTCCAAAGTTAATACCCAAGATAGCTCCAAGTTCTGAAAATGGACTTGGGGCTATTTTTGATTAGTTTGCGCCGCAACCGAAACCTGCCTATAGTAACCGCTAACGTGCTCGAAACGGTGAATCTAATAAAAGAATTCGGACGCACCCCCGTACCCAAATTATTTCGGAGAAAAATCTATGAAATTTGAGAAGCGTATTTGCCTGTTTCTAGTCTTATTGGTCAGCCTACTGGTACCGCAAGTGCCCAATATTCAAGCCCAAGACGGCGGCGATTTGCCCCTTTTTGAGGCCGCCGATTGCCCATTTAGCCTGCCTGCCGATGAAACCGATGTCGAGTGCGGCTATTTGATTGTTCCGGAAAATCGCAGCCTGCCCGATAGTCCGACAATTGAACTGGCGGTGGCGATTATCTATAGCCCCAACCCCAGCCCCGAACCGATCATTTATCTGGAAGGCGGGCCGGGTGGCAGTGCCCTGTCGGCGGTAGATTCGTGGTTGACCTCCATTCTGCGCGAAAATCATGACCTCATCCTGCTGGATCAGCGCGGCACAGGCTATTCAAGTCCGACGCTGGATTGCCCCGAAATCAATGAAGACTATGAATCTGAGGACGCGGCAACCGAGGCCTGTCGGGATCGCTTGTTAGCCGATGGGGTGGATTTGACCGCCTATAACAGTGCCGAAAACGCCGCCGATGTCAACGATTTGCGCCTTGCATTGGGCTATGAGCAGGTGATTCTGTACGGGATTTCGTATGGGACGCGCTTGGCCCTGACCGTCATGCGTGACTTTCCCGAAGGCCTACACAGTGTCGTGATTGATGGCGTCTATCCGCCCAATGTTAACAGCCGCGAAACCGAAGTGTTGGACGGCTATCGGGCCTTGACTGTCTTGTTTGATAGCTGTGCGGCAGATGCGGATTGTGGCAGCGCCTTCCCCAACTTGGAGAATGATTTTTACGCCACGATTGAGGACATAAACATCAACCCCGCCGCTGTCACCGACCCGGAAAGTGGCGAAGAATTTGACCTGACGGGTGATGATTTACTGTCGGCAGTCACTCAGGCCCTCTATGACAGCACGCTCATTCCGGCCTTGCCCGCCGCACTCGATGCCGCCGCGCAGGGGGATTTTGAGACCTATTACGACCTCATCACCTTTGGCCCTGTTCCGGACGAGGGCGGTGACGATACAGAATCCGATTTTGGGGAGGCCGAAGCCGAAGAAGAAGCGTATTACCTGTTAGAAGAAGGGCTGAGCGACGAGGAATATACCGAACTAGAAGCCTTGCTGACCGATGGCGAATGGCAGCCGGTGTATGATTTCCTCGCCGAGCTTTTCGACTATGCCCCGGAGGAATTGGAACTCATAACCGACGCCGTGTTTAATCTCTATTTTGGGGATGGTGGCGACGAGGCAGAGGATGAGACGGATGATGAAGGCGAGGCCGACGAAAATGATGGCGACAGCGAAGGCATGTACAATTCGGTGGAATGCCACGAGGAATTGGCCTTTAGCAGCCTCGATGCCGCCTATAATCTGCTGACCGAACAAAATGTGCCGGAAGCGGTAGCGGGGTCTATTGTAGGCGTAGAGGCCCAGTTCACCACCTGCGAATTGTGGGGGGCCGGGGTCGCTGATCCGATCGAAAATGAAGCAGTGGTCAGTGATGTACCCACCCTTGTCCTCAATGGTAACTTTGACCCGGTGACGCCGCCGTCGTCGGGGGAGTTAGCTGCCGAAACACTCAGCCAGAGTTATGTGTATACCTTCCCCACGACTGGGCACGGTGCGCTTGAGACATTTGAATGCCCCAATAGTATCATTGTGTCATTCCTTGCCGACCCATTGACCGAGCCGGATGCAAGCTGTATTCAACAGATGGCAATTAGCTTCTATATTCCATAATCGAGGGCAGGGTTCGCCTCGGTAATAAGATTACTAATTTATTGATAAGAAAGACGGGAGGCTGTACAAGTTTCCCGTCTTTTATTCGTAAGGGTTTAACTCTAATCAAAGTTGATTTACATCTTTCATGAATTATTGTATCATTTATTTTGACCATTAATGGAATGGGCCAAGTAATGGATGGGAGTCCAGATATGGATAAATCAACTACCGTTATCCAAGATGAGTCATTGCTGTATAAGCACGTCTTCGATATGCTGTCCAAGAATACACAAGAGTATGAAGATTTTGTGAAGTTCATCGAGACGAAGGTAATTCCGATCTTGCACCATCAAAATGATCTATTAGATATTGGGGCAGGGCGGGGCAACCTGACACGTCCACTTTCTTTCTACTTTAAGCAAAGCACGATTGTGGAGCCAAACCAAGCCTTTTTCGATGAACTCATGGAATGGGTACGGGACAGCAACACCAACGTGACTGGGTACAATACAACATGGGAAGATGTAAACATTGATACGGCGGCGGATTTGGTCATCCTCGCGCATGTCCTCTACTATGTTCCCGTGGAAAATCACCTTGAATTTGTACGGAAGGCCTATAGTCATCTCCGCCCCGGTGGTTGCATGATTTTGGCGCTCAATGGCACCCAGAGCGATATCTGGAAGCTGTGTAAGCAGCTTTATTCGCCTGAAGAATTTGCCAAACTCCCCTATGCGGAGCAATTGTTTGAAAATCTGTTACGTTGGGGTTTCCGGGTATCGTATCATCCCTTCAATTCCACTATTGCAACCAAAACCGAAGCCGATACCCGCTTGATGATTGATTTCCTAACGCTCGGCAAGGTCAAGTTCGATAATGACGACCATGTCAGTATTCGCGAGGCTTATCTCAAGAGCAAACTGCATAAAGGCGATGGTTACAGCATTTCCAGCAGTGGCGGCATTATCGTCGTCACCAAACCTATGGAACAATAATTTCAATGACCCAACAAACCAAACCCGAGGATCAACTTTTCCGTGAAGAATTTGAGATTCTATCGGTCGGCTCAGATGAATACGCCTTCACCGTCCCAACCATTATCGAAAAGGTGATTAAACCACTTGCCCACCGTGACGCCTATCTGGATGTGGGGGCAGGGCATGGCAACCTGACACGCCATTTCTCAAAACTATTCAACCATACCGTGATTGTCGAACCCAACGCGGTGCTGTTCCAAGAATTGCTGGATTGGGCCAAGGCCAATGGGGTTTCGATGTCGGGCAAAAACGCGGCATGGACACCCGATGTCACGATGGACGGGGCGTTCGATTTCGCGGTGATGTCGCACGTCCTCTATTATGTGGATGCCGATGAACGCCAAGAATTTGTCCGGCGGGCCTTTGATTTGCTAAAACCGGGTGGGCGGCTGGTGTTGATTACGGTCGCGGATCGGGGCAGCGAAATTGCGCGGCTCTATCAGACCTTTTTTACGCCAGAGTATTATCAACAAATCCCGTTTGCCGATGAGGTCTACGCGCTGGTGCAAAAGTGGGGCTACGCGGCAACCCATATCCCGTTTCATTCGGATATTCGCACCCCTACCAAGTCGGAAATGTTTGACCTGATGGACTTCTTGCTGTTGCAGCGGGTGAATTTCAGCGACCCGACGACGGCAGCCAAACAAAATGCCTTTGTTGACCAATACCTGACGCGGGAACACGATTTTTCGATTGCCAGCCCCGGCGGGATTGTGACCCTGCTGAAAGACTAATCCCTTTGTGGGTTTTTGCCCCGTTTGAACTGACCCCTTCGGGCGGTGGATTTCAGAATGTGGATTCCGCCGCCCCGTTCCCCGGTGACACCTGACTTGTGATTTAGTGTGAACCGTCACTAGTGGCCCTTGCCCATTAAGAATAGAATGAATGGTGGAAAAAGACTAGTTCGCAAGGAACACGCAGCATGTCCAACAAAATCCTCATCGCTTATGCCACCCAAACAGGTTCAACCGTCGGGGTTGCCGAGGCGATTGGCAAGACCCTTGCCGAAAAAGGTGCAGATGTAGACGTTCGACCCATCGGCGAGGTCACCGATCTGACTCCCTATCGTGCCATTGTAGTAGGGAGTGCCATCCATGATAAGAAATGGCTGCCAGAAGCGATGAAATTTGTCCGGGACAATCAGGCGGCTCTATCTGAGAAGCCGTTTGCCGCGTTCTTGGTATGTATGACCCTGACCGTGAAAAACCAGTCGTATCACGGGGTTGTCAAAGAATGGCCGAACCCGTTCGCCGCTTGGTCAAGCCAGTCAGTGAAGGTTATTTCGCTGCAGAGTTGAATCTTGCGAAGATTCCGTCGTTGATGCATCAATCCATGTTTCGTATCAGTGTGTGGACGGGTGTTTGGGCAGAGGGCGATCACCGCGATTGGGAGGCGATTCGCGTATGGGCCGATGAGTTGGCGGGAAAGCTCGAGGTCTAGGCATTACGCCGCGAAAATTTTGCTGACATCCACTGCTTTGCCGAGGACGGCGGATTCAAAGGTATCTTCCGGGCCGAATGCGCCTTGAAAAACAAAATGCCCGTCTTGTAGCTGCCATACTTCCAAAACCTTATGCACGGGGTCGGCAATCCAATATTCGCGCACGCCGTATTTTTCATAGAGTTTGAATTTAGCGTTTTTGTCTTGGCGGTCTGTGCCGGGTGACAGCACTCCGATAATCAAATCCGGCGCGCCCTGCCAATAATGGTCTTCAATAAGGGTGCAGTGGTTATTTTGGGTGCTAATCCAAAACACGTCGGGCTGGACGGTGTTAGCTTCATCAAAATAGACATCGGCGGGGGCAAAAAATACCTCACCATCCGCTGTAAGTCCGTCAACAACCTTGAAAATCTGACGTACCGAGCGTTGATGACCGATCGTTGGGGCAGGGGACATAAGTATCTCTCCATTGAGCAGTTCCATAGGCAGATTGCTTTCGGGGAGCGCCAAAAACTCTGCTGAGGTCATGCGGGTGCGTGGTGGGGCTTGGAGTTGTGTGCGGTCGACCATTGGACATCCTTTACACTACCATTACCTCAAGTATGCCACGGATTGACGGGGGATAAAAAATACGCCCTCGGTTGGGAGAGCGTATTTCGGACAGGCTCTTTTAGCTCTCGCCGGGTATTAGGACAGGCTTCATATCCACAATCGGTGTGCCGTCAATGGCCTCAATCGGGGCGACGCGCAGCCGTTGACCAGCGATTTCCAACACCGAAACCCGATGTAACCCGACCGGGTTGGGGCGGTGGGGTGATCGGGTCGCAAACACCCCCGTCAGCGGATTGGTGAGATCACCACGCGGATGCACTATCAGCACATCGCGTTGGGCACGATGCAGCCATGTCAGCACAATTAGTTCATCACCCACCGCAAGGCCGACCAGCCCCTCCGCCACATCCGCCGCGATTTCTAGCCATGCGTCGGGCGCACCTTCATCCCCTTGGCGGGGTGCCGCCACGAGATCTGTCAACTCGGATCGAATCACCCCGATAGGTTTGATGCTGTAGAGATTATCAATCATCGCCTCTCCTTATACTCAAGCTGGCCCGATTTACTGTCAGCGTGGCGCATAGGTGAGCTGCATCACGCCGGTGGGGGTTGCCTTACTTTCGACCAATTTCATGCGTTTCAGAGCCGCCCCATCACGAAACAGGCGTTTGCCACTTCCCGCAATGACCGGATAGACCATAAGAATCAGTTGATCCACCAAGTTGTGTTCCAATAGCGACCGAACAAGGGTGGGGCTGCCCGCCGTGCCGATATTTTTGCCCGGTTGCTGCTTTAGACGGTTGATTTCGGTGGCAAGGTCGCCCGGGACAAGGGTTGAGTTCTTCCAGTTGACTTCGCGCAGGGTCTTCGAAAACACCATTTTCGGCGTGTTATTGATGTGGCTGGCAAAGGGTTCGTCATTCGAATTGGGCCAATAGCCTTCCCATTCCTGATACGTCACCCGTCCAAGCAGTACGGTGTCTTGTGCCGAGAGCAGTGATGCCAATGCTATCATCATCCCCTCATCGAAATGATCAAACGACCATTTTTCCGGGGATTCTATGACCCCATCCAGCGTAATAAACAGGCCAGCGATTACGTTTCGCATGTTGAGTCTCCTATGTGAGTAATCGGATGCTGTTATCATATTGCAGTAAGGGAGGAATCGTCTTGTACTGAAACGACAGCCGTTCTGTCCGGTCACGTTCGGCGATTCTGGCAGGCGTCAGCCCCATATAATATTTCAGGGATTTGGTCAGATGCGGCTGGTCGAAATATCCCGCCAAATAGACCGTGTCGAGGATAGATGTACCCTGCTTGAGGAGGCTGGTGGCATAACGGGCGCGTTCAATCTGAATCAATGCGCTCTGGGTCAATCCGGTGGCCTGTTGAAAGCGGCGCTGCACGGTGCGAACTGACATCCCCAACGGATGGCCCTGCAACACCTCATGCACCACCGGGTCATATACCAGTAGGCCATCGCGTACTAACCAATCTACAAAGGTGTCGGCATTATCAAAATCAGGAATTTCCCAAGCCTCACCGTTTAGCCAAACACCATTCCGATTCGCTTCGGGCAGATTCACATCCTGCCGATCTTTGACTCGATGGGGCGGGAGGTGTGGCATAAATGTGCCGGGTTTAAACACAATCCCCATAAACTCAGTATCGGGGGGGCAAAAAGCCGGGGTTGCTGTGCTTTCCGGGCCGCGCACCGTGAGCGTCGTCTTGCCTCGATGGTTTGTCACCACCAAATTACAGTGAATCTCCGCCATCGAGATAAAACTACCAGCGTCCTCACTTCGACTGCGCCAGACGAGTTCGATAAATGGCGAATCCGACAATCTTTCCTCACCGCTTAAGTCCATGCTGCTGCGTCCATTCTGTGCGATAAGCGACCTAGCAATTATAGCACAAATGTTCCTTTAATGGAAGCGAGGTTGGGGCAAAAAAATACGCCCTCGGTTGGGAGCGCCTAGGTTCTGTAGACAAAAAGGGGTTATCCGAGGCAGGATTCGTAATAGCGGCGCATATCCGGATTGGCCCTAAACCACTCCACCAATTCGCGCAAACCATCCTGTACCGCATAATGTGGTTGCCAGCCGAGTTCAGCTTGGATTTTTTCATTATTGGCGACCCACACCGAGGTATCCCATGCGCGGTCGGGCATAGACCCCCATTGCGGTTCGGCGTCAAACCCAATGACCTCACGGGCCGCCTCGACCACATCCGCCAAGGTGGTTTGCACCCCCGTCCCCACATTATAAACCGCCCCCCATTCCTGATTCGACTGGGTCGCCGCCAGCAGATAGGCATCGTTGACATCTTCGGCATAGACATAATCGCGGGCGATATTGGGGTTGACCAGCGGCGGCAGTTCTCCGCGCAGGCCCTTAATCGTCAAGGTGGGGATGAGGCGGGTCGGTTCTTCATATGGCCCATAGACCGAATAGAGGCGCAGGGTCGGCACATGCACCCGATGTTTTTGGGCGGTGAAGCGGCAAAAATGGGTGGCGGCAGCTTTGGTCAATGAATAGTGGCTGTTGGGGTCAAGCCAATCGTATTCGGTCGGGGCATAATCCTTAAACCCATATTCTGACGACGACCCCGTATTCACAAATGCCGCAAAGCCGATTTCCCGACAGGCCTCCAACAAATTACCCGTGCTGGTCAAATTGGTAGCCACCATCTGACGCCAGTCGGTTTGATTGGAATACGCCCCATACGCCGCCAGATGGAAAATCCAATCGGGTTGAATTCGGCGAACGACGGTTTGCAGCGTGGCGACGTCGGTGAGGTCTACGATATGCTGGTGAAGTTCTCGACGGATAGCTTCAATGCGCCAACCGGAATATTCGGGCCGCAGCAGCACATGTACCTCATGGCCCAATTGCAGCAAGCGCCGCGAGAGGGATGCCCCAACAAAACCCGTCGCCCCCGTAACAATCGCCCGTTTCATATCGCCACCCCTTGTAGACCTGCAACCTTACCTCATGAGGCTTGTCCAACATTGGCAGTAATCGCATAAATTCGACGATTTGAGTCACCTAAGCTATCGCCTTCGTAGGGACGCAACATGTTGCGTCCCTACCCAAAGTCCCTATTCATGCGGTTTTCCGAATATTATCCCAAAATGAATATCGGGCAAGCCTCATGCCCCCTCCCTGACATAGATACAGCCTTTTTCAACTCCCCTCGCCAAATTGGAGAGGGGGTGGGGGTGAGGTAAATTAGCCCAAGAAATTCTTATAATCGAACACGTCCATATACTGCCACGTATAGGCGCGGATGGCGTCTTTTTCGGCGGCAGACAATTCATCGGCGGTGGCACGATTGACGGCGGGGGTGACTTTGCGGAGTGTGCCCCAAGGATAGACCTCTTCAAGTTCGTTGCCATTCCATGTCGGCTTACGCAGCGAATCGGCAGGCGATATCCCAACTTTTTCGCAAATTGCGCCGAGCGTCTTGTACGAATCGGCCATGACATCTTCGGCCCGTACAATGTGCATCCGTCCGGGGAATTTTTCGCGGAAATAGAGCGCGTAATATTGGTTCATCGTCCAGCCAAGCATATAGTGATGCAAGTTGAGCGGCACGGGGCGCTTTTTGGTATCGGCATAGGCTGACCAAGGATTGCGGACAACGTGCAAAAAGTGCGCTTGGGGCAGGTCGTTGAGAATCTTATCGGCGTCCACCACGATAATCGGGCTATAACCGACATACACCTGCTGATCCCCGGTGCGTTGATAATCTTTCCACGCATCAAAGGTAGCCTTAAAAAATGCCGCCATATTGTTGCCCCGCGAACGACCCGATTTGGCAATGTAGCCCTCATAAATCTTGCCGCGTTCGTCGTCGTTCATATCAAACGGCATATGGCGAAATTTACTGACATTGGGCGTGCGCGAACGAACTTTGCCTTCTTCATCAATAATCGCTTTATAGTCCTGCGCGGGGGTTGCCTCCAATGAGAAGGTGGGCCAGCGATATTTGACCGGATACATCGAGGACAAATGATCTTGCACCAAACGTGTGCCAACCTGCGATTCAAACGGATAAACGAACATTTGCGGGTGACCATCCAAAAAACGGTGGGTGGTATTGCCGCCGTTTTCATACATCGCACCCAACATCAACAACCGAAAATCATTACTCATGCTGAATTGCCCTTTTTGATCTTATTGATCCAATGTGTAGCTATAGAACAACAACTTCTCGCGGCGGGTGGCCCGTTTGACCCCCACCGGAAATGGAAAGCCGGAGGTGATGTGATGCACCAGAGGCTCCACTGCAAATATCTGATTACCATAGGGCCAGATGATGCTACCCAAGACCTCGCCGGATTGAATGTGCACCGCGTGTAATCCGCACAGGCTATTTTCGACTTCCAGCCCCGGCGCATACTGGCGGAAACGCGGAATCACCCGCGATGTCCCCACAAACGCCACATCACCATAAAACCCCAAACCGCGTGTCCAGCCGGGTAATTTGGCGACGACGGTCAATTGGGCGTTTTCGACCCGGCACAACTCGCCATAGCCGCTGTTATCCACCCAGAGTTTACCCTGATACAATCGGGCCGAGTGGGGGCGCGTTAGGCCATGTACGATGGGTTCGCGGGTTTCGCCGGAAAAAATCACGCCGCGCTTGTCTACTGGAAAATTACGATGGCCGGGGCGACGGGCCGAGATTTTATCAGCAGAGGCGGAGAAAAAGGAATGTGCAAGACCCGCACCCGCCGCGATGGAATTTAACTGAATATGGTTTTGCCCAAAAATCGGGCCGTCGTCGGTTTCAATACATTTGGGCCACCACACCCGTTCCCCCGCGCCATTTTCATCCAACCGCACCACTGCATTTTGCCCGACCGAATTGGCGTAGAGCGTGCCGCCGACTATGGCGAGATCGTGCAGGTAGTAGCAACCGGGGTAATAATGGGAGCGCACCGGGACAAGGGGGTTATCTTCTGGCCCATCATAGGGCATATCGAGGCGATGCAGATGACCCCGCACCGCTGCCATTTCAAACACCTGATTAGGGTTGCGGGTCGAAGCGACATATAGCCGACCCCTTGCCGCATCCACCGCCAATCCGGAGGGGTGGGGCAGTTTCATAAACGACAGGTGCGGCTCACCGTTTTGCACGGTCATCGCCATCAACAAATGTTCATATTCGCGGCTGACCACCAGCGTAATGGCGAGCGATGCCAGCGTCTCCCACCAATCGCCGTTGACCTCATAGCGCAACAATTTGGGGTCGAGTTCGGCGGCATCGTTCCATTGACTGGCAATTTGAGCCGTATCGCGCCATTCGCCGTGATGATGTGCCCACAGACCAGCCAACTCGGAAGATTTGGTTACAGGTGGTTTTGGCTTAGAATCAGTCTTTTTCAATCGCCCGTCCAATAAATTGAATAAATAATCAAGCGCACCTCCCCGGCCCTCTTTCCAAATCGGTGAGGGGGAGTAAACGGCACATTAAAGCCACTCACACATGGGAGAGGGGTTTGCGGTGAGGTTAAATTATCCGCTTGGCCGCCCCATCCGCCGCCACAATTGATAGGCTCCCAGATACATCCGCAAAGCCGATTTATAGCTGGTCGTTGAGCGTCCGCTGTGCCGTTTAAACGCAAAAATCGGCACTTCCAACATCGGGTAATCTTCGCGGCGACAAATCGCGTTAAATTCGGCGTCAATCAGATCATCGTCGCAGGTTAAATTGAGCAAATGGTCAAAGCTACGCGGGAATACTTTCGGCGTGCCGTTGACATCCCAATAGGCCAGATCGAACAGGGCGCGGCATTCCAGATTATAGAGCAGTGACCCCATGCGCCGTTTCCAATTGTCGCGGATTTTGCGGTTGGATTTAATGACGGTCTGCGGATTGGCGACGGCATATAACACCAACAGCACCAAATTTTGCGGACTGGTTCGGGCCGAATTGGTATAACAAATCAGGTCGCCTTTGGCCTCTTGGATACCAAGTTTAACCGCCAGACCCCAACCGCCTTTTTCGCTAAATGCCACCCGCACGGTGTCAATTTCTTCGGCAAGTTGGTTGCAGATTTCTCGCGAATGGTCGCGGCAGCCATTAACCACCAGCAGGATTTCATAGGGATTGGGAATCTTGCTTAACGCATGTTCATAAACCGCCACAATCTCGCGGATATGGTCGGCTTGATTGTAAACGGGCAGAATGATCGAAACGAGTTGATTGGGCATTACTGGGCCTTTACGAGTTCACGCCGGGCGGTTTCAACCAACGCGGCAGCCGAAATACCATACTGATGCTGGAAATAATGCTGGCTACCCGATGCTGCGAGGGGTGGGGTGGTCACACCGCAGCGCACCACTCGACAGCCAATCCCTCGTTCCGCCACCACCTCCGCCACCAGCGACCCGACACCCCCCGACACATAATGCGCCTCGACGGTCAGCACCAGCGGAAATCGCGCCAGCAGCATGGCTAGGTCGTCAATGGGTGCAGGATTAAAACTAGCGACAATCGCAACGGTACATTGAATCCCCTGTTGCGCCAGCGTATCAGCAGCGGTAACCACTTCATGAGTGATGCCGCCCATCGCCACCAGCAGCAAATCGCCCCCGTCGCGCACGGTTTGCAGCCGGCCCAGTTCAAAACGTCCGTCTAAATCGGGCACGACCACCTTATCGTTTTTGCCGAGGCGATAATAGACCGGGCCGGGCAGATGCCATGTTTCGCGCAGGGCGTTGGCGGTTTGGGCACCATCGGCAGGCGCAATGACCGTCATTCCCGGCTGGGTACGCATGACGCTGACATCTTCCAGACCATGATGGGTCGGGCCAGCGTGTCCATATTCCATTCCCCCGCCAACCCCCACCACTCGCACGGGCAGGTGGTGGAGAATTGGGCCATTGCGGATAAATTCATAGGGACGCAGGCTGGCAAACGTGACAATCGAATAGGCAAAGGGGATAAAGCCAGCTTCGGCCAATCCGGTCGCCACGCCAATCATGTTTTGTTCCGCCACCCCCATATTCACAAAGCGTTTCGGGAAGCGGTCAGCGAATATTTCCAGCGCCATAAAGCCCAGATCACCTGTCAACAACATGATGCGATCATCTTGGGCCGCAAGCTCGACTAGGGTCTTTGCAAATGCGCCTCTCATGGGGCTACCTCAATTATGGATGCAGCGACTTCTTGTTGCGCCTGTGCATATTCAGCGTCATTCATCGGCATATAGTGCCATTTAATCTGGCGTTCCATATACGAGACCCCTTTACCAAAGGTCGTTGAAGCCACCAGCACATGCGGCGGCCCGCTGGTCGTGTCTAAGCTGGCGACGGTCTGTTCTAGCGCGGCAATATCGTGACCATCTACTTCATGCACATCCCACCCAAACGCCCGCCAACGCTGGGCCATCGGTGACATTTTCAGCACATCATCAGTATATCCAAACGCCTGTTGGTGATTGAGGTCAACCAGCACAATGAGATTCGACAATTGATGGTGGGCCGCAAACATGACGGCCTCCCACAACGCGCCCTCATTACATTCGCCATCACTCACCAGTACAAACACCCGGCGGGAGGAGTGTTGCAGACGGGCTGCCAACGCCGCCCCGGCCCCAAATGACAACCCCTGCCCCAATGACCCAGTAGAAAAATCCACGCCGGGCAGGACATGTTCAGGATGAACGCCTAATAATGAGCCATCAGTGTAAAAAGTATTCAATTGTTCGGTGGTAATCCAGCCCTTAAGGTGCAGGGCGGCGTAGAGAGCCAGCGCGGCATGGCCCTTCGAAAGAATCATGCGGTCACGGTCGGGGTCACGCGGGCTTGGAATATTAAGGATGCCCCCATACAGGGCGGCGATCAAATCAGCGACGCACAAACACGAGCCAATATGCCCAACATTGGCCCGTTTGGATTGTTCCAAAATAATCTGGCGGATTGCCGTGCTATGTATTGTACTCATATCCATCCTTGTTTCTCGAAAATCCCGTGCCAGTATACTCGAAACCAACCCGTTCCGACTATATTAGGCTGACAGACCCGCCTCTGGGATGGAAGGGGGGTTGGCGTAGGTGCGGCAACCCGTAACCCGATCATCGTGGCGAGAAGCAACAAGCCCCTTTGCTTTTTTCCACTCATCTTTTTCTGTCCACTCAATTTTCCACGAAATTTGTCCAATCTCTTGACAACGTTGTCAGATTGAAATAAAATGTTGACAACGTTGTCACCTAAGATATTTTAAACTAGTTGCTTCTGGAAATCCTTTTACATGACAACCCTTAAGCAAGTGGCGGAACATGCCGGAGTCTCCTTCAAGACCGTATCGCGTGTCTTAAATGGAGACCCCAATGTTTCACCCGACACCCGAGCGAAAGTGCAAGACTCCATCAAGGCGCTGGATTATCGGCCCAATATGGCGGCACGCTCGATGCGAACAGGTAAGTCACAAATCATCGGCTTCATCACCGATGAAGTTGCTACCGGCCCTTTTGCGGGGAATATCATCAAAGGGGCTCAGCACGAAGCATGGCAGCACGAAAAACTGCTATTTGTGGTCAACACCGAAAGTGACCCCAAAATCGAGCAAAAAGCCATTGCGATGATGCTCGAACGTCGCGTAGAAGGCATCCTTTATGGGACATGGTATCACCGCGAAGCGACCCCCCCCGCGATGCTGTCCGAAATCCCAACCGTATTGGTAGATTGTTTTGTCAGCGACCAATCCCTGCCCTCGGTGGTTCCGGATGAAGTGCGCGGTGGACGAGAAGCCACAACCGCCCTCCTAGAAAAAGGCCATCGCCGAATCGGTTTTTTGAATGATGGTAATCCGGTGCCAGCCTCCAAAGGCCGCCTCATGGGTTATCAGCAGGCGCTGGCAAATTTCGGGGTCGTGTATGATGAAGCGTTGGTTGTGTTGGGTAGTGGAAATGCCAGCAGTGGTTACGACTGTGCCCTAAATTTACTCCAACGCGAAGATCGCCCAACCGCTATCTTTTGTTTTAATGACCGAATGGCAATGGGTGCCTATGATGCCATTCGTAAACTCGGCCTGCGTATTCCCAAAGACATCGCGGTCATCGGCTTCGATAATCTAGAAATTATCGCCGCCCAATTGCACCCGACCCTTTCAAGTATGCAACTGCCTCATTATGAGATGGGGCAGTGGGCTGTCAGGTACCTGATCGACTGTGCGGACGAAACTGGAAACCTACAGCCCATTCAACATTACATTGAGTGCCCTTTGATCGAACGACAATCTACGGGTTAGGGAGATGTCGCGATCGCATAGAGACTGATTATACAGAAAAATATTCAACATATTAGCGTCATTTTGACCAATTGGCATTCCATTTCGTGATGCCTCATTAGCTACGCCCTTGTGTGAGATTAGGTGGTAGGACAGATCATGATGTTTGTTGACAATGCACTGGCGATACGGCAGCAGTTTTCCGCCGACATTCACCGACCCCGTTATCACTTTTTGCCACCTTCAAACTGGATGAACGATCCCAACGGCGTAATTCAGTGGAATGGTCAATATCATCTCTTTTATCAATACAATCCCAACGCGGCCTTCTGGGATGATATGCACTGGGCACACGCCGTCAGTTCCGATCTCGTGCATTGGCGTGATCTGCCGATTGCGATGGCCCCAACCCCCGGCGGCCCGGATGCAGGAGGCGTTTTTTCGGGCTGTATCGTCAATCAGAATGGCCGACCCGTCGCCATCTATACCGGTGTGGGTGGCCCCAAAGGTCAGGTGCAGTGTGTCGCCTTCGGGTCAGACGATCTCATCACATGGGAAAAACACCCCGCCAACCCCATTCTCAGCGACATCCCCGTCGAAGCCAACCAAAACGTGGATTTCCGTGATCCGTTTGTCTGGCAGCAAGACGGCAAGTGGTATATGGTCGTCGCGTCGGCTATCAAAGATGTCGGCGGCACGGTTTTCCTCTATCAATCCGATGACCTAATTCACTGGCAATATCTTCACCCGCTGATGACCGGGGACGCCGTGCAAGATGGGCACACATGGGAATGCCCCAACTTTTTTGAACTCGATGGCAAGTGGGTACTCATCATTTCACCGATTACTGTTCCGCCCGCCGCCAACCGTGTCTTCTATCGGGTCGGCACTTACGTAAATCATCGTTTTACGCCGGAAGTGGAAGGCTTCATTGACCATGCCTATCTCTATGCCCCGCTAACGACATTGGATGAACAAGGGCGGCGCTTGATGTGGGGGTGGCTGCGCGAAGGTCGTGCCATCGAAGCCCATAGCCAAGCCGGGTGGGCCGGGATGCAATCGGTTCCCCGCGAACTCTACTTGGATGCCCAAAATCGCCTCAATTGGCGGCCCGTCCCGGAAATTGAAACCCTGCGCGGCAATCATCACCATTTCGCCAATCTCACATTATCAGGTGAGGTCAATCTTGGGGTACGTGGTCTGGCCCTCGACATCGTAGCCGACATCGAACTTGCCCCACACGGCGCAGTGACCTTTTCGGTAGCCGCGTCTGCCGATGAACACACCGACATTACCTATTACGCCGACACCGCCGAACTGGTGGTCAATCGTGATAAATCTTCATCGAGTGCCCACGACCAACGTTACCCCCATCGCGTGCCACACGTGTTGGACGCGGGTGAAACGTTGCAACTGCGGATATTGCTAGATGGCTCGGCGCTAGAAATCATCGCCAACCATCGCACCAGCGTCACCACCCGTGTCTACCCGGCCAACGCCGCCAGTGATGCCGTCCGGCTCACCGGTCATAATGCCCTTGTGCGGTCACTCGATATTTATGAAATGCGGTCTATCTGGCAGTAATGCCAGTTCCTGAACTATCGGAATCGAGGGGGAAGGCCCTCAGTATATGAATAAGGAGGTCTGTATTACAAAGATTCAATTAACACCAACATTCAACCGTATGTCCATTAAAATCTAAGGGAAACTCAAAAATGAACATGAAGAAATTCTTGGTAATTGTTTTACTAGCTGCCGTACTTATCGGCGTTGCCAGCACGGGCCACACCAAGCCCACCCTCGCCCAAAGCCCCACCGAACTAAGCCTATGGTATCATGGCGCGGGTAATGAAGTTGAACGTGAAATCCTCTTGGGCATTATCGCCGACTTTAACGCCTCCCAGAGCGATTGGTCAGTCGTACTCGAAGAATTCCCCCAAATTTCCTACAATGAATCCATCACCGCCGCCGCCCTCGCTGGCGACCTGCCGGACATCATTGATGTTGACGGCCCGGTCATGCCGAATTGGGCGTGGGCTGGTTATATGGCCCCCCTAAGCCTGCCCGAAGGCACGTTGGACAACTTCCTCCCCGGTGCAATTGGCATGTGGGACGGCGAAGTCTACTCCGTTGGCCTATGGGACGCTGCGGTGGCGATGTTTGCCCGTCGTTCCGTTTTGGAAGCCAACGGCATCCGTATCCCCTCCCTCGACGAGCCTTGGACATTTGAAGAATTTGACGCCGCCCTCGTGGCCCTGCAAGCCACTGGCGAATACGAATATGCCCTCGACCTCGGCACCGCTTGGACGGGCGAATGGTATCCCTACGCATTCTCACCCCTGCTGCAAAGCTTTGGTGGCGACCTGATTGACCGTGAAACCTACCTCTCCGCTGAAGGCGTCCTAAACGGTGAAGAAGCCGTCGCTTTTGGTGACTGGTGGCAAAGTCTGTTTGAACGCGGTTTGGCCCCCGGCACTTCGCAGGACGGCGCTGACCGTGACACGGGCTTCATTGATGGCAAGTATGCCATGTCTTGGAACGGTAACTGGGCAGCCCTCGGCGCTCTCGAAGCCTTTGGCGACGACCTGCTGTTCCTGCCTGCGCCCGATTTCGGCGGTGGCTCAACCATCGGTGCGGCCTCATGGCAATTCGGTGTTTCCGCCAACAGCGAACACCAAGACGGCGCGAATGCCTTTATCGCCTTCGCCATTCAGGACAAATATCTCGCCGCCTTCTCCAATGGCATCGGTTTGATTCCCGCGACTGCGACTGCCGCCGCCATGACTGAGAATTACGCCGAAGGTGGCCCAATGGCCGTGTTCTTTGAACTCAGCGCCCAACAGGCCCTGATTCGCCCACCCACACCGGGCTATGTCGTGATGGCCCTCGTCTTTGAAAAAGCCCTCGCCGACATCGCCAATGGTGCGGATGTCCAAGACACCCTCGACTCGGCGGTGGACGAAATCGAAGCCGACATCGAAGCCAACAGCGGCTACGGTTTTGAATAGAAAGTAATGCACTAAAGCGCCTTGTGGCTTCCGACCCTTGCCGGTTGGGGCCACTGGCGTTTTTTTGAATGTCTAGGAGGTTGCATTCAATGACGGCTCTCAATGGATCTGCTAGTTCCTCGGCGCATCACGACATCGCACGCCCAGCCGGTGGACTAAAACAACATTACCGCGAAACCATCATCGGTTGGTTGATGGCAAGTCCCGCAATTGTGTTAATCGTTATGTTTTTGATCGTTCCGTTTGTGATGGCTTTTGTTTGGTCGTTCACCAACCAACGCCTCATCTCGCCCAACCCGACCGAATATGTGGGCACCAAAAATTTCACCGATCTATTGACGCTTCGCACCATCACCCTGCATCCCATCAAAGATGAAACAACCGGTGATCTTGTTCGGGATAGCGACGGCAACCTGACCTATCCCAAATTGCGCGATTACACCCGCAACGAAGAAGACTATCCCCAATATTTCAAACTCAAAGAGTGGAAGTCGTGGACCATCGGCGACAACCAAATCTATATCCTCGCCAAAGACCCTGTTTTTATGCAGGCCCTCCAAAACACCATTACCTTTGTGGTGGTCATCGCACCCGGACAAGGCGGATTGGCCCTCATTTTGGCCCTGCTGGTCAATCAAAAATTACGCGGCATCAACCTATTCCGCACCATCTTTTTTATGCCAGTCGTCGTCTCGATGGTTATTGTCGCCCTGCTGTGGCGTTTTATCTATGACGGGCAAAACGGCCTGCTCAACTCCCTATTACATAGTGCCTCCTTTGGCGCATTTAAACCCGTTGACTGGCTAGGGCGCAAAGATACCGCCATGCCCGCCCTGATGATGATGTCGGTTTGGCAAGCGGTCGGTTTTCATATGGTGATTTGGCTGTCTGGCCTACAAAATATTCCCACCATCCTCTATGAAGCCGCTTCAGTTGAGGGTGCCAACACGTGGCAGAAATTTAGGTTCGTTACATGGCCCGGTCTACGTAGCACCGCCGTCTTTATTTTGGTCGTCATCACCATGCAGGCGTTTGGCCTCTTTACGCAGGTAGATGTCATGACACGCGGCGGCCCGCTTGATTCCACCCAATCTATTATGTACCAAGCCGTCCAACGGGGTTATGAAAAACAAAATATTGCGGGCGGTTCGGCCATCTCGGTGGTTTTCTTTATCCTTGTATTGTCGGTTAGTTTG
Organism: Anaerolineae bacterium; assembly: GCA_041753455.1. GTDB lineage: Bacteria > Chloroflexota > Anaerolineae > Aggregatilineales > J027 > CFX10. The sequence continues at coordinate 102,886 of JBGSUK010000020.1, read as the reverse complement.
ACGCAGCGCTTCCTAACGCGGGAGAAAAGCAGATGAGTACCATGAATGTACGTTGGCGTAAATGGTCGGTAACCTTCCGCTACATACCGCTAATTTTCTTCGGCATTATCTTCGTCTTTCCGATCCTATTTATGCTGGTGTCGTCGTTAAAACCCGACATGCAGTTACTGCGTGATACGTCATCCCTACGGGCCTTTTTGCCCATCGGCGATATTTCAATCAATAACTATCGGGATGCTTTTGACCGTGTCCCAATGGCCCGCTTTGTCTTTAACTCGGTCTTGGTCACAACGATCACCTTGGGGCTGGCACTGCTGATTAATTCAATGGCGGCCTTCTCGTTGGCGCTGCTCAAATGGCGCGGTCAGGGTTTTGTCCTCTCCATTGTGATTGCGACGTTTATTATCCCATTCGAAACCGTCGCCGTACCTCTGCTGCTGGTCGTTAACAAGCTACCCAACATTGACTCGACGGGTGTAAGCACAGGCTGGCTCAATACCTACCACGTCCAGATCATTCCGTTTATCGCCGACGCCTTCAATATTTTCCTGTTCTATCAATACTTCAAAGATTTGCCCGCCGAAATCATCGAAGCCGCCGAAATTGATGGGGCAAGCTGGTTCCAAATCTACCGCCGTGTCGTGCTGCCGCTATCTGGCCCGGTGTTTGCCACCGCCGCCATCCTCAAATTTTTGGCGATGTGGAATCAATACTTGTGGCCGTTGATGGTCGTGCAGTCCGAAGAATACCGTCCGGTCATGGTCGGCCTCCAATATTTCTTCCAATTGGATGTGGCGTGGGGCGAAATTATGGCCTACCTGTCCACCATTACCATTCCAGTGCTGATTTTCTACCTGATGCTCCAACGTGCCTTCATCGAAAGTATCGCGTCCACCGGGGTGAAGGGTTAATTTCGTTTTCTACAGCGCTTTTTTGTCCGGGCTAAACGGTGCTGAATCGTGCGTGAAAAGCAGATTGGGCAAGATGAGAACGGCTGTAGATTCGAGAGAATACCGGTTATTTGGGGAGGTGGGATCACAGACCCCCTCCCTCGCCCGGCAAGGACAAAAGGGTGAAAATATACTGTACGACTCAGTTGCCCACTCTTGACTTGACTTTTTAGGAGAAGCGTGATATTTTTTATGAAATTAACTAAAGCGCTTTACTAAATCGCTTTATCAGGACAAGACTTTGAAAAGAAATCCAGTTACTGCCCAACAAGTTGCTGATCGGGCTGGCGTGTCCCTGACAACGGTCTCGTTTGTCATGAACAACAAAGAAGGCACCAATATCAGCGAGGCGACCCGACAGAAGGTGATGGAAGCCGCCGAGGAATTAGGCTATTTCCCGCATATCGGCGCTCGATCATTGGCGCGGGGCAAAAGCCAGAATATCGGCTTGCTACTCTATCGCCCGCACCATCGGGTATTTGTTGACCCCTTTATGCCCAACATCATTTCAGGGTTTAGCGAAATCGCCAACATGGAAGGGTATCGCCTACTAGTTCATTTTATCTACGACTCCGACTTCATCACACCCGTGAAGGCGATGCTGCGCGGCGGAGAAGTGGCGGGTCTAGTGGTGGCAGGTTTCGATGTCGAAAGTGGCGATGTGCTGCTACAACTCATTCGAGATGGCTATCCTGTAGTGCCTATTGACCCGATGAGCAACCCAGCGATTTCTTACGTTTCGATTGACCATTCCGCAGGTGTCAAAGACGTGATTCATCACCTGATTCGCCTTCAACATACACGAATTGGCTGTATCACCTTTGGGCCAATGGATCGTGTCAAACAGCGCTTGCAGGCTTATCAGCAAGCACTGGAATCGGCAGGCATTCCCTATGATGAGGGCCTAATTCGTGTAGGCGAATATGACCCTGAAACCGGCTATGCGGCGGCACTGTCATTGCTGCGCGAACGACCCGACGTGACCGCGATTTTTGGCATGAATGACATGATGGCGCTTGGGACGATGTCGGCAATTCATGAATCCGGGTTACGGATACCACAGGATATTGCACTGGTCGGTTATGACGATATGCGGTTTTCGGCCTATCTGTACCCCCGTCTGACCACCGTGCGTGCCCCTGAAGTGGAACTCGGACGACAAGCCGCGATGATGATATTGGATCAAATTCATGGGAAGCTGATTGTTCCCAAATATGTGTCATTAAAGTCGGAGCTAATTATTAGAGATACCTGCGGCGCAGTTTAGGGCGCTTGGTACGACATTTTTTGATTTATGCTTTAGGAGGAAATTTATGCAGACAGTTGAGGCGAGGCCGTTTTGGGAATGGCCTCTGAAGATCCTCGTCACCATTATCCTCATCCCCAAAAAAATTCTTGATTGGGCGATGAACAGTGAAGCCTTTTTGGGGTACTTGTTTATTGCCCCAAGTCTCATTGGTTTCCTCGTGTTTTTCGCCTACCCAGCCGCACGCAGCGTATATATCAGCACGCTCGAATGGAATCTATTGACCCCCGCCAAACACGTCGGCGACGATAACTACCAGTTTATCTACCACGACAAACGTTTCCGCGAAGCACTTGAGACTACCGTCTACTATGTGTTGTATAACATCCCCCTCCAGACCTTCTTGGCCCTGATCATCGCGGTCATGATGGACAAGATTCATAATTCCTCATTTTTGCGCGGGATTTTCGTCCTGCCCTGGCTGCTGCCGAACGTGGTGGTGGCGTTGGTCTGGTTGTGGTTGATGGATCCATCACTAGGGGTGTTCAATCTCGCCCTCGAGCAGGTGGGCATTGGTCAACAAGATTTCTTAGGCTCGCCCGATCAAGTCATTCAGTCTATTGCCGCAATTAACATCTGGCGACACGCGGGTTATACCTCAATTTTGTTATTCGCGGGTCTAAAAACAATTCCCAAGAGCTTATACGAAGCCGCATCCATTGACGGGGCGGGTGAAGTGCAGAAATTTACGCGCATCACGGTGCCACTTTTGCGTCCGGTACTCAGTTTTGTACTGGTCACCTCGGTCATCGGGTCCTTCCAAGTCTTTGACACCATTGCTATCACAACCGAAGGCGGGCCAGCGGGCTCGTCACGGGTCATCCTCTACTACATCTATGAGCAGGTATTCGAGCGCCGTATCCGTATGGGCACTGCATCAGCGGCATCAGTGGTGCTGTTCCTGATTCTGTTCGCGGTCACCCTGATTCAGATGACGTTTCTCCGTTCTGGCAAATCCGACCTAGCAGAATATAGCTAAACTGAGGGCATGAATAAACTGTGACAACCTTATTGAAACGACAAGTAAAGCGCTTTACCCAAGACCCAGCGACGCATATCCCCAGAAAACGGCCTGCGATTGGACGCATGTTTATGTGGCTGTTTCTGATCATCATGCTCATCGCAACCTTTCTCCCGCTATATTGGGTGGTACGGACGGCCATCATCCCCCCGAACAAGGTTTACTCCGAGGCCAAATCGGTTCTGCCTGTTGACCCCACCGCGCAAAATTTGGAGCGCGTGTTGGGATTGATGACCGATGAAGAATTGACCAAACTCGTTGAGAAAAACCCGCGTGTCTCCGCAGGCCAATTGGACTTCCTGCACTTCGTAAAAAATACGTTCATCGTCGCCGGGGCCATCACCATCGGGCAGACATTCTTTAGCTCACTGGCGGCCTATGCCTTTGCCCGTCTGCGGTTTCCATTACGCAATCTCATTTTCTACGTCTATTTGGGTGGGTTGATGGTTCCCAGCATTGTGCTGTTCATCCCGAACTTTGTGTTCATCCGCAATCTAGGGTGGATTGGCAGCTATAAGGCGATGGTCGCACCGACGATATTGATGACGCCTTTTGCGGTGTTTTTCATGCGGCAGTTTTTCCTGAATTTGAACACTGACCTTGAAGAAGCCGCCAAACTGGATGGGGCCACCCACGCCGGTATTTTCCTAAAGATAGCCCTACCCCTAAGCAAAGGCCCGATTCTGACCCTCGCTATTCTGACGTTTATCACCAGTTGGAATGAATATTTGTGGCCGTTCTTGGTGGGGCGTGACGAAAAAGTCCGTGTGCTGACCGTCGCCTTGAGCGTGTTTCGTTCGCAAACCCCACAAGGTGGCCCGGACTGGGCCGGCATGATGGCCGGGGCGATTGTTTCGGTCATCCCGACACTCCTAATTTTTATTTTCTTGGGGCGGAAAATTGTCGATTCAATCCAGTTTTCCGGGTTTAAATGATTGGCCCCAACCAACCTTTGGTTCACTGTGTTCGCTAACCTGCGAGCATTTGATTTGAACGATTTTCGATGGGTTATGTGTTAAGAGGAGATTCTATGTTCAACAAAAAAGGCTTTAAGTTCTTGCTGATTGTTGTGCTGGTCGCAATGACCTTCACCGCAGTCGTCACTACCCGGGCGCAAGACTCGGTGACGATCAAATATGTACTGTGGGATACCAACCAACTGCCATCTTATCAGGCGTGCGCCGATGCATTTACGGCTGCGAACCCCACCATCAAAGTTGAAATTGAACAACTCGGCTGGGATGACTATTGGACAGGCATTACCACCGGTTTCATCAGTGGTGATGCCCCTGACGTGTTCACCGACCACCTCGCCAAGTATCCTGAATTTGTCGTGCTGGAACAACTGGTTGACATTCAACCCTTTGTTGAACGCGATGACGTTGCCACCGACATTTACTATCCCGGTCTAGCCGAGCTTTGGACCAAAGACGGTGGTCGTTATGGTCTGCCCAAAGACTGGGACACCGTAGCGATTGTCTATAACAAGGCTCTCGTTGAAGCAGCAGGTATTGATCCCGCTACCCTGAATGAACTGACATGGAACCCCGAAGACGGCGGTACGTTTGAACAGGTCATTGCCCAGTTGACGATTGACGCCAATGGCAACAACGGCCTCAGCCCCGACTTCGACAAAGAAAATGTCGTGCAATATGGCTTCACCCCCGGTGGTATGGGTGGCGGCTATGGTCAAACCGAATGGTCATGGCTGGCAGCAGCGAATGGCTTTGTTTATAACAATGGCACTTGGGGCGATGAATATTACTATGACGACCCAGCCCTCGCCGATACTATTCAATGGATGGCTGACCTGTGGCTCGAAAAAGGCTATTCACCCAACCTCGCCGAACAAACTGGCTTGGGACGTACCGCACTGTTCCAAGCAGGCAACATCGGTATGGTGGTAGATGGTTCGTGGATGATTGGGACGTTTGTGGGTAGCGAATTCGAAGTTGGGTTTGCTCGTCTCCCCGCTGGCGCCAATGGTCGTAAGAGTATGTTCAACGGTCTGGCGGACTCGATCTGGGTTGGTTCCAAACATATCGAAGAATCTTGGCAGTGGGTCAAGTTCATGGGTTCACTGGAATGCCAAACCATCGTCGGTCAATCCGGTGTTGTGTTCCCCGCCATCCCCGAAGCCGCTGGTTTGTCCTTGCAGGTACGTGCCGACGCGGGTGTGGATGTAAGCGCGTTTGTGGATCAGGCTAATGAAGAAGGCGGAACGTTCTTGTTCCCGATTACTGACTTTGGTGGTGAAATCAACACGATCATGGTTGAAGCAATGGACAGCATCGGACTTGGAGAAGAAGATGCTGCCGACGCCCTAGCGGACGCTAATGACGAAGTTAACTCACTATTTGAATAACCGCAAAGCAATGGTTTAGCGAAATCTCACAGGTGAACAAGTCGCCGTCTCATCAACATGGGCGGCGACTCCTGAAAACAACCTTTTATGAAACGACTAGTCTCGCTTTTTTTGCTGATATGGATGACCGCACCCGCCTATGCAGGTGATTCGAGTATCCGTGTAGAAAAGAAACCACTTGCCGAATCAGCGTGCAGTGGTCAATTTATTGAACATATCCTAGACCACACCACCCGCCCCCAAACCGAACCCATCCGAACCTATGACAGCAACGGCTCTGGCGTGGCGCTGAATGACCTTAATAGCGACGGTCTGATTGATATTGTGCTGGCGAACCTGACCGACGGCGACACCATTTTATGGAATATGGGGGGTCTCCAATTTGAAAAGACTCTCTTGGAAAGCAGCGCACGGACACGTGGCGTTACCCTTGTAGATGTGAATGCTGATAATCGGCTGGATATTGTGTTAACCAAGCAGTTCTCCGCCCCTTCTTATTGGCAAAATAGGGGCGACCGCGTTTTTGAATTTACGGCGCTACCGGGGGTGGATAATTATGCCTATACACTGGATTGGGCCGATGTGGACAGCGACGGCGACCTTGATTTGGCTACGGGGTCGTACAATGTCGAGCTTGAGTTGGTGCTGCGTGATACGTTTCTATTTAGCGATAAGGGCGGCGTATTTTATTATGAAAATCGCGGCGGTGAATATATTGCCACCCGGTTGGCCGAACAGTCACAGGCATTGGTCGTGATGTTTGCCGACCTCAACCACGATCAGCGGCCTGATATTGCCATCGGGAATGATTTTGGCCTTGCGGATGGCTATTGGACACTGACAAAGCAGGGGTGGCAGCCTTTTGCGCCCTTTATCGTCACCACCCACAGCACCATGAGTTTTGATGCGGGGGATATTGATAATGACGGGCAAATGGAATGGTATGCCACCGACATGAACCCGACCCCCGATGAGGCGCGTTATGCGTGGGAGCCGATCCTAGAAAAGATTAAACCCGCCGACGCGCAAATTATTGCCAACGTCCTCCAAATACCAAGAACGAATCGGTATGTGAATCAGGCCGTCGAATTTGGTATTGCTGCAACGGGCTGGAGTTGGTCAGCTAAATTTGGTGATCTCGACAGTGACGGGTATCTCGATCTGTATGTAGTGAATGGGATGATTGCGGAAAATTTGTTACCCCACCTGCCTCAGTATGAACTAGTGGAACAAAATCAGGTGTATCGGAATCGGCAGGGTCGGGGATTTGCTGCTGCAGCGGACTGGCAATTAGGTTCGACAGCCAGTGGTCGCGGCATGAGCATGGCGGATTTTGACAATGATGGCGACCTAGACATCGTGGTGAACAATTTGGCCTCGCCCGCCCAACTTTTCGAAAATCAAATTTGTGGGGGCGATAATTTGATCGTTGAACTTCACCACGAAACTAGCCGGAACACATCGGTGATTGGCGCACAAGTCACGCTCACCACGTCCAGCGGTACGTATCATCGGGTAGTCCGGGCTACCAGCGGCTATCTCTCCGGCGACCCGGCCCGCCTTCATTTTGGACTTCCTGCCACAAGTTATATTGAACACCTCGATATTCGCTGGACAGATGGCGAGGTGACACGGCTGGACGGCATGGAAGCGAATCAATTACTCCTAGTTTATCGGCGCTAAAAGCAACCAAAGGAAATTATGCGATGGCGAAGATAGTGTTTATTGGTGCAGGTAGTACGGTTTTTGCAAAGAACATAATGGGCGATATTCTGAGTTTTCCTGAACTCGCTGATTCGACCATTACCCTAATGGATTTGAGCGAGGAACGGCTTCGAACGTCGAAGATCGTAGCCCATAAAATTGCCGAGTCGCTCAAAATCTCTCCACAAATTGAAGTAAGCACCGACCGCCGAGCAGCCCTCAAAGGTGCGGATTATGTGGTCTGCATGATACAGGTCGCAGGCTACAAACCCGGTACGGCGGTGGACTTTGAAATCCCTAAGAAATATGGATTGCGCCAGACAATTGCCGACACATTGGGTATCGGGGGCATTATGCGCGGCCTGCGAACTATCCCGGTGCTGCTGGACATCACCCGCGATATGGAAGAACTCTGCCCCAATGCGCTGTTTATCAACTACGTCAACCCGATGTGTATGAATCAATGGGCCTTGAGTCGGGGCACTTCGATCAAGACCGTTGGCCTATGCCACAGCGTACCCCACACCGCCCACCAGCTTTCGCAAGACATTGGCGTCCCGATCAGCGACATCAATTATCTGGTGGCAGGCATCAACCACATGGCTTTTTATCTCAAATTTGAGCATAAGGTCACGGGCGAAGACCTCTATCCGCTGATTCACAAGGTCTATGACGAAGGGCGCGTGCCGGATTGGAATCGGGTGCGCTACGATATGTTCAAACGTTTGGGTTATTTCGTGACCGAGTCTAGCGAACATTTTAGTGAATACGTTCCATGGTTTATCAAACGTGACCGCCCCGACATGATTGAAAAATTCAACATCCCGTTAGATGAATACATCCGTCGCTGCGAAGTCCAAATCGAGGGGTGGGAAGGCTTGCGTGATTATCTGGAACGGCCCGATAGCACACTCGACATTGAACGCAGCGTGGAATTTGGCTCGCTGATTATCCACAGTATGGAAACCTCCACCCCGCGTATCATTTATGGCAATGTTGCCAATGAAAACATCATCAGCAATTTGCCACAGGGATGTAGTGTGGAAGTGCCGTGTCTGGTAGATGGTAACGGCATCCAACCAACGGTTATCGGCGCGATTCCGCCGCATCTTGCCGCCCTGATGCAAACCAACATCAACGTGCAGGCGCTCACCGTCGAAGCCGCCTTGACTGGCAAACGCGAACATATCTATCATGCCGCCATGCTTGATCCACATACCGCCGCCGAATTGACACTCGATCAAATCTGGTCGCTGGTGGATGATCTCATCGAAGCGCACGGCGATTGGCTGCCCAAATACCATTGATAGCTCCCCGATTGAAGGTATTTGAAAGACCTCCTCAAATGCCTTCAATCTATCCTATCGGCCATTTGCTATCACTAGGCTAGGTAGATGCCGACAACGACCAGATTGACGCTTCGTACCCTTGCACCGCCGCTACGCTGCAAGCAATATGGGTCGTGACAACCGTTGGAGCAGAAAACCCGGATAAGCCAAAGGATGTCAAAGGCGGGTTACGTACCTCCAAATGACCTAAAAGTAGGGCTCATATTATGCGAGGCGATTGAACACCATCAATTGACACTAAATGGGTGTGTTTGGCGTACAAAGTTCTCAAAAAAAACTAGGGAGTATACCGCCGCCTTAAGCCGTTCCCTATGTTTGGGGAAGGGGTTAGTCTTCTCCCGAATCCGGTATTATTTATCCGAAGCACTGAACCTACGGGGGTCTATCCGATGGTGGGGGATGATATTCGGATTGCCTATAGTAATCGAAAATTCCGCCGACGAGTTACACGTGATACAATGAGAGTAAGGTTAGAAACTTGAGCATAAGTTAGGAACTTACTCTGGACTATGGGTTAGGAGTCTGAACTATGAAGCGACGCATTTCAAGCATAATATTTCTTGTACTCACAATCTTAGTTGGCTATCAAACTCGTACTCTAGCATCACCCCCGCGGCTGCAAGGCGATGACAACACTTTTATTGTTTGGGGGCCATCTGGCCTTGAGCTTGATCAGTATATTATCGAGACGTTTCAGGCACGCCACCCGGAACTAGACGTCGTGGTCACTGACCAAGGCTGGGATGAGGCCCTTCGCCAAAATCTAGAGAATGCTATTCTCATGGGAAGACCACCGGATGTTGTGATTGGCGAGAACTATTTCCGTACTTTTGCCGCAGAGGGCGAGCTATTACCGCTCGATGACGTTCTTGCCAAATATTTCGACGATATAATTCCCGCTACTTATGCGGGTGCAGTCTATGAGGGCAGCGTCTATGCCCTTCCGTTGTTTACCGGCGTTTTTGCATTTGAACGAAACTGTAGCGTGATTGAATTGGCCGGCTTAGATTGCGATGAACCGCCCCAGTATTGGGATGAACTGCTCGCTGAAGCCGCCGCAATAACGGAGGCTGGCACGGGCACTTATTTCGGCTACACCTTGCAAGGCCCCGGCGGGACGGCAGTTGGATCGGCTTTCCGTATCGCCGTTTTTCAGGCCCAACTCGATGCCCTGCCGTGTGCCGATGAGGCTTGCACCATCCCAAGATTTGACAACCCTAACGCCCGACCCGTTTACGAATTATTGCGCGAAATCACCGCATATACGCCCCCCGGCCTGATTGACAATACCAATGAAGGTCAAGTCTACGAGGCCCTGTTCAGGGGAATCTCAGCGTATCAGATTGCGGGAAGCTGGCATGTGGGTTGGGCCGCCAGTGCAGGGTGTGATACATGTCGATATTCCCCTATTCCAATTCCCCGCGAAGGCCACTCGGCTGGCTTGCTGGTCGGCAATGTACTATATGGTGCGCCAAGCCATGCTCCTCATCCGGAATTAGCCAAAGAATGGATTGAACTCCTGCTTAGCGCTGAAGTTCAGGAACGTGTATTCCAGCAATTAGGACGATTGCCGGTGCGGTTCTCTACATTGAGGACCATTCGAGAAACAGTAGATCCCGCCACAGCAACTTTCATTGATGAACTGCTTTATAATGAAAACTTAACCATTCTTCCGCAATGGGCAAACAACCCGCGCGAGACATGGGCTATCTATAATGACCTTCTCACCGCTGTAGTGAAGACGGATCGCCCAATTCAGGAAATTATGGCAGAGGCTCAAGCCGCGATTGAAGCCTTGGAGTAAAATTGCTGTTTCTAAAGTGGCCTATCCTATCGGCCAGAAAACTTGTCACGTCATTTCAAACGCGACTGCTGGGCATATTTCTCCTCAACACATTGCTGACAGTCACGATTGTAATTGGTTTCAATCAATGGCTGCGGAGCCGTCTCCTCCTCGAGGCCGATAATTCCCTTCTGGTGAGTGCGGGTCAAATTGCCGATAGGATTGATGAATTTCACCGCAGCAATCGCCAGACCTTCAATGTCGGCACAAAACTGCCCGACCTTGTGGCGTTTATTCAAGCCAATGAAGAGGAGCGCAATGACACGGAATTTCGTCGCCGAGTACGCAATACGCTGGCTTTGCTGGAAGTCGAACCGTGGGATGAATACTACATTCTGTCGAGAGCAATTCTGGACGAAAACGGCACGAATATTTTGGACACCTCGCCCGCCAACATTGGTGCGGATGAATCCCAGCAAGAGTATTTTCAGGCGGCGCTATTAGGCGGCTCCGTCAATATTTCACCCATCCAATATCGCCCAGAACGAGGTGGTATCTATTTCTTTTATTCGGTTCCAATTCGGCTGAATGACACTATTCCTGAACGCATCATTGGCGTGTTGCGTATTCAAGTCGCTATTGCAACCATACAAAATATTGTATTTGATAGTGTTCGCGGACAAGACATAGAGGCCGCCGTATTTGATGCGAACTATGTGCGTGTGGTAGATACCCGGAACAGAAACCTACTCTTTCGCAGTATCACCCAATATTCAACCGAAGAACTCACCACGCTTAGAAGCCAGTATGCCTTGCCCCCGTTATCGGATGACGAGGTGAGCCTTCCACTACCCGATCTGGTTGAAAAACTGGCGAACAGCGATAAGGAACAGGTGGTATCCAGCTATATGGCGCCCAACATCAATAGTGAAGACCGCCTCGCTATTGTCAAACTCAAGACCGTCCCGTGGTATCTGGTGGTGGCCCAACCTGCGTCCCAATACTACGGGCCGGCCCAGCAGCAGACACAAGGCATTCTCCTGCTCGCCATAGCATTGACGGTGATTTCCTTGTTCTCTTCATATTTTGTTTCGCGGCGTGTCACGCGACCTATCCGTGTCCTGACCGCCGCCGCAAGGCAAGTGGCCGATGGTAAACTGCATGTTAAAGCCCCCATCACCTCGCAGGATGAGGTAGGCACACTCGCCCGGACGTTCAATTTGATGACCACCGAATTAGAGGTAGCGCAGGCGACACTCGAAGAACGGGTTGAACATAGAACTCAAGAATTATCGGAAGCGAACCAAAAACTTAAGCACGAAATTGCCGAACGCGAACGGTATGAACAACGGGCCCTTGATCTGGCTTTTGAACACGAACGCCGCCGCATCCTATCGGAATTTATCCAGAAGGCATCGCACGAATTCAGAACGCCGCTCTCAATCATTAATGTCAAATCCTATTTGGTGAAACGACTGCTGACCGCCGACCAATATCATCATTTGGATGTCATCCAAGAGCAGGGGGAATATATTCACGGGTTGGTCAATCGAATGGTGCTGATGTCGCGCCTCGACAGCGGCGTACAAGCCCCCTTGGAATACCTGCAAATTGACGGCCTCATGAGATCCATCTATACACGCAAGGACGATGCCTTTAAAGAAGCAAATGCGCTAGTCCACTTGGAACTGCAAGCCCCGGACACATGGGTGTTTGCTGATCCTGAACTGCTCTCAATCGCGGTGCAGAATATTCTGGACAATGCCCTTAAACACTCCCCTGCGCCTGTTGAAATTTCCATCAAGACCCGTATCAACGGCGAGATGGTATCCATCGTGGTCGAGGACAATGGCATCGGAATTCCACCGGAACTGCACGACCGTGTTTTTGAGCGCTTCTTCCGTGTGGATGAAGCCCATACCACACGCGGTTTCGGCTTGGGGTTGCCGATTGTCAAACGTATCATTGAGAACACGGGCGGGTCAATTGAGTTGGACAGTCAGGTTGGCAAAGGAACTACCATCACCATCAAGTTAGGCATCAAAACCGAGAAAGCGATTTCGCTGGATGGTCATCGGTTAGACAGTTTGGCTGCTACAGACTGAAGCGGTTTAGTCCACGTCTCAGAAACTCGCTCTATTCTGCGAATCATGCCACCCAAAAAATAGCCGCCATGTTTGTTAACGAAGCCACAGTTTGAGCGTAATTGAAATATTGAATGACCGCTGGCTCTACCCGATCAACGAATATCCGGATTGGGCAGCATAAAATTCTCCCGAATCAACCCGATTAACTCGTGATACGACCCAATGAACCCGCGCAGGGTGCGTACCGTAGCGCCATAGCTATCAAACTCCGCGATGGTCAGGCCATCCGCATCATAGGCTTTGCGGAAATCGGGAATATGGGCGCAGAGGTCATCAATGATTTCTTGCCGAACCGGGTTGGCGATTCGCGCCTCAACGCGGACATCGGAGGCATTAAAGCGTTTCTGCCAAGCCGAAGGAATGGTGAGTACCAAATCACCGCCGATAAATTCTGACCAATGCAGATGATTGCGATAGGCACCGCCCAAAAGCCGTGTGCGATAACCGCGTTCTTGGTAAAGGCGATAGGCATTTTTCAGCACGGCTACCCCGGCCCAATTCAGCGAATCCGGATGGGTTGTGATGTTGTCACGGGCAACAAGGGCATTCATCCAGTCGTCCAAGCGCCCGACCATAATTGTGCAGACGGGATGGAGGTGGTCAATCGGCTTCCCTTCGGCGCTGCGGCGATTCAACCCGCGCTCGACAGCCTCGGCGACAGCCAATGCCTGTGGCACGGTGAAACTTACGGTGGCGTTGACTCTGACCCCGTGATAAGTGACTTCTTCAATCGCTTGAACGCCTGCTTGTGTCACTGGAATCTTGATTTGCAAGTTAGGAGCCAGTGTGCTGAAATGCAGCGCCTGTTCGATGAACGCCTCAGTCGTGCGGTAATTGGCCGGATTGGTCTGGATGGATAGCAGGCCCTTTTTGCCATGCTCACGTTCGTAAATGGGTAGCAATAGTTTTGAGCCATGAACAGCGACTTCCTCAATCACCTTCCATGTAATCTCATGCTCTGACCAGCTTGGATTTTCGGCGATGATCTGTCGGATACGTGCCGACCACAGGTGCATTTCCTGCTTGAGTACGGTCAACACAATGGTGGGATTGCTGGTCGCACCCACCGCCCCGTGTTCGATCGCGTAGGTCAGTTCGTCAACTGAACATGAGTCGTTCCAGAAGTCAGTAGCAGTTGTCATCGCCATTTGATGGAGTGGACTTTTGAAGCCTGTAGCTGCACTCATCGGATACGGTTTCCTTTTTGTCAACAATAATTTCATTCACCATGTCGTTAGGTCACAATGGGCAGTCGCGGATCAAGCGCCCCCCAAGATGCTTTGACCCAAGCGTGACCCGGATCGTCACTATTGGCAAGTGATTGGGCCGACCCCGCCAGAAAATTGAGCAAATAGGTGGTGTAGCCGGGGGCGCTGGTTGTCGGATGATACCCATCGTGAATCAAGATCATATCGTTGTTCTGTGCGGCGAAGGTTTCGTCGCGGCTGGTGGAGTAGATGCGCTGCAAGGCAAAGCCGGGTGGTGGCTGTAGTTTATAGAAGTAGATTTCTTCAAGGTCGGCTTCCAACAGCTTGCCCGCTGCGTCTTCGCGGTGAACGTCATGTTTATGCGGGGGATAACCGGCCCAATTGCCACCCGGAATATAGGCTTCGACGCAAACGAGGCGGTGACAATCGAACCCCGGCGGGATGATATTGACCACCTGCCGCGAGGCATTACCACCACCACGCAAATCAATTTGGCAATCGGCGGGGGTAATCAATCGAGTGGGGTGATCTTGGTCGGTTGGAACCCAACACGAAGCCATCTCAAAGGTTTCGGTCAGTGCTTCGATTTCAAAATCAACCCCCCGCGATAGATAGAGGGCAAAGGGCCGCCCATCAAAAACATCCACCCGTCCACCGATGTTGAGATAATCACGCGGTGTGGTTCGGATATGGCACTGCCCCCCTAAAATGACATGGACATATTCATGGCCTGCCGTTTGCCCTGCCCAACGATCACCCCGATTTAGGCGACGGGCCGTCATATTCAGCAGTTCCCAGCCCGCCTGTTGGGCTGTCACCTCAGCAAAAACACCCATCTGGCCTGTATCAGTTGATTGAATGAGCATAGCAAATGATCCTTTCAGGGAACCCAATCTTCGGCTGGTGCATCCCAGATGACCTGTTTCAGCAGGCGAATACTCTTTTGGATACCCTCGCGCGAATTCATGAGGCGGTCTTCATGTTCGATACTCAATACGCCATCATAGCCGACCAAACGCAGTTCGCTGACAAAATCGCGCCACCATTTTTCATCGTGCCCATAACCGAGCGTTCGATAAACCCACGTGCGCTGCCTGAACTGGGTCATGGGGTAGGGGTCAAGCCCTCCGTTGATCGCCATCTCATAGGGGTCAAGGCGTGTATCTTTGGCATGGGCATGGAAGATGACCCCCTTACCCAAAGCGCGAATCACCGCCAGCGGATCCATCCCTTGATAAAAGAGGTGGCTGGGATCAAGGTTTGCACCCACCGACGCCCCGCCAACCTCATGCAGATGGAGTAGCGTTCGCGTGTTATAGACCGACTGGCCGGGGTGCATTTCAATGGCAATCTTCACCCCATGATCGGCGGCGAATTGCCCGGCTTTTTTCCAAAACGGCTCAATGACTTCGGCCCATTGGCGTTCGTAGAGTTCATAGAATTCCGGCTGCCAATTGCACGTCACCCAGTTGGGATAGTGGCCCGTGCTTAAATCACCGGGGCATCCACTCATCGTAACGATGGTATCCAATCCAAGCAGGCTTGCCACCTGCACCGTTTTGAAAAACACGTCCTGCGACTGCTTGCCACGTTCAGGATGGGGGTCAAGCAGGTTGCCGTTGCAATTGAGGGCGCTCAGGAGTAGGCCGCGTTCCTCAAAGGCTGCTTGGAAGGATGCCCGCGCATTGGCACTGGTCACTAGTTCATCAAGATTACAATGACGCGCCGATGAAAAATTACCCGTGCCAATCTCCACCGCGTCAAGCTGATGTTCCACCGCCCAATCGAGGGCCGCTTCAAAGGGTAGGTCTTGCAGGCTGTCGGTATACAGGCCGATTTTCATCATCCGCCCCTAAATCAAATAGCGCTGATTTTTCTTTTCAGTCTCATAGCGCTGGCGGGCTTCGTTGACGGCTTCCATTTCAGAGACGTGCGCGGTTGCCATATCCCACCAAAAGCCATAGCCCGGAACGCGCTCATGCCAGTCCGTTTCGCTCACAATGACGGTGGTGCGATCCGCTTTTTTGGCGAAGATGATGGCATCGGCCAGCTCGTCTTTGCTGTTGGCATGTATGCCGATTGCGCCCATGCCCTCCGCGATTTTGGCAAAATCAACTGGCAGCACGTCGCCATCATACCAACCAGATTCGCCACGATAGCGATAGTGACAGCCAAAACCTTCGCTGCCGACCTGCTCCGACACACGTCCCACGCTGGAATAGCCATTGTTGTTGCTGACCATGATGATGATCTTGAGGCCCTCTTGAATCGAGGTGACGATTTCGCTGTTCATCATCAAAAACGACGCATCACCCACCATAACAAACACATCGCGGCTGGGGTCGGCCATTTTAATGCCCAAGCCCCCCGCGATTTCATAGCCCATCGTGGAATACCCATATTCAAGGTGATAGCCCTTGCTCTCGCGGGTGCGCCACAGTTTATGCAGATCACCGGGGAAGCTGCCCGCCGCACTCATCACCACGTCACGCGGGTCGGAGAGTTCATTCACCGCCCCAATGAGTTCGCCTTGACTCAATAATGGCCCATGTTCAAGGTTATACACGCGGGTGACTTCGGCATCCCATTCGGCATTGTGGCGCTTGACCAACTGCTGATAACTTTCGTCGGTGCGATAGCCTTGTAGTAATTCCGCCAGTTCTTCAAGGGTGGCTTTGGCATCCCCAACCAGCGGAATGGCGGCATGTTTGAAGGCGTCCATCTCAAAGACATTGATGTTGATAAAGCGTACATCAGGATTTTGGAAAGCCGTTTTGGAGGCGGTTGGGAAATCGCTGTAGCGCGTACCGATACCAATCACGAGGTCGGCATCGCGTTCAATCAAATTAGCCCCTTTGGTTCCTGTGACGCCGACCCCGCCCAAATTCAAGGGGTGGTCGTAGAGCAGTGAGCCTTTACCCGCCTGCGTTTCGGACACCGGGATACCGGTCTGGTTAACAAATCGCTCTAGGGTGGCAAAGGCTTCGCTGTAATGCACCCCACCTCCGGCAATGATGAGAGGGCGTTTGCTGGCGCGAATCCATTCGGCGGCCCGTTGAAGTTGGCTGGTATCCGGGCGATTACGGGGGATGATCCAAACCCGTTTCTCAAACAACTTAGTTGGATAATCAAAGGCATACGTCTGAATATCTTGGGGCAATGCCAATGTGACCGCCCCCGTATCGGCTGGCGAGGTAAGCACCCGCATCGCTTCTGGTAAAGATTGAATCGCCTGTTCCGGGCGAGTGATGCGATCCCAATAGCGCGAGACGGGCTTAAAGCAGTCATTCACCGAAATATCCTGTGAATGTTCGAATTCTAGCTGCTGCAAAACAGGGGCTTGCACCCGTTCAGCAAAAATATCACCCGCCAACAAAAACACGGGGATGCGGTTCACGGTGGCGGTTGCCGCGCCTGTCACCATATTGGTCGCGCCGGGGCCAATCGAGGACAAACAGGCAAAAATCTGTTTGCGATTCTTCATTTTGGCGTAACCCATCGCCGACATCACCATCGCCTGCTCATTGCGCGTTTGATAGTAGCGAAAGTCGGGGCCATATTGCTGCAATGCCTGCGCGACACCGCCAATATTGCCATGTCCAAAGATGCCCCAACAGCCTGCAAAAAATGGATTTTCTTGACCGTCGCGCTCGACATATTGATTCATCATAAAGCGGACAATCGCTTGCCCCAATGTCAATCTAATTGTTTTCATGATCTGCTCCTCAAAAAAATATACTTTGTTGCCGGGTGGGTGACGGCGCGTTTTATATATACACCAAATCTAGCATGATCGTAGTCCGCTGTTTTATCATTGTCAACAAAATTGCAAAATCATCGACAAAGTGGGCGAGTTGTTGCACAATGTGAGACACATGACTTTTTGAAGGAGACCATCTTTGACCGAAATACAATCACTGGCACGTGGCCTGAAGATTTTGGATAAGTTTGTCGAATCCGGCGGCAGCCTCAGCATTACCGAACTCTCGCAGCAGCTTGATCTCGATAAAAGCACCGTCTCGCGGCTGGTGCAAACTTTGGTGAAACATGACTATGCCGAGCCTGATCATGGTACACGCCGTTATACACTTGGGAAAAAGTTCACCCGCATGAGTTGGCAGCTTCTCAACCAAATGCCGATCCGCGACCAAGCCAAACCGTTTTTGTTTGGATTGATGCACGCAACGGGTGAGTGCGCCCATGCGGCGGTCTATTCTGAGATGCAGGCGCTGGTCATAGATGATGTCGAAGCCCCGGCCTCGTTGCGTGTGGTGGGTGGTGTAGGACGCCTGATTCCTTTGCACTGCACGGCGGTCGGCAAATGTTTATTGGCTTTTGCAGGCGTACCGTTACCATACGAAATGCCAGCCCGTACCCGCCGCACAATCACCACATTAGATCGGCTATTGGAGCATCTGGATGAGATACGGGAACTGGGGTATGCCCTCGATGATGAAGAAAACGATTACGGCGTCCGCTGCATTGCTGCTCCGGTTTACGACCGTACCCAACAGACCATTGCGTGTATCGGGATTTCTGGCCCCACCGTTCGTATGACTAATGATCGGCTGAACCTGCTTGCCGATCAGGTGATGGCGGCTGCCCGTGACCTCTCGACGCAATTACAGGCCCGCAGAAATAGCTCGTGACCGCAAAGCTAGGGCGTGGTGCTTTGCAGCGGATTCGGGAGAAAGCGCAATGGTTGAGGTAGCGGAGCAATTGGTAGGCTAATCATCGCTTGGCTCAACCATTTCCCAATTTGCCTGCGGATTGAGTATCTTCTATGAAGCTACTGACTCAAGATAAATGGATAACTCCCTGTTGATAGCAAACGAGGAAATGCGGCGGTAGGGAAGCCTGTTGAAAATCTCGCTACTCTTGATTTTTGAGCGAAAAGAACTCATCGGACAGGATTTTGGTTGCTTTATAGACCCACTACCGACTTTTTCAACAGGCTGATTCGCAGGCCGAGGCCATTCATACCAGATTCGGGTGATTGATGGGTGAAAAACAGGGTCAGTCTGAGCCTGACCCCTACTAACCCGGCTACCACGCCATTTTGTAGGGGTAGGGCTAAGACCTACCCTTTACCCGAATCTGGTATAACTTCAGGAAAAATCCCGGTCAATCAAATCGGCGTTTATCCCATAGGCGGCAGCCGCGCCCTGTGCCACCGCAATTGCCACACTTCGGATGGGGGACGACAGATCGCCCGCCGCATAGATACCCGCGACACTCGTTCGACCACGCCAATCCACCTGTACCACATTACGTTCATCAACGTTGCACCCCAAATCCTGAGCAAAAGAGGTTCGATGGCTCGTCTTGGGGCGAATGAATAACGCGGCGCATTCCAACGAAGTGCCATCCGTAAATCGGACAGCCTGTAGCTGAGTGCCTGCACTTTCAAGGGCCGCGATAGGTTGTTCAACCACCGGAATCCCAAATCGAGCCAATTTTTCATGCTGGGCGACCGTCAGTTTCCATCCATCCGCCGCGCAAAGGGTCAGCTTATCCGTCAAGTTGCGTAGCAGGGTTACAAGGTGAAGGGCCGCTTCATCGGTGCCATAAACCGCCAGCGCTTGACCCCTGACCTCGTAGCCATCACAGTAGGGACAGTGAAACACACTCTTGCCCCATAAGCCTTCGATACCTGCCAGCACAGGCAGTTCATCACGCAAGCCTGTTGCCAGCAAGACCGTCCGTGTGTGCAGTTTGGCTGCATCTGAACTCGTGATCGCGAATCCCGCGTCGGTTTTCTCAATGTGTAACGCGGTTGCCGTTTTGAGAGCGACACTTGGATAATGCGTAAGTTGTTCATGGGCAATCTGCAATAGTTCCGACGGTGGGATGCCATCACGGGTTAGGAAACCGTGCGAGGCCCGCGAAAAACGATTACAAGGTTGCTGGTCATCCATGACGACGACATTCCGCAAGGATCGGCCTAAGATTAATGCAGCACTCAACCCGGCACTACTGCCCCCCACAATCACGACATCTAACATGCTAAACCCCCTTGTTGATATATTGTATCATTTAGAGCCACCCACAGCACAATTCCTTACCGGTTGGCGTCACCGCAATACCCAACCAAAGTGCCTTATCGGTTTGGGGCATCATGCGCTACCGTGATGACCACATTCCCCTTTTTATGGCCCAAGTCAACGTAGTGGTGGGCCTGAACCATGTCCTCCAAGCGATAACAGCGATCAATCACCGGTTTGATTTTGCCTGATTCAGCGAGGCCGTTGAGGTACACAAGGTCTTCCACCTTTGGGGTTGCTGTCCCGCCTATGAGTGACTTGCCAGTTGTCCGGGCAGCCCACTGCATTTGAATAAGCAGCGCCGGCCCGGCTACCGCTTGAAGATAGCTTCCGCTTTCCTTTAGCGATTCCAGACTGCTTGCCAGTGAAGTCTTGCCAACCGTGTCAAAAATGATGTCGTAGTGTTCACCGTTTTTGGTAAAATCCGCCCGCGTGTAATCAATGACGTGGTCTGCGCCGAGGGATTTCACCAACTCGACGTTGGCTGTACTGCATACACCGGTCACTTCCGCGCCAAAGTGCTTGACAAGCTGAACCGCCGCCGTTCCAACACTGCTCGAAGCGCCGTAAATCAGCACGTGTTGTCCGCTATGGATATTCCCTTTGCGTAGAAAGTATAAGGCGGTGACGGCCCCAAACGGTAGGGCAGCGGCTTCCTCATAGGTGAATGTCGCGGGTATTAATGCCAGCGCTTTGTTTTCTGGCACACAGGCATATTCGGCATAGGTACTGAGGCGCGTAATGTCATAGGCATAGACTGGGTCCCCCTTCTTAAATTGCTTGACGTCCTTGCCCGTTGATTCGACTTCGCCAGCCAACACCATACCGGGAATTGTCTTACGGGGTTTGCTCAGTCCGAGCGTTAACCGGGCGGGTAACCAAGCTGAGCGAGGCACGTTGAAACCACGCACTCGGCTATCCCCCGAAGTGACGGTTGTTGCATAGACCTTGACCAGCACTTCGTTGTCTTTGGGAACAGGTTTTGCCACTTCGCTGAGTTGCAGCACTTCCGGCGGTCCATATTTTGTGACGACAATTGCTTTCATTGTGGCCTCCTCCTTAGTGGAGTGCGATATTCGGATTGCGTATGGAGATTTTATCAACAGCCAAGTTGCTGTTGGCGAATATTCGCAAGTGTTTTGCATACCATCTGGATAAGCCTAGTTTCAGCACGGCGGCTTTAGCCCCGTGTCCCCAAAAATCGGTTCGCCAACAGCATCAGCTAACGGAATGGGAGGATTTTAGGGAGGCCTGAAGACCCCCCCTGACTCTAATTGTACGGAACTAGACGGCACTGAGTCGCTGATTCGTGACTTTTGGCGCAGGTTGACCAGCGATTGCCGATGGCTTGAAGCCTTTGCCGATGAGCCAAGCCGCCAAGATCATTTCATAGAAGGCGATTGGCATAGCCATGAGGGTAACCACCGCCGAACCTTGAACGGCTACATCGAACAATACGAGCATTGCACCACCAAAAACGAGGATGGCTCCGGTCATCCCCAACGTGGCGAGTGGTCGGGGGACGAGATTGGATTTGTAGAGCAGATAGCTGTACATGAGGGTGTTGATGCCCAGCATGAAATATGGCCCAAGCATAAATGTCCAATCATGTATCGCCAGCAGCACAGTGCCGACTGCGTGAAAAGCTGAGGCATCCGGCGCATCGGCTGCGACAAACTCCTCACTCAAGGTCAGGAGCGACAGTACAGAAACAATCCCAACGGTAATGATGACGGCTTCAAAGAACCTGAAGCAGAGGTGGGTGAGGGCAATACGTTCGCCGTAGGGTCGTAAGATTGGGAACAAGCCAATGGCCGTGCCGATGGCGGTGACGACGAGAATCAGTTCCATCAGCGCCCCGAGGGCCACCTGAGTGCTATTCTCCGCACCATTCATGAGATAGTCACCGGTGAGGATAGGCTGGTAGAAGATGAAGCCCAGAATTGCCGAAACTGTTGCGGCGATGAATTGTAGGCCCACGAGTCGCGCAGTTTGCCGATGGGTGTTCATGTCTTTGTCTCCTGTTTTGATGATGGTCTGCATGGCTTGTCTCCTGTTTTGAACGATAACGATCAATGTTAGGGCTTGTCATCCGGCTGGCCCGGTTCAATGCGATTGACTGAGATCAACGGCATTCCTAAATCACGCACCTTTCTGAGTAATCCGTGTAAGGCCGCTTGATCAACCAGCCAACCGGTGATAAGCGTATCGCCGTTGTCTTCGAGGGTGATGGATAGGCCATCAAACCAGTCTGCCCATTGTGTACCGAGATGGCCCTTGATCCTGATTTGGTAGATCATTGACTGAACCCTGTACTTCTAGTGGCTTGTCATAAACATCTGCGCCACTTGCTCAATGTACAGGTAGCATATCGGCAAAAGGGTATAGGGGTATAGATACTAAAGTATAGTTCGGGGGTATAGTCTTACAGCGAATGGTGAGGGCAAAACTTCCGTGTAGGGAGCGGTCCGTGACCCCTCCGCCCTAATGTAAATCATCGGATAGATGGGCTACAGAAGACCCAACTCACGGGCGCGGGCTACGGCCTCAGTACGTCGTCGAACCTGTAGCTTTTCAAAAATCTTCCCATTGTGTACTTTGACCGTCACAAGGGCGATGAAAAGCCGTTCGCTAATCTCTTGATTCGACAGTCCTTGAGCGACAAGCCGCAATACCTCCAACTCACGCTGGCTCAATGGCTCGATAAGCGCTTGCGAGGCCGAACTCAGCCGTAGCGGAGGTGTTTCTTCGCCATTGGGCATCTCAAATTCAAAATGCGCCAGCAGTCTAGCGGTATAGTCCGGCCTAATCCCACTAGCCAACGCCGCCGACAAAAGTTGAGTCATCGGTTGGCCCTCGTCCACAAACAGCCTAACATAGCCCTCCGGTTCAGCCAGCATCAGGGCGCGTTCAAGTGGTACGAGCGCGGTGGGAATATCACCCTGCATGTGGTGGGTGAGTGCCTGCAACATCAGGATTTCAATCACACTCCCGATGCGATCACCGGCTTCTGCTGCCTTCAGAAGGCATTCCATTAACGTGATGGCCTCATGGAGCAAGCGGTCTTCGCGGTCGCTCTGATACTGCGCCAAAAGAATCCTTGTAAGGGTGATGTACTCGAACTCGTGCAGGTAGCTGAGGTCGCCGTCAACCGATAGCCCCTGCTCACGTGCCCAACTGCGAGCTTCACCCAATCGCCCTTGTGTGGCCCACACCCGTGCCCTCAATGCCGGAACGGGGCGCACATTGGGGGAAAAATCACCCATGTATACATCTTCGGCCTCGTGGAGCAGGTCGAGAGCGCCGTTTGGATCGCCTTCGATCTCCCGTATTCGAGCCATCGCCACGCGCCAACGATACCGATTTTGTGGCAACCCAGCGAATTCACCGAGTTCCTTGCTGCTCAGCAGATATTGCATGGCGGTGGTCAAATCACCCTGTTCGCGGTAGATTTCACTCAGGCCTACGTACATGTCGGCTACTCCCCGCAGCACAGGCGCACCCTGCTCGTTCGCAATCTGCAAGCCGCGCTCATAGGTGTTCACCGCTTCGTGCAAACGACCCTGCGCTCGCTGAATATCTGCTAGGGCTAAAGCACACCCAAGCGCGTCCGAGAAGTGCCCGATCCTTTGCAACGTCACCATGCTATCCGCATAGGCTCGGTGGCCTGCCTCAAGATTTCCGGTTGTCCAAGAGGCGAGTCCTAATAATGCTGCTGCCGCTCCATGCCCGAGATAAGCGTCTTCAGGAAAGAGGGTGAGTGCTCGCTGGGCGTATTTTACGGTCGCGTGCACATCGGCCAAAATCAGGGCATTTGCAGCACGGTAAACGGCCACCCAACCGGGTAGACGGCGAAATTCCGCATCGTCCACAACGATCATCCCAGCCGATAGGGCTTCCGTTCGCTCACACCCCTCAACTGTCGCGCCTAACCACCATTCGGCGTCGCGCAGCCGATCCTCCACGCCCTCGATCTTGCCGTTCTGAAGTAACACCCCCGCATAGTAAACGCCGAGTACAGGTCTGGACTGGAAGAGTTCATCGGGGAGTGCCTTGAGCCAGCCGAGTACCGCAGTCTCCTGTCTCCGCCTGAGCATTTCGGGCACGGCCCGTTCAATGAGGTTCGCTGTACGTGCGAAATCCTCGGCAGCAAGCGCGTGGTGAATCGCATCCGCCACCGAGCCATTCTGCTCAAACCACTGACTGGCACGCCGATGCAAAACTGATACCTGATCGGGTTGCTCCGTCATCAAGTGCATACGCAGCACATCGGCAAAGAGATGGTGATAGCGATACCAGTGCCGTTTGTTATCCAGTGGGATGATAAATAGGTTGCCTTTCTCCAATGCCTCTAACTTGGCGTTGCCTTCCTGCTGACCCGTGACGGCATCACAAAGAGGCCCATTCAACCGATCAAGGATGGCGGTCTGGAGTAAGAAACTGCGGACGGATTTAGGCTGATGATCGAGTACCTCATCTACTAAATAATCCACGATGTAGCGGTGGTCGCCGGCGAATGCCCGAATGAACGCTGGTACATCACGGTGACCCTGTAAGGAAAGCGCGGCTAATTGTAGTCCGGCAATCCAGCCTTCAGTGCGGGCCTCCAATGCAGCAATATCCCCCGCCGAAAGGCTTAGGCCCATGCCATGATTGAGGAATTCGGCGGCTTCGGTGGGGTCAAAACGCAAGTCATGGGCGCGTAACTCGGTCAATTGGGCACGAGCGCGTAACCGGGCCAGCGGTAACTGGGGGTCGTCGCGAGTGGTGATGACGAGGTGCATCTGCGCCGGCAGATATTCAAGCAGAAAAGAAATTGCTTGGTTCACGAGCGCGGCGTCAATCACATGGTAGTCGTCCAGCACTAACAGAAAATGGTTCGGGAACGTGGCGATTTCATTGAGCAGGGCCGTCAGCAGCGATTCGATGGGCGCGGGCTGCGAGGATTGAAGTACACCGAGTATCCCTTCGCCAATAGTCGGAGCAATTGTCTGTAACGCGGCAACGAAGTAGGTCAGAAAGCGGTTGGGGTCGTTATCCCCTTCGTCCAGTGATAGCCATGCGGTCGGTTGGCGGATTGCCTCGATCCATTCACTGACTAAGGTCGTTTTTCCAAAGCCAGCGGGCGCGGAGACAAGCGTCAATTTACCGCGCAACCCCGTGTTCATGCGCTCAATCAGGCGGGCACGAACAACCGCGTTGGGCCGAGGTGGAGGGATATGAAGCTTAGTCGCCAGCATGAGTGTAGGCATATTACTAGTATAGCATATCTAGAGTTCAAGAATTCTAATGAGATGTTAGCCATTTCCAATGTCAAGCCAAAGAAAAGTAGACTGGGTTTTTGGAAGGCTACTCACCTTTGATCCGTGTCTGATCTCACGATCGCCGCCTGTTAAGCGGTGGCAGGTTTGTATTGCTGCTCATTGAGGACCGCCTTGATCGCACTGCCATGCTGGAAGCGGATGCGAGGCCACTGATTGGCAAGACAGTCCTCCGCACCGAGCAATCCCATCCAATGCCTGCCGCATGGTTTGGCGGTTGGCCGCTATGGACAGCCCCGCTAAAAACACCGACCATGATTGGGGTTCGTCGTCAACAAGAAGAACTACGGGTGGAACAAGGTGAGCGTTTTATTGTGGTGTATCAGGCGCAGGTGCTTGGCGTAGGCGGTACCGATGAAGCAGCACTCCAGAATGCCGAAAGCAATCTACCGCCGGGTGATGCTGAAATCACCCCGATTGTTGAGCTACTTCACAAACGGCAGCCCTTTCTCGGTGTGCGCCCCCCCAGTGATGTTCAGCTTCCAGCCCGGGATAATAGCTAATACATGACACGGATACAGTTGCACATGGGGGCAATTATTGAGGCTACCGATTTGTGGGAAAAAGAACCCGCCACGCCTGTCTTGGAATTGCTGGCCGGATGCAGTTTATTCAGGCATGATCCCACACTTGGCCTGAAGGCTGTATTCGGCGGCACACTCCGCACACCCATCTTGATTGCTGACGACCACATAATAAATGCCCGGTGTCAGAACGTCACGTATTTCAACCACCTCATCTCTATACGACTCGCGGTAGGCTTGGATGAATTCACCCGCAGCGGTGCGAAGTTCAAGCTGAGCCATGAAGCCTTCGGTACGAAAATACGAATACATGATATCCACTTGCATGGGCCTAAGTACCCTCAGTTTCCAATAGCTGAGAGGGGTGTCGCGGTCAAGTTTCCCGGATTGGATTCCGCCACACAGCAGGGAATAATGATGTATTTGGACATCGGCGGGGGTGATGGTTAATTCATACAAGGTATCCCCATGACCTCGCGCATCTATTTCAAGCGTATACTGCCCTCCAGCAGGGAAGTGGGCTTTTTCAATCGAAGCCCGGTTCGTGTCGGGCCACGAACTGCCAGATTGATCGCGTGCAACAATTTCGCCATTTGGGTCCAGTACATTTATGAACGGGATGAACTGCTCACTACCACCAATGACCTCAATGTCGAGATTTACGCCTGACGGAATAACCAGCGTCCAAGAGTGAAAATCCTCGTGTTCACTCATTTGCACCAAATATTGCTCACCAATTCTTGCTTCTCCAACCGCGCTTAGTTCCTGTTTGGCACGATGCTGAACTTGGGCTGGCAGCAGAATGGCGACAATGAAGACCACACTGAGTAACGGGAGAATGAGGGGCGCAATTCTGGGATATTGTTCAAATCCATGAAACATGCGTCCACGCGGTAGCCATCTCACAATATCGGGCGTAAACGCAATTGCCGCCAGCGAACCGAGATCGCCGAGGATCAAAATAGTACGCCATGCACCGCCCATTTCACTAACCCCGCCAAACTCATTCATCAGGAAGATGTCTTGAACAGTCGGGTAGGTGGCCCAATTGAATAGTGCACCTAGTGCCTGTATCCCCAACAAGACCTCCCAGCCGATGCCGCGCCGCAGCATGGCAAGGATCGCATAGAATTGTAGATTGCCATACAGATATAACAGAATGGCAATAACCAGCATTTGAGTGGGAAGTGTTCGGCCTGTCCACACTACTTCAAGCAAAAAGAAGATGACTAGAAATTTGGAGACCATTGACAGGGTTAAGCCTATCAACGGATACCATACTTGATCGGGTAACACGGCAACATTACGTGTCGAACGCATGGGGGCCGAACGCGGCTTTTTATCCTCTGGGGGAGTTTGCTGACCACTTAGTAACCGCTGAAGATGTTGGGCCGTTTTCGCAAAATCCTCACGCCCTTCAATCCAATTGGATTGGCTGATGATAGGTGGAATCGGTTTAGATTTAGCCTTTTGCGGTAATTCCTCCAAGTGCACAAATAGAAGTGGGAGGCCGCGCTGTTCTCCCTGTTCAAGCATTTTGAGCGCGGTGGCATCCTGTAGCAGATAGAGGGACAAAACGACAACGGCAGCTTGGGCATTAGAATGTTCGGCGAGTCCTCGTTCGATACGAAGAGGTGGCTTGGCAAGGGATGTTTCCAAATAGTGAGCAAAGGAGCGATCAGCAGGGGCATAAATGAATGCCACACAATCTGCCGCCGTTGCTAGTGGTCGGATAGGGTTTTTGCCATCGGTGTTCACATCGGTTGGCATGGCGTTGTTGTTCGCTTCTTCAACCGTTTTTTCGTATTTCTGGCGCTGCTCATCGTGATCCACAAACATGCCCAAATAGGATGTCTGCCAGAATTGAAATGTCTTGGTTGAGTTCATCAAGGGCGTAACTGGCCCTTTGAACAAAAGCAACAGACAAGCCAGCGCGATATGCCATGCGAGGGCCTCAATCCGTATAGGGAAGTCACTATAACCCTCCAAGGTGTTAATGTAGCGAACCGTCAGCAGCACCCCTGCGAAGAGGGTGAAGACTGCTTCGGCTGTTCCCGCCACATTCAATTCCCGCCGTCTTTTTTGCCCTTCAAGTCGTCGTCGCGCCATTAAGCGTATCCCGGCGACCAAAACAGGATATTCCATGACTCCCAGAAAAAGACCCGCCATGAAATAAAAGGTGATGGCTGCCTTGCCCCACGTCGAGATTAGGAGTGGCCCTGACCATGCGGCACGGACAGCTTCATACGAGATCAGCCCACAAAGAGCTAGAGACCTCCAATAATGAGCAAGGCAATGCCCAATAAATTGACCATGAATGGGCGAGGGCGTCGTATAAAGGGCAAAAACTTTGTTTGGACAGGCAATGCCCCTTGTTGTGCGGTAGGTTTTTCTATCCAGTGCAGCACACTTTGGGTGATACGACGGGGGTGACGCCGAAGGTCAATCCAGTTGATACCTTGCCATTGGTTAGCAAGCTGCTGATAGCGATTCAACTGCTGGGCAGGGTTCGCTAATATACCGGCTTTATCTTGGAAAAAATAGAAGGCATCGGCGGGCTGAATGGTATCAATCAATATCCACAAGATGCTTAGACCGCTGGCAACAGCACGTTCATACTCCATACGCACCGGGTCGGAATTAAGTGACCAAGGCGACACCAGTAGGCAGTAGACGTTTGAACTATCAATGGCACGAGAAATTTCTTGTTTCCAATCCGCGCCAGCCGGGATGTCCACATCTAACCAAGCTTCCTGTCCAACGTGACGCAGTTCTTGATACAGCATATGGGCTTGGGTGAAATCTTGGCGCATGTAACTAATGAAGATGCGTTTGGCTTGACCCGATTTGCAACGATAAGTCAGGTTGCGCCACGTCTCCAAGCGTTCCATGCCCTCCGCGAACCAACCGAGAAATGGCGTGGTCAGAAGCAGAATCAATGCCGATAGGGTGAGTGCGGCAACCAAGAGTACCAATAGCCTTATTTCCGCATCCGGCGTCGCTGTGGTGTTGGTTTCTGTGTCATAGACCGTAAGTACATCGGCGGCCCGGTCTGATAATTCCGGGACAAAGACCCATGCCAGAGGCACGACCCGTATCACTACAACGACAATCACCACCGCAAGGAGAATTTGAAGCCACCCAAAACAGTAGTGGGCGATTCCAAGTAGGGTAGGGGGGATCAATGCTTTGCGTAGGGGATTTACAGGAGGGCTGTCGTGCTTACCTCCGGTCTGATGCTCGAACCATTGGCATAAGCTGGTCACAATGTCGGCGGCATTATGGCCTTTCAAGCGAACATCAAAGTGCAGTAGCGTTAGATTGGGGTCTAGTCGTTCGAGAGGCACGACGACGATGGATTTTTGGCAGCTTAGTGCATATTCCCATTGGTGCATGACCGCTGTCGAGCGAAGGGCATTGTTGGTCAACAGCACGACAAAAGTATCCGTGCGATCAATGGCTGAACTAATCACTGACCACCAATTACGCTGGGGATCCCAGTCAATATGTTCCGACCAAGCCAAATAACCCGCTTGATGTTGTAGATTAGCATGGATTTCACGGGCAAGAGGGGCCTCTTGGCGGGCCACACACAAGAAACATGCTTGCATGATCTCTCACCTCAGCTGCACGAGTCACATTTGTGCTAAATCCGTCGTCTGAGACGAATAGTCACCCATGAGGACGGCGAAATCTGATTACACCGTAACGATTTCTGCCTAATTATGCAAGTGAGATTCGGCCTAGTTTCGATTGAAATGGGAAGTGCTAACGTGCGTGCTCACCTTTGGCCTTTTTTGGCAGCGCAAAAGGTGCAACCGAGTTTCAAATAAGTGGATTTATCCTAAACTTGTTCAATCTTCCTCCATGAGAAACCGTTATACATCCCGGAAAAAATCTGCTTTCCCCTAATTGATTATAGGATGCTTCTGGCCTCTTGATAGCAAAGGGAGGAAAAAGCGGCGGTAGTGACCTACAGGGAACATTTCAGCCTGTTGAAAATCTCGCTGCTCTTGATTTTGGGGCGAGATTTACTCCCCAAAACACCAGTATTTACGATCGAGAAGAACTCATCGGACAGGATTTTGGTTGCTTTATAGACCCGCTACCGACTTTTTCAACAGGCTGACTCGCCCCTGCAATAGCCTACTGCCGCTTTCCGGCCCTTTGCTATCAGAAGGCCAACTCTTGAATGATTTCTTCTGGCACACTCGCCGATTTTTTGCCGACTACTGCCATATAATAGAGAGGGTTGCCATCTAGGGCCAAACGATGACGATATTTTTGGGTACTATGCACCTCAAAAAAGTCTTTCTCCCGCATTAGTTTCAGCAGTTGGGCAAAACCGCTTTTGCTCTCATCTTCCAAGAAATCGGTTTTGATGTTGAAGGCTACCCACCCCTCATCCGCGATTAGATTAAAGGCGCTCGCAAAGGCCTCCGGTGGTATATCGCCAAAACCGAGGGCCGCTACCGAAATGAGACAGTTAAAATTCATCTCATTAAGAAATTCTTCAGTGGGGTGTGGCAGTGCACAAAGGTCTTCCACAAAGTATTCTTGATAAATACCGGGTCGGTCACGCTCGGCGGCAAAGGCGGCTTCTTCGATAATATCTATCCCGACAATCGTTTCAACTCCCTTTTTTTGAAGGGCTTCGCCGACCATGCCATTTCCTGCTCCAAGATCAAGTACCACTAATTCGGAGGGAGAGTCTGACGATTTCTCAAGCTCTTTCACAAGGTTAGTGGTGACTACTTCGGGCGATTGACAGCGTAGAATGTTGTAAAACAGATGCTCGTATAGACCCGGAACCCCATAAATTTCGTGGTAGTCATGCAACCGAAGTTTACGTTGGTGTCCATCCTGGAACAGAATGCAATATTCCTTATCTTGGGGTAGATTATTAATTCCATCTGGTATTTTTACGCTAAATGGTTGGTCTGTCATGATAAGCTCTCCATGTTGAATAGTTACCTTTTAGCTAGGGCAATATGCCTCAATTTTTGAACGTTAATTCAAATGAACCTCCTCTCCCCGCCATAAATTCACCAAATGTCGGGCTTTATCTGAAAAGAAATGATCAAATTCTGTGTAATACAGAAGCATCTCTTTGGAAGGAATGGTTAGGCCCGTTTGCTGCTCAATCGCGTTGGTACGGGTGGTATAGTCTTCATCGCTAATCTGCTGCTCAGCTAGTGTCACCAGCAAGTCGTTAGAACCTGCCCCCTGTGAAAACTGTTGTTTCCGACGCCACATCACGTTAGCGGGCAGGATGGCACTAAATGCTTCTCGCAGTGCCCATTTCTCGGTCTGGGTGGTGGGGTGAATTTTTTGATGCTTGGGTACCCGCATGGAAAGTTCGACAAACTCAATATCCAAGAATGGCACCCGCGCCTCGATGCTGTGGGCCATTGTCATGCGGTCACAGCGTTGCAGATTGCAATTGTGAAGGCCGGTGATTAGGGCAATCAATTCTTCATTCAGCGCCATTTCATCAAATCGTTTGAGATAGTGATAGCCTGCATAAAGTTCATCTGCCCCTTCGCCGGTAAGGACAACCGTTACATAGTCACGGGTCATGCGGGCAAGGAAATAGTTGGGGATAGCACTGCGCACCAATGATGGGTCATAGGATTCGAGATGATAGATGACCTTTGGCAAGACTTCTATTATTTCTTCGGCAGTATAGATGTACTCATGGTGTTGGGTGCCTAGGGCACGGGCGGCGAGGCGTGCA
This sequence comes from Anaerolineae bacterium, assembly GCA_041753455.1. Lineage (GTDB taxonomy): Bacteria > Chloroflexota > Anaerolineae > Aggregatilineales > J027 > CFX10. The sequence continues at coordinate 71,427 of JBGSUK010000020.1, read as the reverse complement.
TTTGCGAGGTCGTTGCTACCTTCCACTCCCACCGCAAATGAATGGACGTGGGGAATTTCTTCTGCTACCAGTGCCGCGATGATGGTGCTGTCTAGCCCACCACTCAGATAAACACCGAGCGGGACATCGGACATTAATCGTTTATGCACGGCTCCTGTTAAAATCCGCCTAATGTCATCTAAAGACGGTGCTGGGGTGGCCGAGACAGTGGTGGTTATCTGTTTCAGGTCAAAATACTCGACAAACTCGCCATCCTGATAGTAGTGACCGGGGGGGAACTCGTATAATGTCTCTACAAGATGCTGTAGACATTTAATTTCTGAAGCGAAATAGAAGGTGTCATCACGCCAACCGTAATACAGCGGTTTGATGCCGATGGGGTCACGGCCAAGATAGAGTGTATCGGTTTTGACGTCGTAGAGTGCAAAGGCGAACATGCCATCCAAATATTCCACTGCTTGCGGCCCATAACGTTGATAAAGTGCGATAATCACTTCGCTATCACTATTCGTCTGGAATGGATAGTCGGATAACTGATGGCGTATGGCCTGATGATTGTAGATTTCGCCATTGCAGATGAGCGAGTATCGTCTATCGGGCGACTGTAGAGGTTGTTGACCATGTTCAACATCCACAATTGCTAAACGGGTGTGTCCCAATATCACATCATTCAGGCGGGTTGCCTCTTGATGATCTGGCCCACGATGCGCCAGCAAGCGAAGCTGGTTTTCTATCGAAATTTGTGTATGACCCTGCACACCGAGAATGCCACACATTTTTTGATCTTATCCCTTCCTCTACAGCTCGATTTGCAACCCACGTGGAGTAACGACAAATTCAATGCGCCCCAAGACATAATCAATCAAAATCGCCAGTAGAGCTGCTGGGATTGCTCCCAATAGGATAAATGCATCTACCGTCATCGAAAGGCCGCTGGTAATTGGCGTACCAAGACCACCGGAGCCGACAAATGCACCGAGGGTTGCTGTCCCTACATTAATGACCATACTGGTACGTATGCCTGCAATAATGATGCGGCTGGCAATTGGTAGCTCAACTTGAAACAAAATTTGAGAGGGGGTCATGCCCATACCACGTGCAGAATCAATGATAAAATCATCCACCCCCTCTAACCCTGCAATTGTGTTTCGTAAGACAGGCAGCAGCCCATAGGCAACCAGCGCGATTATTGCGGGCCGAAAGCCAAATCCAACAACAGGCGCCATGAACGCGACAACGGCAATCGTCGGCACGGTTTGCCCACTATTGACGAGATTGTTGACCAAGGGTAGTAACTCTCGAAAGTCATCGCGGGTGACAAGAATACCGAATAGTAGGCCTGCCGGAACAGTGATAAGAGATGAGACAATGACCAGTTCCAAATGTTGGGCCACAAATTCGATGACACTTGCATTGGGGTGTATAAGCTGCCTACTGGTTGGGAAGATGAGACCAAGCAGATAGTCCCATAGCGGTTCGTGACCGAAAAGTGACCAATAGAAAAAGAACGCCTCTGTGATACGCACCAGCGGGCGAATGAATTTATCATCTCGGCTATGGAAATAAAAAAACATTCCAATTTCAATGAGAACAAGCACCAAAGTGAAACCAAACAGTGGAATGGCGGTCTCCACTGGCTCAATTTCCAAAATTCTTTCAGAGCTTGGGTTGGGGCTAAATAACCAAAGATTTGGACCTAGGGATGCTCTGGGATAAAAGTCATTCAAGGCTTCTTGCACACGGTTAGCAACTTGGTTTTCAACGGCCCCGTCACGGTAGGTGACAACGAGGCTATCTGGGTTGATTGTCAAGGATTCTAACGACTTCACCTTGTCAAACAAGAATTGGGCCAGCGCCGAGCCAGCCATCCCGACCTCACGCGACGCATATACTTCTTGTTCACCCTCTGGAATTAAGGCCGGAACGTAACGCCCATACCGCCACTTATCATCACTCGTGCTAAAAATCAGGGTTTTTTCGGTCTCAGACGAAATCGTCGCTTCGATAGTTCCAGCGTCGTTCAAAACCGCGTTGAACACTGGTCGCCGTGCCCGCCGCAGCATTAAATCGGGTTCGACATCATTATCATAGACCAGCATTATGACTTGGGGTTCAATCGTCACTTCTACAATGTCAGGGATACTTCTAAAAAGGCGAGATGCTACGGGATTCTCTGTATCAGGGGTAAATGTGCCTGTCTCAACAAGGTAAGGGACTTCTGGCACCACATCGTATTCAAAAGTGCCCGCGATGATGTCTAGCTGAATTGTGTTTTTATCTTCTGTCAGTTCTACCCTTACTTGGAAATCGCGGGGAAAACGCTCATCATCATGCAGGGTAACGGTTTGGAGGCTCAAAATGAAGACCAATCCGGTTATCACTAACCAGACCAACGCTGTGACTAAGCGGTGAAGCGACCATGTACCAGCTATAGGGCTAAGATGTTTTGCACGCAAGTTTGACATCAGACGCCGCCCCCATTATGCGCCGCCACCGCGACAGGATCATATGAAGCGAGGTCTTGTAGCGCTTTGAGCGTAATCGCCCCCACCAGCTTTCCACGCCGGTCTACCACAGGGGTAACGCGAAAGCCTCGTGCTACCATTGCGCTGAGGGCTTCGCGGGCAGTGGCATCATCGCGCACCGCAATATCTACCCAAGGGGCTTCATACATCGCATCCAATAGCGAGGTGTTGGTTTCTAGCTCCTCTTTGTCTACCCACCCCTTGAGTGTGTTATCGTCCTGATCTACGACAAAAATGGAGTTGACGCCATAGTCTCGGAAACGCTGACGTACTTCTTCAATGGTAGAGTCTAACGTACAGGTGGGTGGGTTAGAATTGACCAATTTGCGGATAGGCATCAGTCCCAACCGTTTTAGGGTACGGTCAGTCCCCACAAAATCGCGAACGAAGCGGTTTGCTGGATGGGCCAAAATCGTATCCGGTGTATCATATTGCACCAGACGCCCTTCCCGCATAATCGCAATCCGGTCTCCCATCTTGATTGCTTCGTCTATATCATGTGTCACAAAAATAATCGTCTTGCCGACTCGCTCCTGAATTTGGAGAAATTCTGCTTGAAGCACCTCACGGGTGATTGGGTCTACTGCCCCAAAAGGCTCATCCATTAGCATAATAGGTGGGTCAGCGCCCAAGGCACGCGCCACGCCAATCCGCTGCTGTTGACCACCTGAGAGTTGGCGAGGGTATTTGTCACGGGTGATGTCGGTGTCTAATCCCACCAGTTCGAGCAGTTCGTCTACCCGATGACGAATGCGACCCTCTTCCCAATATAAGAGGCGTGGCACAATCGCAATATTTTCGGCAACCGTCATGTGAGGTAGCAGCCCAATTTGCTGAATGGCATAGCCAATTTGACGACGCAGTTCCTCGGCTGGTAGTTGGGTGTTGGGTTGCCCGTTGATAAGAATTTCGCCGCTAGTAATGCTGATCAAGCGGTTCACCATTCGCATACTGGTGGTTTTGCCACATCCCGATGGGCCAATAAGGACACAGATTTCCCCCTCACGCACCATCAAGCTCAAATTATCAACCGCCCGGAAGCCATTCGAGTACTGCTTTATCACATTCTTAAATTCAATCATCGCCTTCACTCCAGCAAGATATAAATTATTGTTCTAACCGCCGAATACCGGGCGATGTAAATGATTTTTCAAGAAGCTGCATCAAGGCATCAAACAGCACAGCTAGGATAATGGCGGGAATTGCCCCCAATAGAATCAAATCTATCGAGGTCGTATTGACGCCTAACAAAATAAAATCGCCTAATGCCCCAGCCCCAATGATTGAAGCAATCGCCGTGATGCCAATTAGCGAGATACCTGCATTACGCACCCCAGCCATAATCACGGGAAATGCCAAAGGTAGTTCTATTTGAAAAAGAATTTGAGTAGGGGTCATGCCCATACCCATGCCAGAATCAATCACAGCAGGGTCAACATTTTTCAGCCCGGTGTAGGTGTTTCTGACGACGGGCAGGAGCGAATATAAAGTGAGGGCGATAATTGCCGGGGCGGTGCCAATTCCGGAGACGCCTAAATCACGAATGGTCAAAGCCTCTAGTGCTTTCGTTCCGATGACCTCTGTCGCTCCCTCAAACACCAGCGACAACAAGCCAATTCCTGACGCAATCAGCAATCCATAACGGGCATAACGCCAGTAGGGGTGATTCATTTGGCTGTTGCGTTGACTAAGCCATAACAAAAATGGATTTAGCATAAAACCAGCGAGTATCAATAGCAGCATGGGATGGCGATTTTCATCAACAAAGACATTGAGTACCACCTCAAAACCAAAAGTAATCATTAAGACCGCGAATAATCCGATGGGAATTGCCATTGTGAAAAATTTCACTATGATAACCCAAGGGCGCAATCGGTCAGGAATGGCTGAATGGAGGCTGCGGGTCACGATAAGCACGACTACCCCTAGGATGAGGCTGAGAATGAAAAACCGAAAAACAGCTGTAACGGATTGATCGCCCAGCCGCGCCAGAGGTACTAACAAAACACCAAATAAAGCCAGACTAGGAATCGTTTGAATAATCCCAACCATATACAGAATAATATCTTCGACGTGCTCCTCGCGGGCGGACCATAGTCCCAATGCCGTACCAATAATTAGCCCTGCGATGAGCGAAACCGCGACGAATACAAAATGTTCAATAAATCGCTGTCCAAGCGTTTCCCCACGTTGGGAAAACTCCACCAAAATCGAGTAGCTGTCTAAAGTCCCCCTTGAGAGCAAGATGAGAATAACCACTATTCCGGCTGTGCCTGCAATCATGCGAGGCCAGGCTGTGACCTTTTCTGCAACAAGATCGCGTAGGCCGCCAAATAAGACGATGTATCCCCCTAATAAACCAAATGCAATGGCGGTCGAGGTAAAAATGCGTGGATTGCTCACCCGTGTGCCTTCTTCAAATAAGGTTTCGGCTCCGTCCAGCAAGTGGGTGGCGGCATTGGCCGGCAACAACAGAGTCAGCACCATCAGCAAATTCCCAAGCACGACGAGTGCCCAACCGCGCCGCCCACGATTCGATTGAAACGCAACAAATAGTGGTACAAGGGCCAGCGCAAAAAGCAGTTCATAGCGCAAATCGCCCTCTAGCTCAAATAGATTAATTTGGATGCCCGAAGCAAGGCGGTTCGGCTTAATTTCCAGCAGTGGCAAAAAGAAAAAACCAAAGCTGGCAATGACACTGCCTAAAATCGCAATGCGGTTGCTAATGACGCCCTCCTTTTCCAAAAATTTGGAGAGTATAATTGACTTGGATAGCTGGGGTGAAAGGCCGGGTGCATCCGACCTTCCACAAACAGATTTATCTTGTAACAGGTGTCCGGCAAACTTTACCGGACACCGCACATATGCTGCTTAATTACCAATGAGGCCACTTTCAGTTAGCCACGATCTAGCCACATCTGCCGGATTTTCGCCATCCACTTCAACCCGCGCATTCAAGGTTTGCAGTGTAACATTATCAAGTGCCCGGAAAATAGGATTGATAATGCCGACAATTTCCGGATTCTCACGCAAAACTTCTCCTCGGAACACGGGTGTTGGGGCATAAACGGGCTGCGCGCCAAGGGGGTCTTCTAGCACAACAAAATTGTAGGCTTGTAAGGCTCCATCTGTTGCAAATGCCATTGCCACATTTACATCATTTGTCCCTTCGTTCAGGGCTTGCTCGGTTTGGGCAGGTGTTCCACCAGCAAGGATGAGCAGTTGGTCTTCAGTCAGGTCAAAACCATAGATTTCTTCAAACGCAGGGATCCCATCAGGGCGTTGGGCAAATTCATCACCCGTTGCCATGTAGACCTCGCCGCCGGAATTCACATAATCTGCAAAATCCAGTACCGAATAAATGCCATTTTCTTCAGCAAAATCGCTGGTGACAGCAAAAGCATAGGTATTGTTGGCTGGGGTCGGCTCCAACCAAATAAGGTCATTGAGGGCGGCATCATATGAGCTTAGCAGCGCATAGCCTAGAGTGCGGTCTCCAAAGGCTTCCTCAGGGATCTTAGCCCACTCAACCTCGCTAAAGTAATTGAAAAGTGCGGTGCCTGTATACTCGGGATATACATCAATTTCATCGTTGACGAGTGCATCCCGATTTACTTGCGTACTACCGAGGTTAGTACGGTCTTCTACGGCATATCCCGCATCCTCCAGCGCGATCAAAATGATTTGCCCAAGTACGATTTGTTCCGTGAACTGCTTAGAACCAACACGAATGGGATCTTCTTGCGCGGATACTGCGGCTCCAAATCCGCTAAATATCAACGCAAAAACAAATAGAATTGCATAGATTCTGCGCATAGTATACTCCTTACTCATTAAACAAAATTACAGGATTGCCGACGATGTACCAGATTTGGTTATTCTGGTTGCAGAGGTTAAATCCGACACAAATACAAGGTCATTCTATTGAAGAAAGAATCCTTGTAGGGTTATAACGCAAACACATTTGGCTCACGCCGGGGAATAAGATCTTGATAGGTTTTCGTGTGGCGATTATTTACACCCCGTTCCACACGAATGAGTAACTTGGGTAAATATTTCTGTTGCCTTGTGGCAAATCATCTTGAGAATTCACTATAACCAAAAACTGGATGAATGTCAAAACAAACTCGTGGTCGCCAAGGGCAATTGCATCAAAAATGGGAGATAGACCCAATATCGGAATACGCCCCAAAATGACCAGTGTGGGCCCTTCAAGGACAAAAGGTGAAAATATACACTAAGGCAAGAGGCGGAGCGGACGAAGTTGATCTAGTGAGTAACCATCACTATCCTAAAAGCGATATTCCCGAAGCGGGCTGACCAACAACCCATCGTTGGTTTCGAGCGAATTGAAAACACTACAAGGGCCGTTTCTTCGACCCACGCGACAGGGTATTAGCCTCTTGGAGGATTTTCAGCTTGTTCTTATCAAGGCCTTGCCCGGGAGTTGAAATGCGGAGGTAAGCAACGATACGCATGAGACTTATCCGAAAACCCAATTCACGACAAAGAAAATTATAGGACTATCGCTGACTTCTGGCTAATTTTCCTTAGCGTATGTTTTCCTCCTTTTGTCCTTGAAAGGCCTACAACAGGTGCTGCAATGCGTGGCGGCGGATGGTGACGGGCACGCGAGTATCCCCATATCACGCTATCGTCTGTGGGATTTGCCTCTTGGAGCCGTTTCGCCATTTCTTGACCCATGCCTTCGAGTAACCAATCGTCTCGGCGAGTTGACGATGACTCCATGCCGGGTGTGTTTGTAGGAGATTGTGCAACTGACTTTGGGCCGCCACATGCTCGGCTTCCATGATCCCCTCCCCATTTACAAACCGTTTTGATGAAACACGATTATCGCGCCTAGCCCAATGCTCCTCCACATCTGGGGGCGGCTACGATGTGGGCGAACACTGGGGGGTGATGATAACCTCGATTCATTCACTTCCGGGTTCGATGCAACTGAACCGTACAGGGTTTTCTGTTCCAGCGTACATGCTTAACCTAGCCCCCATTTTGGTCTGGTCTCCGTATTAAGGTCTCTCATTCAATGCCTGTTCGATCTCTTCCCACGTCGCCCAAAATTTGAACCAACCGCCGCCGTGCGATGTTAAAATGCTGTGGGTCAATTCGCGGCGCTGTTCACGTTCTAACTGAGGGGTAGTAGTATCTTCGGTGATTGCGCCACCCGTAATGCTCATGTGTTTTTTGTCGAGCAAATAATGATAATCGTCAATATCCGGCAGCAGCTTGAAGCGCAAGTCCTGTTGCAGGGCTTCGGGAAGCTCAACGACGGGTACAATTTGTTTGGCGAATTCTTCCGGCGGGATGGTTGAAATCAAGTTAGCCAGTGTCTGCGATCTCAGGATAGCCAGCGTCGCGATGATTTTGTCGCCCCCTAGATAACCCTGCGATAACCAGCACCAGCGCTTATGTCGATGGATCAGAATCCAATCGCCGCTGGCGTAGGCCATCTCCCCGGACGAGAGTTTCTCAAGGAAAATTTGGGACTGTGGACTCCATTCCACGTCACGCGGCAGCACGATTTCGCTGGGTGCGGGTGTCTCGGTTTTGGCAGGAGCTTCATTCTCCTGTGCCAGTTCCAGTGCCCTGACCAGTTGGGGCTGCTGCCAGTCGCGGGCCATTGTCAGCGCAAATGCCAGCGCTTCGGGATAGGTCATTTCCTGAGCAATATTCCGCCAAAAGACGGCGTTCTGGCTGGCGACATAGGCATGTTCATAGTCTTTCTGGGCATATACCTGCTGCGCCGCTTCCAGATACGCTGTCCCGTTAAAGGCTTCTCCGTCATTCGCCAGCCCTTCGACGACCGGCGTAAAAGCCTCTGATACTGACTCCTGCATTGGAGGGAAACCGCGTTCGAGCAGCGTTTGCGCGGCAATCATCACCGGATTTTCGTCCGGCCATCCGAACTGAGGATTGCGAACCCGCTCGACCATGTAGACATTATCGACGGCATGATTCAGCGTCAGCACATCCCACGCACTCTGGCGGATAGCGGCATCATCATCACCCGCCAGCAGCGCCTTGAAGTGCAGCGCTTGTGCAGGCGCGAACGCTGCGTCCACATGAATCACTTCGCGCCAACGTTCCACTAGGTTGGTTGGATCGTTGAGCACCTGCTCGTAAACGCGATCAAACAGCGCCAAAACCGAATCGGGATCGGCACTGCTGAAGGGCAAATGCGGCAGGGGGGTGAACATGTCGGCAGTTTCATCGCGTGAGGCGTTGATAAATGCCTCGGTGACACCTTCAGTATCGCCCAGCCAGTTGCTGTATTTCAGCACGCTGTCAGTGTATATTTTGAGCGCTTGCTGATGTTCAAGCGGTGTATCAATTTGCAGGATGGCAGGCATTAGGCGAGACAGCCGCGAACTGATCGTCCGGCAGCCTTCGCCAATATGCGAGACTCGGACAACCGGCCAATTCGCCAATGGTTGCCCCGGCAAAACCCGCAGCGCGAGTTGATCGCCGTTGAGGGAGTACGCAAATGCAACGACTCCGATCACACCAAATCGTCCGACATAGCGCGTCTCAGGTGCTACTCGCGCTGAAAAATGAAAACTCACCTTGAGAACAGGATGATCGGGAGTGTTTTCAATGGTTTCAATAACGCTGTCAATCGTGTTGAGATTAAGCATCGACAGTTGTCACCGCCTTGAGCATGGTGATGAAGCTCGGTATGGCGGCTTCGCCCGTCTCCCGGTCACCAGCACTCAGGCTATAGACCGTCCAGCCATCTTCAGTCGGTGTCATAGCAACGAAATAGATATAGCTGCCGTTTTGCAGCCCACTGAAGCCGAAGCCCCGCGCATCGCCCACCCAAAATTCGCCTTCGGGGGTGATTTTTTCCATATCCTCCGTCAGGGTCTCAGCCGCCTCGCGTGCCGGCAAATCCATGACATTGGGCAGATCGTCGGGGCTAGCCGAAAGCACAAACGGGGCAGGCTGCTCGGTTATCCCATCTTCGTTTGTTAGGGCTGCAAGGTCAGCTTCGGGTTGGGCGACTGCAATCCGTTGAGAGATATCATGTACCCAGCCTGTTGGATAAGCAATAGTAAAATTGAGACCGGATACCACCAGCGTTTGTCCCAGTTCAAGTTCTGGTGGGTCATTGTCTTGTGCAAAGGCCGTAGAGTATAACGGTATTAAGAGAATGACAATCAGTAGAAGACACTTTCTCATAGCGAACCTCGTTATGCCGAACATAGTCCGGTGTTTGATCATACTACGGGGGAGATGATGCCGTTATCTTAACCTAATTGGTGATTTGAATCCAAAATCACCTTCCTATATATCTCCAGAATCAGGAATTGGGCTTGAGTCGTGGACTCTTACGACAATGCGGAAAGCCGTTTTTGCCACTCGAACCGTTATCCGGGATAAGTCGTCAATGTAGCGTCGTGGATGCTTACTGTAGGTAGTGATGGGAGTTATGGGGCTTAACAATCTCATGCTCCCTCAAAATCAATTCTGCGTTGATTCACCAACAGGATCTGATGGCAATACCCATTTGCTATCATCAGGCCAATCTATCCCCGGTTCATCCTTGAAGGGAATGTAGAGTTGTTCCGGGATTCACAACGGTTTCGCCTTGAGGGAGATTGAGCGCGAGTACACCAAATTTCATGACCCGACGTGCTTGGTGATGGTGGCGAGGATATCTTTCAAGGGACACGGCTTGGTGAGAAAACCGACTGCGCCTAACTGTAAACCTTGTTGAATAATTGTGGGTTCGGATTCGCCAGTCATAAAGACAACAGGGATATGGGCAGTTTGTAAATTCTGCCGCAGTGCTGCAATCATCTCATACCCATCTAGCCCCGGCATCGTAATATCGGAAATGATCAAGTCGGGCTGATATTGTTGCGCCAATAGTATTCCAGCGTCGCCATTTTCGGCTCCAAGGGCCTCGTACCCTTCCAACCCCAGCACGCCAAGCAGTTCGGTTCGAATGGCCTGATTATCCTCAACGATCAAAATGGTTTTCATATTCATCCTTGTCTATCTAGCGGTGTTTGGGGAAGTGTGACGGTAAATGTCGTACCTTGTCCTTCTTTGCTCTCGAAGGTGAAAGTACCGCCATGCAACTCGACTGACTGCTTAACGATGACCAACCCTAATCCCGTACCCGATATCTGTCTGGCATTACTGGCCCGGTGGAATGGTTCAAACAGATGCGCTTGTTCAGAATCTGGAATGCCAATGCCTTGATCCTGCACAAGGAATACGATCCAATCTGGCGTACAGGTCACGGTAAACTTCACGGGGCTTTGCTCGGGCGAATATTTGATGGCATTCGAGAGCAAATTCCATAAAATATGGTGTAGCAGGTTGACATCCACATTCACAGCATCGCATAAGCCGTCACTGGAAAAGTCAATTTTATGGATGGTGCCACTGGTGAGTTGTACTTCGCCTGAAAGGTTTTGACAGAAGGTAACCAAATCCAGTGTCGTCGGGTTAAAACTGAGCTTGCCCGATTCAACCCGACCAAGGATGAGAATATCATCGAGCATCGCGACCATCATCGTGATCTGAGTTTGGATCTGGCTAAATTTGGCTCTTTTTTGTTCATCGGTCAATCTATCGTAGTAATGCTGAATGGTATCCATTGAGGTTTGGATCACGGCTAGTGGATGACGGAGATCGTGCGCCGCCATTGACACATAACGGGTTTTCAGTTCGCTCAAACTCATCGCTTCTTCAAGCATCTGATGAAGCTGGCGTTCCATCTCCTTGTGGGCCGTGATGTCACGTAAACTGCATACAATCCCTTGTAGTTTTTCATCCGCTTCGACCACTGGCGACAACACCATATCGGCTTCAAAAGTTACCTGCTCTTTATAATGGATCGTAAGCTCTAGCCGTTGTGGTTGCTGCGTTTCTAAGGCTCTGGCAAAAACATCCTCCAACCTTGGGATGTGGGAGGGGATAACCAAGCTAATAAGCGGCTGAAAAAGCATCTCATCTGGTCGGCATCCAAACATTATGTCAAAGGACGGATTCACTTGGCTGATGGTGCCGTCGGGATAACACAGAATTATCATGTCACTGCTGCTATTGAGAATTGACTCAATACGATTTTTGGCATTGTTGAGCTGGGCCGTGCGCTCCTCCACCCGCCATTCCAATTCGGCGGCACGTTGATTGAGTTCATCATATAGGCGCATGATCTGGAGAGCTGCCGCAGCACGTTCGGAAAATACACTCAGGACTCGTTGATCCTTTTGGATAAACGCATCGAGCCTATCGCTTTGCAGGTCAAGGACGCCAATGATGCCTTCGGAAATGCGTAACGGAATAACCAATTCCGACTGGGTTCGGGCATCGCCGATGACATAATCGGGTGACTCACGAACATTGGGGGCATAAATCAGTTGGCCTGTTTTGACAGCCTCGGCGACAAGGCTTGGCTCATCTAAGTTTAGGGGGGTGGTCGGGTTAATTGTATAGCTACCCGCGCGGGCAAGCCGTATCATGCGGTTATGGGCCTTGTCTAGCAGCAATACCCCGCAATCGGCCTGACTGAATTCTTTGACGACTGCTTTGGCGATCTGTTCTCCCAAATTCGCTAAACTATCGGCCCTATACAAGAAGGAGGTTGCATTATACAGCGCGGTTAATTCACTTTCTGCTTCCTTACGCTTGGTAATATCACGACCAATCCCAATCAACCCAATGATGTGCCCTTGACTATCGCGTAGCGGGACCTTAGAAGTCAACATCCAGCCATGTTTTCCATCGGCATCCACAAACGGCTCTTCCCGATTGATTAAGGAATGACCTAAATGAAGGACAGACCGATCATCCGTGTGGTACTGCCGCGCGATCTCCATAGGATAATAATCAAAGTCCGTCTTGCCAATGATTTCATCGGGTGAGATGGCTCCCATGAGACGAGTATCAGCTTGATTCTTAAGGGTATACCGACCCTCAGCATCTTTGGCATAAATCCGATCAGGTAGGTTGTCGATTAGGGTTCGCAGCAATTGGCGTTCTTGTGCGAGGGCAGCCTCGGCTTGTTTACGCTCGGTGATGTCGTGGAGGTTGAATTGGATGGCTTGATGACCATAATATTTTACACGGCTTACCAAAATCTCTACATCTAGCTCTTGCCCATCTAGCTGACGCAGCTTCCGTTCACCTAGCCTAAGTAGCTGGGCCTGATCCGATTGCTGGATAAGCTGAGTAATGGACTCAACGTCTGCCGGAAATACAAAATCCCCAAAGGAATGCCCTAGAAGTGCAGATTCATGGGTTGCCCCACTCAGGTTGATGGCAGCCGGATTGACATAGACAATTTGTTCAGCGACTTGGAGAATAATCCCACTGGGTGAAGACTCAACCAGACTCTTATAGCGTTCTTCGCTTTCCTGTAGAGAAATCTCAGCTATGTGACGCCTGCGCCGTTCCTCGGCCTCACGTACCTCGCGCTCAACAGCAGGGATTAAGCGTGTAAGTTTGTTTTTGGCAAAAAAGTCATGGGCACCTGCCTTCATCGCCTCCACAGCGGTATCTTCGCCAACCGTGCCTGATACGATTATGAAAGGGATATCAAATCCCTTGTCTAGCATCAGTTTTAGGCCCAGGGGGGCACTAAAGCCCGGCATCGAGTAATCCGAAAGAATGACGTCCCAAGTTGCGCTTTCTAATGCGGCCATCATGTCTGCCGCATTATCAACACGGCGATGTTCCACCTCATAACCACCACGCCGCAGCTCACGCAGCAACAGTTTCGCATCGCTCGGTGAGTCTTCTAAGATCAAGATACGCAGTCGTGTTGCCATCAGTGAATCCTCAGGTTACTTGAAGGGACTCTCGTTTAAGACTGTCCAGTAAAGCCCCAACTGTTGGAGTGCATCCGCAAACTGTTGAAAATCTACTGGCTTACGGATGTAGCTATTGGCACCGAGTTGATAACTTCGCACAATATCCTCTTGCTCTTTGGACGAGGTCAAGATTACGACTGGCAACAACGCGGTTCGCTCGTTGCCGCGTATACGTTCCAAGACCCCTAACCCGTCTATCTTTGGCAATTTAATGTCTAATAAGACAAGGATGGGAAGTGAATGCTGGTATTCATCACCAACTTTGCCAAATAGATACTCTAGAGCTTCAGCACCATCGGTTACAACGTCAAGTTCATTGGTAATATTGCGTTGCCGGAAGGCGCGTTGTGTCAGCTTGATATCGCTGTGATTATCTTCTACAAGCAGGATAACGTTGTTCATACACTACTCCGTTTTAATCACAATGTTCTTGCCCAAGCGTAAAGTAGAATGTCGCTCCCACATTGACAGTCCCTTCCGCCCTAACCGACCCACCATGTCGATGAATAATGCGTTGAACACTTGCCAGACCAATGCCAGTCCCTTCGAACTGGGTATTGCTATGGAGTCGTTGGAATGCCCCAAACAGCTTGTTGACGTAGATCATGTCAAAACCAACGCCATTGTCGCGCACAAAATACACGATTTCACCGTTGGCTTGCATAGCACCGAATTCAATATACGCCCTTGGCTGTTGGCTAGAGTATTTCCAAGCATTACCCACAAGATTTTCCATTACTACCCGTAAGAGGGAGGCATCGGCACAGACCATGAGGCCGCCCCGAATGGCGAACTCAGCTTTACGTTCAGGTTCTTGCTGTTGTAATGCTTTGGCAATCTCATGAACAAGCGTGCTCAGGTCAACCTTCTCGCGACGTAGATCGGTTCGTATAAAACGTGATAGATCCAACAAATCATCAATCAAGTGCCCCATGCGTTGGCTTTCGAAGCGAATAAGGGTGAGGTACTCCTGTCCTTCTTCATCGAGGTGATCATGGTAATCTTCCAGTAGGGCTTGGCTAAACCCATCTAAGGCGCGAAGTGGGGCCCGCAGGTCATGCGAAACGGAGTAACTGAACGCATCCAATTCTTTATTGACGGCGGTCAATTGCGCGACACGCTGTTGTAGTTCGGCATTCAACTTACGGATTTCTTCTTCGGTGCGTTTGTGCTCCGTGATGTCCCGAATGGCGCTGGATACCAACATGCCTTCTTCAGTTTCTAGGGGGCTAAGGCTGATTTCGACGGGGAATTCGCTCCCATCTTTGCGTAAGGCATACAACTCCATACCCGCACCCATTGGACGAGTGTGGGGGTCGGCAAAATAACCTGCGCGGTGTTCAGGGTGTCGCTCGCGGAAACCATTTGGCACGAGCATCTCGACGGGTTGCCCAACCAATTCTTGTGCGCTATAACCAAATAGTCTTTGGGTTTGAGCGTTGACCAATACGATTTGACCCATCGAATTGACAATGACCATCGCATCGGGCGCGGATTCTAGTAATCCTCTGAACTTCACTTCGGTACGCTTGCGATCCGTGATGTCCCGAATGGCGCTGGATACCAACATGCCTTCTTCAGTTTCTAGGGGGCTAAGGCTGATTTCGACGGGGAATTCGCTCCCATCTTTGCGTAAGGCATACAACTCCATACCCGCACCCATTGGACGAGTATGGGGATCAGCAAAATAACCTGCGCGGTGTTCGGGGTGTCGTTCGCGGAAACCATTTGGCACGAGCATCTCGACGGGTTGCCCAACCAATTCTTCGGCGCTATAGCCGAATAGTCGTTGGGTTTGAGCATTGACCAGTACGATTTGACCCATCGAATTGACAATGACCATCGCATCGGGCGCGGATTCTAGTAATGCGGCTGCCAATGTTATCTGCGGTGTTAACTCAGGTCGATGTTTCATTTGCAGCACCCCACTTGGGCCTTAGCGATGTCGAAGTTATGGTTTTGGCCGCAAGAATGCAGATTGATCAACCAACATGGGAAGAAGAGGTCATTGCTTCGCTCCCATCGGTCTTTTAGCAACTACATCTATTTCCATTATATTACAAAATGAGACCAATGCTTACCGCCATTATCAGGATCACAAAAAGGTAAAACTTAGTTTCAAAGGCAGAGCGGGTCATAGACCGCGCCCCTACAAGGCCGTTTTCAATCGTAGGGGCATGTCTCAGACTTGCCCGTATGGGCACTTCGCAACAGCGTAGCTCGGCAAGACCTCCGATGGCTTCCGTTGTACACCAGAAGCCAAGTAGCAGCCTTGAGCGGGTATCGTGTAAAGGGGATTCGCCAACGGGCTGGGTGGCATCCGATGATTGAGCCTCGATTTTTATGCACGACTTTTTCAACACGCGGAAGCCAAATTGGCGACACTTAAACCGTTTGAAGGATCTAGAAGGCCATGAAAACAGCAGCAGCACTAAACGAGACAGGAGCGTGCAAGTCGGCTCATTTCTTGAGCGGCAGCATTTTCCTTCTTTAGGTAAAACAGCGGGATGGGTCGTTTGGCAAGTTCGGTCGGATCCGCCGCGACGACCAGAATCAGTGGAATGTGCGCGAGTGCGACGTTATCCAGCAGCAACCGTTGTACTTCTGGTCCTTGAGGATCAGTCGAATCGAGGATTAGAAGGTCGGGCAGCATTAGATCGGCTAGTTCAACAAACAGCTTATTAACCGCAACCATTTCGACGACATACCCTTCACGTTCAAGGGCCTTTTGCCAAGAGAGGGTAAGCTCCGATTCGGAGCACGCCAACAGCACAAAACGAACATTGATCTTGGCCGAGTCATTGTGAGAAGCGTCAAAAATCACTGAACGTCGTGCTGTATATAATGGAGGCTCAGTCAGAACTGTGGTCTTAAGCACGCGCTGCTGGGAGGTAGCCATAGGTACAGTGAAGTAAAATTTGCTGCCCACGCCCACCTCGCTTTCCACCCAGATGCGGCCTCCTTGCAGCTCAACTAGCTGCTTGCTGATGCTCAGCCCCAGCCCACTGCCACGATATTTGCGCGATACCGTCAAGTCGCCCCGGTGAAAACGATCAAAAATGTTCTGCCGAGCATATTCAGGAATCCCCATGCCGGTATCTGCGACACAGACGAGAATCTCATTATCGGCAGACGAAGCACCAACCCGGATGCTGCCCTGTTCCGTGAATTTAGCGGCATTCGAAAGCAGGTTGAGCACGACTTGGCGCACATAGATGCTGTCGGCCCACACCAGCGGCAGATTAGCTGGTATGTCGTGCTTGAGTTCGAGAGGTCGCCCATGCAGCAGTGCTTGAGTGGTAGAAAGCACTTCATAGAGAACTGTGCCCAGATCAAACGCCGTTTGGTTGAGTTTGATCTGGCCCGCTTCGATCTTGCTCTGATCCAGAATATCATTAATCAACCCCAACAGATGCTCACCGCTTTTGCTGATCGTGTGCAAATCTCGTTGATATTCGGTGGGCAGCGGGGTGGGATAAATGTTGAGATTGGAATCCAGCATCGCCTGAGTCAGCCCAATAATCGCGGTGAGGGGGGTGCATAGTTCGTGGGACATGTTCGATAGAAACACGCTTTTCAGGCGGTTGGCTTTATCAGCCTGTTCGCGGGCCATCTCGGCTGTGTCAAACAAATCCGCATTCCGAATGGCAATCGCAAGCTGATCGGCTAGGCTTTGCATCACCAAAACATCATCTTCGCTAAAAGCGTCTAGTTGATTGCTTTGCAAGTCTAACACGCCCACGATCTTCTTACCGATGCGTAGGGGCAGCACAAGTTCAGAGCACGTATCAGGCAGACCTTGATCGGGAACACACATGGGGTCTATTGAAACATTGTTAGCTAGGCGTGCATCACCGTGCAACGCACACCATCCAACCATACTTTTATCATCCGTCTCGACCCTGATCTCTGGAGATGCGAGCAGAACATGGTTTTGGGGGGCACTACTGCGCAGGATAACTTCATTGGTTTCAGTATTGATTAGGAAAATACCTGTATGGTAATAGCCGAAACGCTGGTAAATGATCTGCGCGATCTGGGTAAGCAGTTCATTACGATCTAGAATGGACGTCACACTGCGTGCTACCTCGGCATGGGCCTGCAACTGGACGGCACGTTGCTTGAGTGTTTTGTTTAGGCGGTCGAGTTCTTCCGCCTGCCGCTGTACCTCAGAATAGTTACTTAGTGCCCACACCGCTGGGGTAAGCTTTTCCTCAGCTGATTCTAAAATCACCCGAACGACATCTTCAACACTGGTCGAGGCAGTGCGGCATTCCGTCACCTTGCGCCCCGCTCGCAAGATCAAAATCCGGTCGGCAAGCAGAAACACATCATCCAGATTTTGGGTGACCAGCAACACCGATCCACGCCGGTCACGTGTCTCACGAATCAGTCGCAGAATATGGGGTTTATAGGCCTCAAGCCCATTAATCGGCTCATCAAGCAGCAGCAAATCAGGCATCCAGATTGTTGCACGGACAAACGCCACCATTTTGCGTTGGGCACCGGTCAGATCATTGAGGGGGCAATCGAGAGGCGGAATCTCAAAATCGAGTCGTAAGAACTCCTTTTCAGCATAGGCCTGCAACTGCTGATTGTTCCACCAACCAACCCAGCGTGACAGCAGGTGGTGAGCCGATGGCGGCTGTCCGGCAAAAATATAGGTCAAAGCACTCATATACTCGGCGATATTGATGTCTTGATGCACCACCCGTATGCCATGACGACCCGCGCGATAGGAGGGCGACAATCCAACCCGCCTGCCACGTACATAAAAACGCCCGTTGTCAGGTTTAAGGATGCCAGCGATCAGCCCTAGCAGTGTTGATTTACCAGAATCTGTGTCGCCGACGACCCCGATCACCTCACCCGGATAAATGTCCAGATCAAGATCGCGCAGCGCCTCGATACCACCGTATCGCTTACATAGTCCGATTGCCTTTAAGAAAGGCTGCCCTGTTTTGTCCATGCTGGTTATTCTACCCTAAACATCCAGCCCAACCGGTAGTAAGGTGGACTGGATTCATCATTGGGGTTGTGCTGGGGCAGCGATTCATTTTCAGTGCAGGGCTTCGCTGGGTTTGGAGCGGACTCTTAGACTGCTCACCCGTATGAATAGATTCTTGAAAAAAGCGCTGGTACGGGGGTCTTGACGAGCGCGATCAAGTACGATTGCCATAATGATCACAAAGCCAATCGCCGATGGCTGCCAATAGGCATCGACGCCGCGCAGATTCATACCGTTACGCAAGACCTGCATGGTGGCTGCCCCAATCAAGGTTCCAATCATAGTCCCTTTGCCACCTTTGACACTGGCTCCGCCGATAAACACAGCAGCGATAGCGTCCAGTTCGTAGCCCTGCGCCGCTGTAGGCATGGCGACACCGAGGCGAGCGGTCATCAAGGTTCCGCCGATGCCAGCCATCAGGCCAGATAGCGTAAATGCCAGCAATTTTACGCGCCGTGTATTAATCCCGGAGAGCTGCGCGGCCTGTTCATTGCCACCCAGCGCATAGATGCGATATCCCCAGATGGTGCGCGACAGGAAAACGGTCATGACGATCACAATGATGATCATGATAATGGTAGGATAGGGCAAATTGTAATCTACGAAGGGAAGCTCCAGTTCGCCTTGACCAATCTCGCGGAAATCGCTGTTGAAGCCGCGAAAGGGCCAGCCTTTTGCCCATCCATAACACACGCCGCGAGCGATACTCATCATGCCTAATGTGGCAATAAACGCGGGTAGCCCGCCTCTAGCCACCAAAAGACCGTTCACCAAGCCCAAAAACGCCCCCATCGCGCAGCCTGCCAAGAGCGCCACTATGACATATTGGCTGTCTACTACCATTATCTCTCGACCGGTTTCGGTAATCTCTTTGACTGCCCAAGGGGACTGGTCGCCGCTGATAAAGTAGGCGGCGGCTAAACCCGACAAGGCCATAACCGAGCCTGTTGACAGGTCAATACCCCCTGCAATGATTACCAATGATTGACCAAACGCGGCAATGGCGATCCATGAGAAAGCTAGGGTAACATTGCTGACATTTTGCGGTGAGGTGAAGGTATCCGTTGAATACGCCAGATACAGACACATCAGCATCAAGATGACAAAAACACCCGCTTCCTGACCGGATATGATGCCGCGCAGCCAGCGACGCGAGGTCTGACGGTTGGTGGAAGCGGTTGATGGTTGGTTGTTCATACGGCTAAACCCTCTTTCAATTTATTATTTTCCAGCCCGCTGGCATACGCCATAATCCGTTCTTGGGTGGCTTCGTCGCGGCTTAAGATGCCAGCAACACTTCCTTCGTGCATGACGACAATCCGGTCACTCATCGCCAATATTTCGGGCATTTCAGAAGAGATCATAATGATACCGATGCCCTGCCGGGCCAGTTCAACTATCAACGCTTGGATTTCGGCTTTTGTGGCGACATCAATGCCTCGCGTCGGTTCATCCATAATCAGAACTCGTGGATTTACCATAAGCCATTTAGCCAGCACTATTTTTTGCTGATTGCCGCCCGATAGATTCTTGATAATTTGCTCCATACTGGGAGTGCGGACATGCAGCCTCTCGATATAGTTCATAGCCATCTGACGCGAGGCTCGCCGATTGACCCAACCGATCCGGGTGAAGCGGCGCAAGGTGGGCAGCATCATGTTAAACAAGACGGTGTTTTCTAGCACCAAGCCCTGCTCAGCACGATCTTCAGGCACCAGCCCGATCCCTGCTTGCAGCGCTTGGCTGGGTGATGATAGATGTATAGACTTACCATTAAACCAAATTTTGCCAGCGTCACGATGATCGGCCCCAAAAATCAGGCGCATCGTTTCAGTGCGCCCTGCCCCCACCAGCCCGGCAAAACCGAGGATTTCGCCCCGGTGTAGATCGAACGAGACGTTTTTAACCCGCCCTCTACGTGTCAGATTTTCCACCCGCAAGATCGGTTCACCGATTTCGACGTGTTCTTTTTTGAAGATGTCCGACACATCACGCCCCACCATCATCCGCACGATTTCATCAATGCTGGTTTCGGCTGTTTTGAGCATACCAACGCGCTCACCATCGCGCAGCACGATAATTCGGTCGGTAATTTCCATCACTTCTTCGAGGCGATGGGTGATAAAGATTACGCCCAGTCCACGTGCGCGTAGGCCGCGAATAATCTCAAAGAGGGTTTGGGTTTCGTCATGACCGAGCGCCGAGGTTGACTCATCCATAATAATGACTCGGGCATCAACCGACAGGGCCTTGGCAATCTCGACCTGTTGGCGTTCCGCTACCGATAACGTGCCGACGATGTTCCAAGGAGTCACATTAGCCCCAACGACTTTGAGTAGCTTTTCAGACTCCTGCTCCATCTTGCGCCGATTCACCAGTTGGAACGGAGTCAGCAGTCCTTTGTAATGCGGCTCGCGGGTGATGAAGATATTTGCAGCGACGGTCTGATTCAGAGTGACAGTGAGTTCTTGATAAATAATAGAAATGCCGAGCTTTTGAGAATGGGCAGGGTTTTGGGGGTGGATTTCTTTTTCACCCAGAAAGATATGTCCGGCGTCACGCTGATACACGCCAGCCAAGATCTTCATCAAGGTGGATTTGCCCGCACCATTTTCGCCTAACAAAGCCAACACTTCGCCGGGATACACCTCAAAATCAACATTTTTAAGGGCCCGCACCCCCCCGGGAAAGCTCTTGGTGATGCCTTCGACGCGCAGTGCCGATTGCGGTTCCAATGCTATTACCTCACTAAAGTTGGTGATAAATGCTTAAAGTGGAGGTGAGAGAGGATACCCCCTCTCACCCATGAGTTATTAACGATCTCTCAGTTTAATAGGGGGGAGGTAGTGGCTGAGTGAAGTCCCCACTATCCCACGCGGCTTGCATCGCCTCTACGTTGTTGATAGTCACAAGGTCCATACCACTGTCCGTCCATGAGGGATAGGGATACATATTGCCGACATGATTAAGCGCCATGAACAGCGTGTCATAGCCCCAACCCCAATACTTCTGCCCGACAAGAGCGTCGAGACGACCATCTTGAACCCATTCGAGTTCGACCGGGAGTGTATCGAAGGCTACCACTTTGAGATCACCATTCATGGTGGCGTCTTCAAATAGAGGCATCGCACCATCACCCGCGAAGACGGGCCACAAACCGACAAAGAACCATCCATCGAGGTCGGGGTTGGCAAGCATGGTTTCTTCGACCACCTGTACGCCGAGGTTCACATCGTCATTGCAGGCGACAGTCGTCACGATCTCGATGTCGGTTCCCGCAATTCCATCCTTGAAGCCACGAATACGCACTTCGAGGTTAAAGGCACCCGGCACACCCGTCAGTAGCGCGACCTTGCCCGAAGTTCCCATTTCACGAATCAGGAGTTCGGCAGCGGCTTTACCGCCATCATAGTTGCTGACACCCAGATAGGTGAAACGACCGGAGTCAGGTGAGTCCGAGTCCCAAGTCATAACCGGGATGCCCGCTTCTATCGCGGATTGGATCGGGTCAATGCAGCCATCCGGGTCGTTGCAGCTCACCCCTATGGCGTCAACGTCTTGGGCAATCGCATCTTCGATCACCCGCGCCTGCTCGGCCATATCCGACGCCACTGACCCCATATACAGGCATTCCACTTCGATGCCGTATCTCGCGCTGGCATCTTCGGCTGCTTTCATACAGCCGTCACGTCCCAGTTCAAAAACCGGGTTGTTCAACGCTTTTGGAATCCACGCGATCGTAAATTTGCCATCTTCAGGTGGGTAAGCAAGCGGCAATGGTTGGGTGAAATCTCCATTTTCCCAAGCGGCTTGCATTGCATCCACGTTACTGGTGGTCACAATATCCATACCGCTGTCCGTCCATGAGGGGAAGGTTTTGCCACTTACGACATAGTCGTAGGCCATGAACAGCGTGTCATAGCCCCAACCCCAATACTTTTGGCCGACAAGAGCGTCGAGGCGACTATCTTGAACCCATTCGAGTTCGACGGGGAGTGTATCGAAGGCCACCACTTTGAGATCACCATTCATGGTGGCGTCTTCAAAAAGCGGCATCGCACCATCACCCGCGAAGACGGGCCACAAACCGACAAAGAACCATCCATCGAGGTCGGGGTTGGCAAGCATGGTTTCTTCCACCACCTGTACGCCGAGGTTCACATCGTCATTGCAGGCCACAGTCGTCACAATCTCGATGTCAGTTCCCGCAACTCCATCCTTGAAGCCACGAATACGCTCTTCGAGGTTAAAGGCACCCGGCACACCCGTCAGCAGCGCGACCTTGCCCGAAGTTCCCATTTCACGAATCAGGAGTTCGGCTGCGGCTCTACCGCCATCATAGTTGCTGACACCCAGATAGGTGAAACGACCGGAGTCGGGCGAGTCCGAGTCCCAAGTCATTACCGGGATGCCCGCTTCGATCGCGGATTGGATCGGGTCAATGCAGCCATCCGGGTCGTTGCAGCTCACCCCTATGGCGTCGACGTCTTGGGCAATCGCATCTTCGATCACCCGCGCCTGCTCTGCCATATCCGACGCCACTGACCCCATATACAGGCATTCGACTTTCTTGCCTGTGGCTGCGCTCAATTCCTCGGCTGCTTTCATACAGCCATCGCGCCCCAGTTCAAAAACCGGGTTGTTCAGCGCTTTTGGAATCCACGCAAGGGTAAAGGTGTCGTCGTCCTGAGCACGGACGTGGGTCTGAGTATCCGATTGGCCGATAGCCAGCAGTACAATGGCTACCAATGCCAAAAGACTAATAAAACGATGCACATTTTTCATGTCCTGTTCCTCCTAAAAGTTTGTCGGGAGATGGACTTTCTCCCCTAAACACTTATGGATTTATCGCACAGGATGCAGTGAAGGCTAGAATAAGGCGATTTTGTTTATTAAAACAACAAAATCGAATATTGTCAAGAGATTAGGGTTTGGTGAGTATTTTGGAGGGAGGGCTGAAGGCGTTGATTTGCACGAGCAATTTGCGCCAAGTCGCGTATAGTGGCATTATAAAGGGTTATAATGGGTCAAGACTCTATTTTTTGATCAAAAAAATATCCGTTTCACGAATTTCCCTCCCGTTAACTTTCAAGCGCCAGCGGCTTGACAAAAACGTACTCATATTTTATATTTTGTTTTCTAATACAACTAATTTGGTGAGGAATAATGAAATCAAGTGGTGCCGATCTTAGCCTAGTCAAACAGCTTAACAGCGCCCTGATATTAAATCTGCTGTTGTCTGAGTCGTCCCAATCGCGGGCTAGCCTCGCGCAACAAACGGGCTTAAATCGCAGTACAATTTCATCCTTGGTTGCCGATTTGATTACAGCGGGTCTGGTGCGTGAAATCGGACTAGAGGCAGACGCTTCACGAGGACGGCCCGGCGTGCTGCTGGAACTGAACCCATACGGCGGCGGCGTGATTGGTCTGGAAATCAATATCGGCTACATTACCGCGATTCTGACGGATTTTACGGCCCAAATCCTTTGGCGCAAACAGGTCTCATTCGCACAGGATGCCGATCAGCTTTCCGTCATTTGCCTCGGCGAAGAATTGATTTATGCTACTCTGCAAGCCGCGCAAGCCCATAACCTCAAACCATTAGGCATAGGCTTGGCCGTTCCCGGTCTGGTTGATCGGGCTGAAGGTGTATTGGTGTATGCGCCGAATCTACATTGGCGTAATGTTCGTTTTCGAGATTTATGGGGAACCAAGTTCGACATGCCGTTTTATATCGAGAACGATGGCAATGCCGCCGCGCTCGGAGAGCATTATTTTGGCGTGGCAAAGGGCTACCATGACTTCTTATTTCTGGGTACGGGCGTCGGGATGAGCGGTGGGCTGATGCTCAATAACCAGCTTTATCGGGGAATTGGCGGATTTGCAGGCGAAGTTGGGCATATCATTGTGGAGTCCGGTGGCGAACTGTGCGGTTGTGGACGACGTGGCTGTTGGGAGACACTCGTTGGAACACCTGCTGTTGTACGGGGGGTAGTCAAAGCATTGAGCGCGGGCGCACCGTCGCGCATTCCAGACCTCGTGAATCATAATCTGGATTTGATCACAATGGAAGTTGTCGTAGAAGCCGCCAGCCAAGGGGATCAACTCGCTCTCAATACCCTGTCAGAGATCGCCCTACACCTCGGGTCGGGCATCACCAATCTGATCAATATCTTCAACCCGGCGCTCATCGTCTTGGGTGGTGAACTCATCCTCGCGGGCCATTATTTGCTGCCGACAATTGGCAAAATCATTGCCGCCGAAGCCCTAAACGATCTCTCGCGGATGGTTGCGTTGGCGGTGTCGGCACAAACGACCGATGCGTGCGTGCGTGGCGCGGCCACCCTAGTGATTGATGGCATTGTCCGCAAACCTGTGTTTTGATCCACTGTTTTTTCCTAAAAGACTCATTTTGAGGGAGCCAGAATATGTCTATAATATTATTAGTTGAGGATAATCAGAGCACCGCTGATTTTATGATACATATCTTGGAAGCCGCCGGGTATACGGTGCATCATGCTAAAAGTGGCATGGAGGGTGCTCGTTGGGCACGTGCGAGCCTGCCCGATTTGGTACTGATGGATATTAATCTGCCTGACGTTAACGGGCGGAGCGTTGTGCTCAGTTTACGACGCCAACGACCAGCGGAAGAGCTGCCAATCATTGCTGTGACTGTCCAAGCGGATGAAGAATCAGTGGCACTTGCCAAAGGTTTTGGCTGCAATGCGTTCCTAGCTAAACCCTTTTTGCCAGAAGACCTCTTAACCCTTGTTGACCATTTTTTGCCTGCCCAGTGATTGGAATCTTTGACCCGCTGCAATCGTCTTTTATGGGGTGGAAAAACCCAATCCACAACTGAAAAAGGTAGTGGATTTGTAGCGGGCCACCCATTGCGAACGGTTAATAAAGACGTTTGCTAAAAATTTTTGCATCTTACGTACTCCTTTGGATGCCAATGGAGCAAGTTATCTCACATTGGAGTGCTGGTGGTCACACCTGCGTTTCTCTGTTGGATCATCGTTTATCACTATAATGTGTATCAACGATCCAACGCTCGGTATAATCACCGCACTCCGCCAGAGATTTTTGCTGAATGTATAACTTCAGCTTTAGCTCGGTGTGGGGATGACGCCCAGTTGTTGCATCATCGCCATCTGGTCAAACAAGCGCCATGATTCAACAATTTTCCCATCGGCTAAACGGTCGATAATGATTTCAGAAATCATTACAGACTTACCTGTCGCCGGGATACCCATCAAATCTCCCGTATGGGTACCTCGAAAGGTGAGCCGGCTAACGACCCTGTCGCCTTCCGCAATCATATCTTCGACTGTCGATATGCCACTTGTGAACGCACTCGAGAGCAACGCACCAAGTTGCTTGAATTCCTCCATCGTAAGCGACTCTGGGGCGCTTGACATATGCACGACGGCGTCTGAGGCAAAAGCGGCCATGGCCCCATCGAGATCGCCTGCGTTGAAGGCCTTTCGGAAACTCTGGATGACAGCCTTGTTATTTTCGCTTGACATTGAAATCGTCTCCTATGTTGGATGCGATTCGCTCTGAATCTCATCGCTAGTTTTTGGTCATTAGATATGTGAATGAATCAGGGCAGTTGGCTGATGACCGTCGCCCTGAATGGCGCGGCTAACAGCCCTTCCAAAGGCGCATAGATACCGCTGTCCATAGCCTCCTGCATCGCGGTTGCCCGTTCTTCGGCAGACTCCCAGTCGGCAATTTCAACCAGTATGTCAGGGTTATCAAGTACCTCGTAGCGCGTGCTTCCTAGGTAACCGGGCGCTTCCGGTCCATATTCTGCCTCAGCGCTCTCGAGCAGACTCTTCAGTGCCGACCGCTTGCCCGGTTTGGCCTGAAGTTCGACGATAACTTTGATAGTCACTTCGTTCTCTCCTTCACAAGGGTTCTTGGCTCAATTCACCCTGCGATCAGCCAAACCCATATTCCGCACCTATCCCAGCAGAATTGACATTTATTCTGATTTTGCCGTTTAGTGATGCGGAATGTGGGTATGCCAGCCTAATTCCGTTATCGTACAAAGGCCTCTCAGCGACTAACCTTAGCCTTCACCGGGCGCGGGCACGACACCAAGCTGCTGCATCAGGCCCATATTGTCCATCTGGCCCCAATGTTCCACAACCATGTCATCCACAATGCGCACAATATCGAACACACCAAAGGAGACACGACTGCCCGTCGGCGGAATGCCCATAAACTCGCCCTCGTGGGTCCCAGTCCATGTCATTCGGATGACCACCTTATCATCTTCGGCGATAAGGTCTTCGATGGTGGCTCTGAAGTCGGGAAAGGCCGCGTGTAACATGCCCGTCAGAAATTTGACACCTTCACGGCCAGCCGGTACGCCGGGGGGAAGTTCTTCGTTTTCAATGAAATCAGACGACAAGAATTCGTTTGCCCTATGCACGTCGCCTTGGTTGAACATGATTTCAATCATTTCACGGACTAATGCTTTGTTCTCATCTTGCAACATTGGTTATTCTCCGTTAGCTTCAAGCGATTCTCAGACGGTATCATCAACGATTTATGAAAAGCGCAAAATGGTGCATTCCGCACTCTTGAGAATTGAATTGGGTATAAATCCCAGTTCGGTTCGCGCAGGTGCGGAATACGAGCTAGACCGGAGGCTCTGATGGAATTACACCGAGCTGCTGCATCATAGCAAGCTGGTCGGCCACTCCCCAATGCTCACGTGCCAGTCCATCATTGCCAAAGCGCGTGATGTCAATGAGGTTCATGGAGACCTGATTGCCTGTCGGCGGTATTCCCATGAACTCACCCTCATGTGTCCCGCTCACCCGCACACGTGCAACGGCCTTGTCGCCGCTGGCAATCACGTCTTGTACGTCCATCCGCATGTCTGGGAACGCTGCCAGCAAAATCCGGAAGTACTGGACTACGCCGTCTTTCGTTGGCGGAAGTCCGGGTATTTCGTCACGCTCGACGAAATCATTGGCGAGTTGACGACCGAAACCGTCGATGTCACCTGCGTTGATAAGGTCGTAGAGCCGTTGTATTGAAACAGTGTGATCCATGATTTCCTCCTTAGTACACTATGTATGACGACCGGGTTATGAGGGCATCTGAATGCCGAGTGACTGCAAGATGTCAGGCGTCGACAATGGATCGTCTTCCACGATCTGGCCGTTGACCAGACGGTAGTACGTCAGACCACGCGACGAAATTCGCTTCCCTGTGGGTGATTCTCCCATCAGCGAACCGCTGTGTGTTGCCTCCATCTTCCAACGCGCCACTACCACATCCCCTTCGGCCACCAGCTCATCAATTTCAAACTGAACGCCGGTGAGAGCATTGCTCATGGCGATGAGCATCCCCTTAAAACCAGCTAGGTCAGCACCTGTCATAAGGTTCACATAGTTCGGTGCTAACACGTCGTCGGCTAAACCCACATTGCGACCGGACAATACCTCCATCATGAACTGGCGGACAATTTTCTTGTTCTTTTCTGTTGACATGATTTCTCTCCTTCTTCTGCGTGAGCTACGATTCAGATCAATCACAACAGTCGTGATAGGTGTTTGGAACAAATAGCGTTTCTTGTTCCTTGTGATATACTTTGACTTTAGAGACACCATTAATCCATCATTAATTGTGGCGAATTTGGCTGGACTATTTTTTTCTTTACTCGGTCAATTGCAGATAGAGCATCGCTACGCGGGGGCGATCACGCTCACCAACCGCAAGGCGATTGGACTGCTGGCCTATCTTTTGATTGAGTCGGATCGCGCACACAGCCGTGAATTTTTGCTCGGCTTGCTGTGGCCCGACTGGCCGACCCCTGCTGCTCAAAACAATCTCCGCGTTACTTGGGCGCATCTTCAGAAAACACTGGGCACGAGTCCTTCTGACGAGCAACCCTACTTGATCGGCGATCGGCTCACTCTGGGCTTCAATCCCCTCAGCGATTACGAACTGGATGTTAACCGCTTTCGCACGTTGATCGCGGCTTGCCGCCTTCATCCGCACCCCGACGAAAAGAATTGCTCGGAATGTGCCGCCCGGCTGACAGAGGCGCTCGATTTGGTTCGTGGCGATTTTTTGGACGAATTCTCGCTCGCAAATTGTTTGCAGTTCGATGAGTGGCTTTTCAAACAGCGTCAACACTTGCAAGGGCAGGTAATCGCAGCACTGGAGCAACTTGCTGTATTTCACGAACGCGCTGGTCAACTGGTTGAAGCCGAACACACCATGCGCCGTCTGCTCGAATATGACCCACTGAGCGAATCTGCCTATCGCCAATTGATGCGTGTGCTTGCGCGTGCGGATCAGCGCAATGCCGCACTGAATGTCTACGAAACATGTCGTCGAGTGCTGGCGACTGAGCTTGGCGTGGCACCGACAGTTGAAACCGTGACGCTTGCCGAACAGATCCGCGCCCTTGCGTCGTTCGAGTCGCCTTCGACTCAAACCACTCTGCCGCCTGTTTTCACACGCTTTTTGGGGCGACAGCAAGAATCCGCGCGCCTCGTTGATCTTCTGTCGCGCCGAACGGTCAGGCTGGTAACATTGACTGGAACAGGCGGCGTGGGCAAGACACGGTTGGCGATTGAGGTTGCACATCGCATGGCAGGCGTTTTCGCTCATGAAATCTGCTTTGTTGAACTGGCAGGCGTGACTGACGAAAGATCGGTGGACGACGCGGTCGCGGCGCTGCTGCGGTTGCCGACTGACACGGGTCGCTCAGCTACCAGCGCAATATTGGATTACCTGCGCGACAAAACCATGCTTCTGGTACTGGATAACTGCGAACACCTAGCAAAAGCGTGTGCACGCCTCGTTCAGACGCTCTGCCGCGACGCCGCAGGCTTGACTGTGCTTGCGACGAGCCGCATTCCCCTTCACATTGAAGAGGAACACGTGGTACGGCTGGAACCATTCGCTACTCCCGCAATCAATGACACCGAACAACTCATGGTGGCAGATTCGCTGAGTTTTGACTCGATTCAGCTTTTCACCGACCGCGCCGCGCAATCGCTGCTCCCTTTCGCGCTCACCGAAGCGAATGTTCGGGCGGTTGCTCGTATCTGCCAACAGCTCGACGGTATCCCATTGGCGATCGAAATCGCCGCAGCCCAAGCCCGTGCGTTGTCAATCGAAGCGATCGCCGAACGGCTGGGTCAACGCTTCGCATGGCTGAATAAGCGGACATCCGAAACCGTACCGCGCCAGCGCACATTACATACCCTGATTGACTGGTCCTACGGTCTCTTGAGTCCCCAAGAGCGTTCACTATTCGGCCATTTAGCGGTCTTTGCCAGTGGGTGGACATTGGAAGCTGCCGAGGCGGTCAGCGCACTCGTTGAACCATGTGCCGGGGTACTAGCTAAGCTGGTTGACTACTCGCTGGTAGTCTTTGGCAATGATACTGAGCGTCGTCGCTACAGTATGCACGAAACCATCCGCCAGTTTGCGCAAGAGCAGTTGCGCGGCATCGATCAGGAGGCCGTTACGCTGGAACGTCATGCCCGCTACTATACGCAGATCGTCTCCCACGCGGCAGAGAACCACGCTGGGCAAACCCTCGCCGAGCGGCTGCGTACCTTAGGGGATGACCACGACAACCTGCAACGTGCGTTCGAGTGGCTACTTGCTCATGATCGCGAGCAGGCACTTGTCTTCGTCACACAGTTGGGCATGGAGCTGAATTTTTGGGAACTGGGCGGATTTTTTCAAGAAGGACGCCGCTGGTTGCAACGTGCATTAGAGGGTTCACAGGAATCAGTTTCGCCCCAGCGAGGACACGCCTTTCTGGTTGCTGCTGACTTGTCCTCCGCGATCTCCGATTTCGACTATGGATTGCAATGTTCTCAGCAAGCGCAAGATCTGTTTCAGCAGCTCAACGATCAGCGGGGGGAGATCGACGCTCACTTGAAGTATTGCGAACTGGCTGATTTGGCTGGCAAACGCGCAAATTTGCAAGCGCAGGCTGAAGAATCACTTCGGATAGCTGAGCGTATTTCCTATACGGCTGGCGTGGCGAAAGCCCGGCTCGTGCTGGGAACAATTACCCATCATACCGGTGAGTTTCAAGCCACAATTCAATATGTATTGCCCAGCATAGCCATGTGGCGCGAACTCGAGCGCCCATTTGAGCTCGCAGCGGCACTCAACCGGCTTTCGAGCGCATTGTTGGAAATCCACGAATATCCTGCAAGCCAACAGGCCTTACTCGAATGTCGCGATATCTATCAATCGCTCGGCTATCGGCGTGGCGTCGCGACCGCTACTCAAAACTTAGGAAACGTCGCCTACAGGCTTGGCGATTATACGCGCGCTAGGACATTATTCTGCGACGCCTTGCGAATACGCCACGATT
Organism: Anaerolineae bacterium; assembly: GCA_041753455.1. Taxonomy (GTDB): domain Bacteria; phylum Chloroflexota; class Anaerolineae; order Aggregatilineales; family J027; genus CFX10. Next base: position 40,674 of record JBGSUK010000020.1, on the reverse strand, counting down.
TGGGTCTTCAGCGCGGCTATGCCTATTCATTTGAATTTATCGCTGACGTTGACGAAGCTGAAAAACGCTACGAACACGCCGTTCGACTTTTGGCGGCGGCTCAAACCTTGCGGGTTCGTATTGGAGCACCAATCGAGCAAATAAACGAGCAAGAAAATGAGACGGCTTTGACGAGACTACGCGCTCAACTTGGCGATGTCGTGTTTGAATTGGAATGGGCGAAAGGCGCGACGATGACCACCGAGCAAGCAATCACGCTCGCACTGAGTTAAGCGAGGTTGCGCGCTAGGTAAAAGGGCAATTATGGTCATAAGTCTTTTACTTTAACGGAGACCGACCGCATCATTGAACAGACAGGCATTGGTTTTTCGACACCTGTTCTGAAGTGAACACCGAATTCGGGTAAACACTAACCCCTTCCCAAACATAGGGAAGGGCTTAATGAGGGGGTTTTCTCCCCTCCCTATGTTTGGGGCGGGGCCAGGGGTGGGGTTAAAAAAGGCAGCAATCACCCGAATTCCGTATAACACCTTGATATCCATTGTGAGTGCCATCCTGATCAGCCCCACTTTTGCGTGGTCTCGCAATCTGTAGGGATCTGCAAATTGCCTCTAGGCTTCTATATTAGGCTATTGCGGTTGCAGGCATTTCCACCCAGCCCCACGTTCGATGTTTACCCACAACGGCAGGCTGAAATAATCGTGCGTTTCGGTTCGCCAAGTACCACCATTGGCAATCTCACCTGTCAACAGATTGCGCCACTCCCCGGCTGGCAAATAATACGTGACCTTGCCCTCGGCGTGGAAAACAGGTGCAACGAGCAGAGCCGACCCCAACAGATATTGAGTATCGAGATAGCGGCAAGTGGGATCGTCGGGAAATTCGAGGATCATCGCTCGCATCATCGGCCACCCATACTCGGAGGCTTCGCGGCCCATATCTAGCAAATAGGGCATTAGGCGGGCTTTCAGATGATTGAAAAAGCGCAGCACTTCTATTGCCTCATCATCAAACAACCAAGGCATTTTGGCCGCGTTAGCCCCATGTAGACGGCTGTGTGATGAAAACAACCCAAAGGCGACCCAGCGTTTATACAAATCGGGTGTGGCAGTGTCATTAAAGCCGCTGATGTCGTGGCTCCAGTAGCCAAATCCGCTCAAACTCAGCGATAACCCGCCGCGCAGTGTCTCGGCCATCGAAGGGTAATTGGAGGTATTGTCGCCGCCCCAATGCACCGGAAAGCGCTGTGAACCCACTGTGCCAGATCGAGCAAATACGACCGCCTCACCTTCGCCTTTTTCGCGTCGCAGCAGGTCAAACACCGTCTGGTTATACAGGTAGGCATAATAATTGTGCATCCGTTCGGGGTCAGAGCCGTCATAATAAACCACATCAGTCGGGATGCGCTCGCCAAAATCCGTCTTAAACGCATCTACGCCCATGTCCAACAATCGCTTGAGATGGCCCGTGTACCAGTCTCGTGCCGCTGGATTCGTGAAATCCACCAGTCCAATCCCCGGTTGCCAAAAATCGGCTTGGAAGGTGTCACCCTCTTGATTCTTCAGCAGATACCCCTGCTTGGCAGCATCTTCAAACAAAATGGAGGATTCCGCGATATAGGGGTTAATCCACAAACAGATTTTGATGCCCTTGTCTTTGATCCGTTGCAACAAGCCTGCCGGGTCGGGGAAATTGCGCTCATCCCACAAAAAGCTCGTCCATGTTAGTTCACGCATCCAAAAGCAGTCGAAGTGAAACACACTAATCGGGATGTCGAGTTCTTCCATGCGATCAATGTTGTTGAGAATATCCGGCTCGTTATAATTGGTGGTAAACGAGGTTGAAAGCCATAATCCAAACGACCAATCCGGCAGTTTGGGTGGACGGCCACTCAGCGCCGTGTATTGTTCAAGAGCTTCTTTGGGGGTCGGGCCAGCGAAAATATAGTACTCAAGGCTGTGGCCGAGTGTGCTGAACTGCACCCGGCTGACGTGACTTGTCCCCACTTCATACGCAACCTGTCCCGGATGATTAACCAAAACGCCATAGCCTTGGCTCGTCAAATAGAACGGCACATTCTTATAGGCATATTCCGAATTGGTCCCGGCGTCGTGATTCCACATATCCAACGCTTGCCCATTTTTGACGAATGGCCCAAACCGCTCTCCCAGACCATAGATTGTTTCGCCCACTTGCAAGGAAAGTTGTTCTCGCAAATAGGTCTCGCCATTTTGCCGGAACAACCCCACCGCACGGGGTTCGCTTTCGGTCAGTAATTCCTCATCCCGATAAAAGGCAAAACGCCACTCACCACTTCTTGGCATCTGCACGGCCAGACGGCCTGCATTTAACCAGACCTGTGTATCATCACACAGTACCTCGGCTGCGTCGTTCTGCAATCCGTAATTAAGTGCAAACGCGGGTTGCCGGTCGCGCCGACCCTTAAAATGGTTCAACTGCACACGAATGACATTTGGCATCGGTGATGAAAAACGGGCGGTAATCAATGTGCCGTCAATAAAGCTGCCACGCCCATGCACCTGATGATTGTAGCCACTGAGGGTCACGGCATGATCTTCGACCGCAACATGCGTGACCGTCACCGGATAGATGGCTTCCGTACCGGGCTGTAACATCCACTGCCCATAATCGAACTTCATAAGGTCATCCTTTTCAGAAACATATTTGCAAAATTTCGTGTCCCTGAAATCAGTAACCGACTCATACCTCACCCCATTTCAAATCCTAATAGTAAGCATTGAGAGGCTTGTTACTCCCCCTCTGTGAAAAGCATAAGGGGGTGGGGGTGTAAGGTTGAAGGCGCTACTGAGTAACATCAGGGGTGGGCCACTTGCTCATCAACCGCACCCCGCAGGGTCAATTCTTCCGCTCGATGACATGCCACAAAATGCTGTCCACTTTCGTCAATGCCCGTATTGGTCACATGCAAAGGCGGGGATTCGGTCTGGCAACGTTCGACGGCATAGCGACAGCGCGGGTGGAAATAGCATCCACTTGGTGGATTGGCTGGGTCGGCGACATCCCCTTCCAGTCGAATGCGCTGCTGTTGGCTGCGATGGCGGGGATTATGAATCGGCACGGCGGACATCAATGCTTCGGTGTAAGGATGTTTGGGGTGAGTATAAAGGGTGGTCGCCTCGGCCAACTCCGCCAATTTACCTACATACATCACATTCACCCGATCACAAATATGTCGAATGACACTCAGGTCGTGTGCGATAAACAAATAGGTCAAGCCGAATTCTTCCTGCAAATCTTTTAGTAAGTTCAAGATTTGGGCGCGAATGGAAACATCCAACGCCGAAATCGCCTCATCCGCCACGACCAATTGCGGATTGGTGGCAAGCGCCCGCGCAATCACAATCCGTTGGCGTTCACCACCGCTAAAGGCATGGGGATAGCGCCGCATATATTCGGGTCGCAAGCCGACTCGCTTCAGTAACAGGGCCACCCGATCTTCCAGTTCACTCCCTGCCACCAAATGATTGACCTTGAGCACCTCACTAACGATCTCAAAGACAGTCATGCGTGGATTCAGTGATGAATAGGGGTCTTGAAAAATCAACCGAATTTGCTGGCGATAGGGTCGAAGTTGATCGCGGGACAATTTGGCTAAATCAACGGCGTCCAGATTTTTAGCATGATAGAGAATCTCGCCATTGGTAGGTCGGTACATGCGCACCACGCAGCGGCCAACGGTGGTCTTGCCACAACCACTTTCACCGACCAGCCCCAATGTCTCACCGCGCCGAACCGTAAAACTGACATCGTCCACCGCTTTGACAAAGCTGACATTGCGACCAAATAAGCCGCTGCGCCGGGCAAACCACATGCTCAGATTGCGCACTTCCAAAAGGGGCAATGTTTTATCAACCATGACTCATCTCAACTTCTGTGTAGGCAAACTCGCTCTGATAGGTGGGGTCATACATCAAACAACTAGCGGTATGATGTGCGTCGAGTGGCAGCAACTTTGGCTCAATCCGATCACATAGCCCTTTGACCCTATGATCGCAACGGGTATGAAATGGGCAACCAGTCGGACGTTGGAAAGGCGAAGGCACCATGCCTTTGATCGGATCAAGACGATTGTGCGACAGCCCTATCTTAGGAATTGAACGCAGCAGAGCTTGGGTATAGGGGTGTTTAGGATTATTAAAGACGGTGTCGGCATCGGAATTCTCGACCACGTTCCCCAGATACATGACGGCAACGTCATCAGCAATTTCCGCTACCACCCCTAAGTCATGGGTAATGAACAAAATCGCCATGCCATAATCGGCCTGTAACTCTTTCATCAAGTCCAAAATCTGGGCTTGGGTCGTCACATCCAGTGCGGTGGTTGGTTCGTCGGCAATCAACAATTTCGGATTGCACGACAAGGCCATTGCGATCATGCAGCGCTGCAACATGCCACCACTTAACCGGAAGGGATATTCGTCAATCCGTTGTTCGGGTTTGGGTAAACCGACCCGCCGTAATAATTCAATGGTTCGATTCCGGGCCTCAGCTTTGGAGACATCGCTATGGAGTCGCAGCGCCTCAATAATCTGATTCCCGACCGTGTAGTTCGAACTCAATGAACTCATTGGTTCTTGAAAAATCATCGAGATGTCATTGCCCCGCAGCCGCCGAATATCCACGCCTGTTGATTTTAGGGCAGCAATATCAACCGTTTTGGTCGTGCCATCTGGTCGTGGTTGATGATAGAGCATACTCCCCGCCACAATTTTGCCGGGTCGCCGCACAATTTGTAGAATCGCACGGGCCGTTACACTTTTACCACTGCCACTTTCACCTACCACACACAGCGTCTTACCACTTTGGATTGAAAACTCAACCCCATCCACTGCACGCACAATCCCCTCGTCAGTGAAGAAGTGGACTTTTAAATTCTGGATTTCTAGCAAAGGTTTCGTCATTGGCACACTTCCTCATCAATGGTAGGGGTCGGCGGCGTCACGCAAACCATCGCCCAAAAAGTTAAAGGCCAGCACGGTAATGACCACCGCTAGACCGGGCAATAGCATCCAAGGCGTATTGGCAATGGCCGGAATATTTTGGGCTTCATGCAGCATCACGCCCCAACTGACGACAGGTTTGCGGAGTCCTAAGCCCAGAAAACTGAGCGCGGTTTCACCTAAAATCATGCCGGGAATCGCCAGCGTGATCGAGGCGATAATATGGCTCATGAAGGAAGGAACCATGTGCCGAGTGATGATCCGCAGGCGCGACACTGAATCCAATTCTGCCGCAACGATAAAATCTTCTTCGCGCAGGGACAAAAACTTGCCGCGCACCACCCGCGCCATGCCCGTCCAGCCCAACAGCGACAGGATGATGGTGATGCCAAAATATACTGCGACCGGACTCCAGCGGGGCGGCACAGCGGTTGCCAAAGCCATCCACAGGGGAATATCGGGAATGGAACGCAATACCTCAATCAATCGTTGGATTAAGTTGTCCACTATCCCGCCGATGAGGCCAGAGAGACCACCTAGTAAAAGACCGAGGCCGAGGCTCAGAAATACCCCGACGAGGCCAATAGACAGCGAAATCTGCGCTCCATAAATGATGCGACTCCACAAGTCATGGCCTGTGTCATCCGCTCCCATAAAATAGAAGGGGTCACCCGCTTCGACCGGGCCAAAGAAATGTACGTCCCATTTAACCGATAATTGGTCAATTACGGGAATGGGGATGCCAGCAAAACCGATCTGATATTCTTCGCCTTTGACGAAGAAACCCAAGCGGATTTTGTGTTCTTTGTCTTCGGTATAGCTGCGCTTATAGGTCATCGGGTCGGTTTTTTGCTTATACGCATAAACAAACGGCGACAGTTTGCCATCATCGAAAAGATGCACGGATTGTGGGGGCGCTTGGGTGTAGCCTCTGGAATAGAATTCTTTGGTAAAGGGGGCAAAAAAGCCCGCAAAAAAGGCGACAAAGTAAAACGTGCTAATGATGACTAAACTCAGCATCGCCAGACGGTGTTTGCGGAATTTCCACCACATCAGCCGCCACTGCGAGGCCACCAAAATCTTCGGGGCATCCGGTTCTTCGCCTGCCACGACCTCATTCGAGCGAGCGGCTCGTTTGGGAAAAGGTATTACACGATGGGCCATCTCGATTTCCCCTATTTCGACTCGAAGCGGATACGTGGGTCAAGCCATGCCAGTAGAATATCCGACAGCAGCATCCCAATAATGGTCAATAGGCTCAGAAGCATCAAGAAGCCCGCCGCCAAAAACATATCTTGCTGTTTGAGCGCCAGTAGCAAAATTGGGCCGCTGGTGGGCAGATTCAACACAATCGAGATAATGGCTTCACCTGCAATTAAGCCGGGCAGCACCCACCCCAGCGTGCTGACAAACGGATTCATCGCTTGGCGCAGGGGATATTTAATGAGCAATTTCCATTCCGGCAAGCCTTTGGCACGGGCGGCTTCAACGTAAGGCTTATGAAGCTCATCCAGCAAGTTGGCCCGCATCACCCGGATCAACCCAGCGGTTCCGGAGATACCAATGATAATCATGGGAATCCACAGGTGTTTGAGCAGATCAATCACTTTGGCAAATGACCACGGGGCTTGCTCATATTTGTCCGAAAATAGGCCCGTCACGCTGACATTGCCATATTTAAATGAGATAAAGACCAGCACTAATGCGATTAGAAAACCGGGAGTGGCGAGGCCCAAAAAGCCGATAAAGCTGAAAAAATAGTCGGCGAGGCTATATTGACGCACCGCTGAAAGTACACCAATCGGTAGAGCGATCATCCATGTAAAGACAAAGCTAGACAATGACACCGCCAGTGTCATCCCCATGCGGTCCGTAATCATCTTTTCAGAAGGCTCAGAATAATAATAGGAATATCCAAAATCACCTTCTACCACGATATTTTTGACCCATTTGTAGTATTGCTTATAAACTGGCTCATTCAAGCCATAGCGTTTGCGCATCGCTTCTTCAAATTCGGGTGTCCATGTGGTGCCGCCCGTTTGTTGATTACGCATATTTTCCAACATGACCGTGACGTAATCACCGGGGGGTAGCTGAATCGTCAAGAAAACCAAGATTGAAATGATATACATGGTGGGAATCACCAGCAGCAGGCGCTTTAAGATATATTTCGCCACGTTGACACCTCCTATGATCTATGTTTGGTGAGCCTAGTATGTCTCAGTCGGGCCGAGCCTGAAAGCCCTCCTGCATCGGGAGGAACTTTCAGTTAGCTCAACCGGAGTTAGAAGCTCAGCATGGGAGAAATGCCGAGCTGTTTGACATCTACTCGCTCTTGAAATACCACTGCTCAGGGAAGGCAATGGCAACGCCGCCGGGATTCCAACCATTGACCCACGACGCAGGCACATTGCCCAACTTGGCGCTCAATGGACGGTAGCTTTCATTGGCGCTGGAAATACCGATCACGAAGAAGTTGTCCGCGTCATATTGGAGTACCTGCGACATCAGTTCAAGACGTTGTTCGCTGGTTGGCGCTTGGAGTACCTGTTCATACAAATCAATCAGGTCCTTGATTTCTTGGGGTGGTTCAATACCAGCCGGGTTATCGGGTGTCTTATACCAAATCGCCCAGCCATTGCCCCAAATAGATTGACCATGAACCGGAACAAAGTAGCGTGGATCAAGAATCGAGGTGATACCAAAGCCACCCTCACCGGTGAAGATGGTTGCTTCCATGCTGTTGTCTTCGGAACCTTGTGTCCAGACTTCGTTATCTACGGAGTTGATGAGCATGTCTACACCAACTTCAGCGAAATATCCCTTCAGCAGTTCAGCCACATCCACGAACCGTAGACCGTAGTCGTTGAGCTGAACGGTAAAGACAACCGAGAGTTTTTCGCCAGTGGCAGGGTTAATGCGCCAGCCCTCGCCGTCTTTATCGGGCAGCACCTTGTCAAGATATTCATTGGCGAGATCAACATTGTATTCCAGATACTGGGTCGTCAGTTGTTCGTTATACAGCGGGGAGTCTTCTAGCGGCGAAATTTGACGCGGCACACCTTGGCTGAAATACACAATGTCAATGATTTCTTGGCGGTCAATCGCGTGTGACATACCAACGCGGAAATCTTTTTGGCTAAACAGCTCACCCAGTACGGGGTGCGTCTGATTAAACATCACGCTGACCGTGCCGCCACCCTCGCTCTTGACGGGGTAGATCGCTAGGCCGGATTCGTCCTGATACTCAAAGAATAGCGGGCGTTGTTCGTCGGTGCTGTTCGCCATCGTGTCAAACTTGCCTGCCAGCACGTCAACCAACATGGTTTCGTTGTCTTGGTAAAGCGAACCAACAATGCGATCCATGTACGGGAGCTGATTGCCTGCACTGTCCACCCAATAATAATAGGGGTTGCGTTCGGCAACAAACTGCGTGCCTGTGCTGAGAGGTTCGGTATAGACCCACGGGAACATGGTGGGGTAATTTACATCACGGCTAATGATAGCCGGATCGGTGCCGGGGCCAACCGCCGAATGGGCTTGGAACAGCGATACCCAATCCGTCGCGCCTTCGGTTTCGGCCATGAGGGCATCAATGCCATCAGGATTATAGGCGATGTGGAATTGTTCTAGATAGTGCTTGGGGGCAGCGATTAGTTCCCAGCCCGGCCAACCGCACATGTTGATGAGGAACATGCCATATGACACATCAAAAGTGATGGTAAAAGTTGTGTCGTCGATTTTTTCAGCGACTGGGTTACCGTCACCGGGTTTTAGCCAACCAGCCGGGAAATTCCCTGCATTCAATTCTGAATTCCCCAAAACGTCGTTAATGGCAAACAGCACGTCATCCGAGGTGAAAGGATAGCCATCTGACCACTTTAGACCTTCGCGCAGGTGGAAGGTGTAGACTTTCGCGTCTTCGCTAACTTCGACACTTTCAGCGATATTGGGAACCCAATCGGAGTAACTCTCGTTCCAATTGACGAGACCCTTCCAGAATGTCCAGAAAACCATCTGGCTGGCCCAGAAACCATCACCCACAAAGGGATCGTTGAAGTCCCCACCATAAGTGCCGACTTCTGAACCCGGCAGGCTGATTACACGGGGGTTGCTGGGTAGACGTTCTTCAACGGGGGGAAGTTCGCCCGCTGCGACACGTTCCGCCAGCATTGGCGATTCGTGATATTGGCCGTCTTGGGCTTGGCTGTGGTGCGGAACGATAGCAACAAGTAAGGCAAAAACTAAGCAGAATGCAAAAAAGCGTTTCATAGTATCAGCTCCCGAACTCATAACATGATTGATATGCGAACAAATTCGGCTTGTGCTTTGTGGTAGATAGGGCTCCTTTCCAATACCTTTGATCAGCTTTAGGCGACGTGAGGAGACTGATTGTTCCCCTCACGCCATACACCTAAATGCTGATTAAGGAGTGTCTAAGCGTCGGAGGATAAGTTTGGGCAACGAATGAGCTGCAAACAGAGGGTAATGAAGGTGAATTTCACCTCGTAGATGAATTTGGGAGAGCCAAACAACTCGGCCTAACAAAATATTCTTTTACCTTCTGTAGATCTAGCTCGGCAATAAATTGTGAACACTCACAACAGTTATACCACAAATTTTGAAAAAGCAAAAAATCCTTTTGGATCATTTCAGTATGGCATAGATGGCTTAAAATAGACCTTTAGGAATCGAACGCTCCTCTTGGTTTTGTGGAGTATATTCATGAATAGTGTAAAATTCTACCGATATCATGTTTGATAAGTTGTGAGTGGTCACATATAATCTTGTTTCAAGCACCCACAGTTGTCTCGACATTGTTTCGCGCCTTTTGTAAACTCATAGCCGGAGTTATTTATAAGTGTCTTGGTTAAAATAAGGTTCCTATGAAAACAAAACGTCCAACGCTTTATGATGTGGCCCGTGAAGCAAATGTGTCCTACCAAACGGTCTCACGTGTCATAAACGATAAAGCGCATGTCTCCGAAGAAACCCGTGATCGCGTCCAAAAAGCTATCAAGACACTAGGGTTTAGGCCCAACCGCGCTGCTCAAATTATGCAAACCGAGCGTTCGGACACAATCGAAGTTGTGTTGTTTTACTCCGGTTTCAATTTGTTCCTCTATGAAATGGCGCGTATGGTCCAGCAACTGGGCTATCACTTTGTTATCTCAGCGATAACCGATAGTGATTTTGCGAGGACGCTAGAAAGTGCCGCTTCCCGCTTTGTGGATGGCCTGATCATCGTGCCGGATACTCGACTGCGGGGGGATTATGACGAATTGAAGGCCCTCACAGGGGGCATCCCATTTATTCAGGTCGGCGCTCCATTAGGGGCCAGTGTACCCTCGGTGATCTATGACCAAGCCCAAGGCGCACGCTTGGCTACCCAGCACCTCATTGAATTGGGTCATCAAAATATTGCTGAGATCAGCGGCCCGCTACGCAATCAAGATGCCTATGATCGGCATAATAGTTGGGTGGCTACCCTAAAAGAGGCGGGTCTGGATTGTGGAACCAGTGTGGAATCGGATTTTTCGATTGAGGGCGGCTATCGGGCCATGCGGAACTTGTTGGATAGTCGAGCGGTAATCACCGGGGTTTTTATTGCCAATGATTCAATGGCTTTTGGCGCACACACAGCCCTGCGTGAATATGGCTTGCGTGTGCCGGATGATGTCTCCATCGTCAGCTTTGACGACATCCCCGAATCGGCCCATTTTGTTCCGGGACTAACAACCGTCCGCCAAGATTTTAATCTCTTAGGCCGGATGGCAGTCGAATATCTCGTAGATTTGATCGAAAACCCCCAGACAGCAATTCATCAGCGGGTGTTGCAGCCTAAACTGATTATCCGAGAAAGTACAGCGGCACTGACAGGCCAAAAGATTGATTTACCCCGCTAATTACCTCAATATAATGTAGCGGGGCCAAGACTAACCTTCGGCTTATGAATCGCCTCCAATTTTGATAACAAACGCCGGCTCAAGTGGTTGCACGGCAGGCAATTTAATCGTCAAACCTTCGGCAGTCCATGTCCATGTAACCGACGCATCCACCCCCAACAACTGGATTCTGGAGATATGGCCCAAGCTGAATTTTGATTGTATGCCCAGCGACTTTATGGTCACCTCGCCATCATGCGGCCAACCCAATACGATGGCGTACAGGGCATTCCCTTTAGTGGTAAACCGTATATCCTGTGCGGTGAATGCAGGGCGATGGGCATCTTGGAATTGCCCCCCGACAATTTGGGTCGGGCCTTCGCCATAAATCTTGAAGGGACGTGTTCCATAAATGGCCTCACCATTGACCGCCAACCAGCGCCCAAATGCCCGTAGATAGTCGGCTTCAATTTCTGGAATGGTGCCATCGCTGCGGGGACCGATATTGAGCAGTAGATTGCCATTTTTGCTGACAATATCAATGAGGTCGTGCAGCAACGTAGCAAATGATTTGTATTCCTGCTCAGCGACGTGACACCACGAATTCTTGGACATAGACGTACAAGTTTGCCATGTTTGGGGACAGATTTCGCCCAGTTGACCACGTTCGACATCAAATACTGCTGTGCCATCGGGGAAACTATCCTGCTTATAATTGATAACACCCTCGGCCTCACAATTGTAATAAAACGCGGCGAAACGTTGTAGATAGGGTGCAAAGACAATCTGTCGAATCCACCAATCAAAATAAACGAGCTGGGGCTGATATTTGTCAACCAATTCACAGGTGCGATCTAACCAGTCATCCAAGAACTTGGCGTCGGGGCGAGGTTGCCAATCATTACTATCCCATAATTCTGGTTGATCGAAATTTGGGCCGGGATGCGCTGGGCCATAAAAATCGGCATAGGCGGGGTCTTGTATATCGGAATTGAACTTCCGTCCACCATTCATAAACCACCAGTGTTCGGCGCGATGGCTCGATAAGCCGAAATTCAGTCCTTGTTGGCGGACGGCGGCAGCGAGTTCACCAATGACGTCACGTTGTGGCCCCATTTTGGCCGCTGTCCAACGCGATGAGGAGCAGTCATACATTGCAAAACCGTCATGATGTTCCGCGACCGGCACAACATATTTGGCCCCAGCCTCTTTAAACAAGCTGGCCCATGCTGTGGGATCAAATTTTTCAGCCCGGAACAGCGGAATGAAATCCTTGTAGCCAAACTGCTTTTGGTCACCCCATGTTTGGCGATGATGTTCAAAGGCGGGGTGACCTTGCAGGTACATGTTACGTGAATACCATTCGTTTTCAAAGGCAGGTACAGAAAAAATACCCCAATGGATGAAGATGCCAAATTTGGCGTCTTGATACCATGTGGGGATTGTATATTGGGCTAGCGATTCCCATGTAGGCTCGAAGGCCACATGATTGTTAGTTTGGGCGTGCATGGTTACTCGTTTCTTTGGGTAGACTTATATTCCTATTTATGGCATAGAATAGCATGGTGAGCGGTCATAGAGGCGCTTCGGTTTTTTGCCTTTATTAGTACGCGCACGATTAGATTTGTTCAACGAGGATGCCGACCCCGTATGCCTCCATCTGGAATGTGCCCCTTAGGATCGTGTCCGTTAGCAAATCACGATAAGTGCGTGTGCCCAAATCCACGCTGGTGGGTTCAGTGTTATGATTCAATACGAACACCAGCGAACGGTTGTCCTTATGACGCAGACCGATTTCCACGCCTTCCACTGGAGTGAAAGGTGATTGGAGATCATGCTCATTGAGGATGTGCCCATAAAAATGATCGAGGAAGGCTGCTTCTGGTTGGGTTCCCACGTAATAGGCGTGACCCTTGCCATAGGTGTTCTTAGTGACAACAGGCATCCCCGCATAAAAATCAGTTCCATAGGTAGCAAGGACTTCGGCGGTATCAGCTTGCAAATGCAGAATATCAGCTATCTGTCCACAAGAATACTCCCCACTGCCATCGCTCATAACGATTTGATTAGTTTGTCCCTCAAACAGCGCGTCAAATTCTTCGACCCAGATGCCCAAAATCGAGGCCAACGGGCCGGGGTAGCCGTTTTCAAAGGCGAGGTCGGTTTCATCCACGATACCACTGAAACACGTGGCGATGAACGTGCCACCATTTGCCACAAACGCTTCAATATTCGATGCGAACTCGGCTTTGACCATGTACAGCATGGGCGCGACAATGATTTTATAGCGACTGAGATCGGAATCTGGGAAAATGACATCTACAGGAATGTTCTGGCGATAGAAGGGCAGGTAATGTTGGGTGAATGTCTGATAATAGTGTTTGTCGCGGACTGGCCCAATAGCATTATCAATCGTATGCCAATTATCCCAATCAAATACCATGCTGACTTTGGCATCCACCCGTGCGCCGACAATGGCATCGCCCAGTTTCTGCAATTCGGCTCCTAATTGGCTGACCTCGCGGAATACGCGGGTGTCGGAACGTCCCGCATGTTCAATTACCGCGCCATGAAATTTCTCACAGCCCCCGCGCCCACGCCGCCACTGGAAGTACAACACTGAATCCGCACCATGTGCCACGGCCAAATAGCTCCATAGACGCAGCACACCGGGACGCTTCAGGGCATTAACCCACTGCCAGTTTTGGCTGCTGGGGGTCTGCTCCATCAATAAAAATGGCTGACCATCTTTGAGACCACGCATGGTATCGTGCATCAAGGCGATTTCACCGGCTGCTTGGTTGCCGCTAGGATAACAATCCCATGCGATGACATCCATCTCTTTGGCAAAGCGGCGATAGTCTAGGGGTTTATACGCTCCCATCAAATTGGTGGTGATTGGAATATCAGGGGTGATGGTGCGGATAATATCGCGTTCGTTACGATAGCAATCCAGCGAACTTTCGCTCATGAAACGGAAATAATCCACGTTGAGGCCATGTGTCAGCGTTTCGCCCCCTTGTAGCGGCGGCATGATTTGTGACCATTCAGTATAGGTATGACTCCAAAACGGTGTCCACCACCGATGATTTAGTTCGTGCAGCGTGCCATATTTGGCTTGGAGCCATGCCCGAAATTTGCTGGCGCAGGTTTCACACATGCACTGGCCCGCGTATTCATTGCTGATATGCCATAGGATGAGGGCCGAATGATCTTGATACCGTTCGGCAAGGGCACGAGCCATGTTGCCGCTGAAATAGCGATACTCGGCGGAGTTTGGACAATAATTGACCCGACCGCCGTGTGGATTACGATGACCGTGTTCGTCGGATCGCAGCATCTGAGGATAGGCCTGCGACATCCATTGGGGTTGGGCCGCACTGGGAGTTGCCAAAATGGCCTTAATGCCATGCGCGTGCAAACTATCCAAAATTTCATCCAACCAATCAAAGGTAAAGGTATGTTCGGAAGGTTGCAGCGAAACCCAACTAAAAACGCCAACTGTCGCAACCGTGATACCCGCTTGCTGCATCAGTCGGAAGTCTTCTTGCCAAACGTCGCGCGGCCATTGTTCGGGATTATAGTCGCCGCCGTGCCAAAGAAACGGTGCTTTACGAGATATGGGAAGATAAGAAGTAGACATGGTGTGCCTCTCCAAAATTGAGTGAATTGAGAAACCCTATAAGGTCACTGCTTGTACCAGTGATATTACAAAGCCTGCTAAGCTCAATTTCTGATGCAAAAATTGAGACAGCCCTCAAATAATCTCCCAATCTTTGAGATGTGCAGTAAACCCAATTTTACCCTGTAAATTGATCAAACGACACTGGGTTTCCTTTTTCATGCGCATCCCAAAGACTTTAGCCGAGTGGCTAGTCCACTTGGGTTACCCACTGACGTGTAAAAGTCTACCTACCTGCCAGATGAACTTAGATCTGCCCTTGTTTATCCTTTTAGACATGGAACTAGAGAAGGAAGCGACCTGTGGCAGACGCATACATCAACATCCGAAATCTGTTCAAAATCTACCAAACACCCGCCGGCCCGCTTAGTGTCTTGCGCGGAATCAATCTTGATATCGCCAAAGGTGACTTTGTTGCCCTAGTTGGCCCATCGGGTAGCGGGAAAACCACCCTGCTCAATATGCTCACCGGGATTGACACACCAACCGAAGGCGATATCACCGTTGGTGGAATCAACATCACGCGGGCAAAGCCGCACAAACTGACCAAGTGGCGTGCCCGTAACGTGGGCATTGTCTTCCAGTTTTTCCAACTCCTCCCGACGATTTCAGTCGCAGACAACGTAATCGCGCCGATGGATTTCGCCAATGTATGGAAATCCGGTGAACGTCGTGATCATGCCCTTCAGCTGCTGGAATATTTCGGTATCCGCGACCAAGCGAATAAGACGCCTACCATGCTTTCCGGTGGACAGCAGCAGCGAGTTGCGCTTGCGCGTGCATTGGCAAACAACCCCCCCCTCGTCATCGGCGACGAACCCACCGGCAACCTAGACCGCATGAGCGCTCGCAATGTGTTTAATGCGTTTCGCCGCCTTAGCGAACGCGGCACGACGGTCATCATCGTGACCCATGACCGCGAACTCGTCAAGGAAGTACCCAAAGTCTACGAAATCAATGATGGGCTAATCGGTCAAACCACACTGGAGGCCGCTGCCCGCCGCCACACACAAGAACTGCTGACTTTACGTCACATGCAAGTGTTAAGTTAACAAGGAGAATCAACATGATCAAGACCCGTACCCGCAAAATCTGGGGCGACATTCTCTCGCGCAAAGGTCGGACTGCGCTTGTCTCATTCAGTATCTTCATTGGGGTGTTAGGCGTGGTGACGCTGTTCTCGATGGGCGACATTCTGGTAAGCCGTCTTGAACAAGACATTCAGGAAGACAAACTGGCGATGACCAAACTGGGATTAACAACCAGCGAAAGGGCAACCGAGCTTCCAGACGCGCGCGATTTCCTAACAATGGTCGAAGCGCAACCCGGTGTCGCCAAAGCCGAAGGACAAATCATTAGTCAGTTTTACTTCAGAGAACCGGACTCAGATGACTTTGACCAAGGTTCCCTGATTGCATACTTCACGCCCCTGACAGAAGTGGAACTCGAACCACCCCAATTAATCGAGGGCGATTATCCCGTATCAGGTACGAAGCAACTCGCTGTCGAACGTCGTATGGCAGATACCTATGATCTGAAGGTGGGGGATACCCTAGTCTTGCGGATGGTGAGTCAGGCCGGCGAAGGCCTTTCCATTCCTGAAGAAAACTGGACGGTTTCCGGCATTGTCTTCCAACCCTACGCGATTGTTGATAATGTCAACATGTCCACCACCATTTTCACGACCTTTGAAGATGCACAGTATATCTCCGGCATCACGGGTTTCACTACGCTCTTCGTCCGCTACACCGATTTCGCAACTGCTCAAGCGGAAGTCAGCAATCTAACAGGCGTAATCGCAGGCGACACCCCGCATATTCCCTACTACAGCTTGGTCTTCGACCCGGAGCAAAATGTGCAGATCGGGGAGGCCGCCAATATCAGCAGTGTGTTGGGATTATTGGGCATCGTGGCCCTTGTCGTATCCGGCTTTTTGGTCGTCAACGTGGTGAATTCCATCGTTGTCGAACAAAAGCGACAGATAGGTGTAATGAAATCCCTCGGCGCTTCAGGCTGGGATAATGTGGTGATCTATGCTGGTATTGCCCTTGGATATGGACTCCTAGGGGTCGTACCCGGTGTTCTCTTGGGTATTCCCGCCGGATTTTTCGCGGCCAAGGGCATGGCAAGCAACATGAACACGGTGATAGACAAATTCGAATTTTCACCTTCCTCTATCATCATGGGTATTCTCATCGGGCTGGCGGTACCCATATTAGCGGCGCTAATCCCGGTATACAACGGTTCGCGGGTCAAGATTCTGGACGCAATGACCGATCTTGGCATTGATTCTTCCTATGGCAAGGGATTCCTTGCGCGGCTGATCAAACGTCTACCATTGCCTGCCACAGTACGCCAAGGCATAAGCAATGTGTCGCAGAAAAAAGGCCGTCTAGCGTTTACGATGTTAACGTTAGCGATCGCGGCGGGGGCCTTTATGGGGATATTTGCCCTGTTTTCTAGCATAGACAGTGTGCTCAACAAGACCTTCGACACCTACAACGTGGAGATTCTTATCCAACCAGATCAGCAGCAGGATTTCAACACCGTCCGCCAACTGATCGAAGACAACATTGAGGGTATCCAATTCGTACAACCGCATAACGGACTAAGTGTAGAGGTTGAAGGTTACGACTCTGCCGAAGGGGGCGCAGACTACGGTGTTTCTGTCGAGGGCTATGACCCGGACGCACCTGATTCGGTTTTTGTCCTTGACCTGCAAGATGGTGTTCAGCTTTCGGAAAGTGATAACCCCAACAGCATCATCATCACGGCAGGAATCGCCGATGCCCTTAAGAAAGGGGTTGGGGACAGTGTTGTGATTACCGGCGCGGGCAACAGCCGCGAAATGACCATTGTGGGTATCTCAACTTTTCCGTTCAATAGCCTCTGGGTGCGTTGGGACGTTCTCGCCGAATTTGGGGGATATACGCTCAACGGTCAACCTGCCGCACGTAATCTCCTTGTCAAATTGGATAAGGAAGACCCGACTGCCGCCGAAACCGCCGACGTGATTGAAGACATCAACGAACTGCTGCTGGCACATGGCATCACCGCCACGTATGGCAACTTCCCGGAACTCATCGAGGAAATCACCACCCTTGTGCGAGTTTTCCAGATTATCTTCAACATCACGGCTGGACTGATTGCCTTGGTTGGCGCACTGGGACTGCTGACTGCAATTTCGATGAGTGTGTTTGAGCGCCAAAAGGAAATCGGCGTGATGCGGTCTATCGGGGCTGGTTCAATGGCCGTGGCAACACAGTTTCTCACTGAGGGTCTAATTGTGGGTGTCCTTGCGTGGTCAATCGGCCTTCCCATCAGCTATGGTCTCAGTCAATTGATTGCCGCCGCGCTGGAAATGGGTGATGCCTTCAAACTAACCTATCCCATTTTGGCCCCCATCGTCGGAATCATCGGGATGCTTATCATTACGGCAATGGCAAGCCTATATCCATCCATTTCTGCTTCGCGCAAGACCGTCTCAGATATCTTACGCTACCAATGATCGTAGATGGCACGAGGTTTGGGGGCGAGATGATCTTGCCCCCAGCTGAACCGCAATAGCCAATAGTGGAGAGAACGAACATGAATCTGAATGGAAAACAAGCGCTCATCAACCTTGAACAGGTTCGCAAGGTCTACAGGACAAAGGCTGGCCCCCTAGAAGTCCTCAAGGGGGTAGATTTCCAAGTCGGGGAAGGGGAATTCGTCGCCGTCGTTGGCCCATCGGGCAGTGGCAAAAGCACGCTCATCAACATGATTACAGGTATTGACCGCCCCACACAAGGTGAAGTTTATGTTGCCAATCAGCGCCTGACACGCATGAGCGAAAACCGTGTAGCGCGGTGGCGGGGACGAAACGTGGGTGTGGTCTTCCAGTTTTTCCAGCTACTCCCCACGTTAACCGTAATGGAAAACGTGATGATGCCGATGAATTATGTCGGAACATTCACGGGCAGGCGCAGACAGCGGGCTATGGAACTGCTTGAACGGGTAGACTTGCCGGACGTGGCTGACAAATATCCAAGTCAGATTTCGGGTGGACAGCAGCAGCGTGCCGCGATTGCCCGTGCTTTGGCAAACGATCCCAAGTTGATTGTCGGCGATGAGCCAACCGGAAATCTGGACACCGTTTCCGCCGGACTGATCTTCGCCTTGTTCGAGGAATTAGTCTCACAGGGAACCAGCATTGTCATGGTTACCCACGATCGAGACCTTGCTGGGCAGGTTCCACATGTCGTTGAAGTGCGTGATGGGTGCATTGTGCCAGAGGTTGATATGCGTCTGGTGTCAAGCAATTAGCCCAATTCAGGTGCAGCCCAGACAAACTTGTTCGATGAAAAGCATTCAAACGACGTTTCAGGTTACAAGGCTTCTGGTGTACAAGGGAACAGAAAACCCCTGCAAGAAGCAATGAAATGACAAAAACAAGGGGGCTAGAGAGGGACAGGTCTAGGTTTGAGCGGGCGCAAGAGATGGGAGGCGTCTGAGGGAGGCTCGGGAAAAGTATAGCGGCCCAGAATCCGAATATGGTCATAGACAAGCGGCGTGATGCGATGAAGTTCCTCAATATCAGACGGGCCGCCCTGCGTAATCCAATCGGCCCAAGCCAAATCGAGATAAACCGTGTTCCAGTAGACCACGATGTTCAGGAGTAAGCCGAGCGCGGCTAATTGCTCTTCTTGACCTTCGCGATAAGTGTGTTTCAATTCACCGCGATTGCCATACATCAGGCGACGGGCCAAGTGGTGGCGTTGCTCGGTATAGTTGAGCTGGGTGAGAATGCGACGACGGTAGGTTTCGTCGCGCATGTAGTTCAACATATAAATGGTTTTGGCAACGCGCCCGAGGTGTTGCAGGGCGTGGGTGAGGGAGGAGGGGGTGGGCGAGGAAGCGAAGATTCGCATCAAACTGGAAGCAGAAATCGTGCCCATATGAAGAGAACCAGCGACCCGTAACAGATCATCCCAGTGGTTGAGAATGCGTTTTGGGCTGATAGTGGAGCGGGCAATCGGATTGAAAATGCCGTAATCCGTTTGGCGACTGATCCGCCAGAAACGCCGATCGGTGAGGTGAGCGAGGCGCGGACTAAATTGAAAGCCCAATAACCAGAATAGACCAAAGACCACATCGGTATAGCTGTTGGTATCGGTCATGACTTCCTTAGGACGGAGTTGACTGGTGTGGTCAAGTAAACCCTCTAGGACATAAAGCGCCTCCCGCAGGGTGCCCGGAATCACGACATGATGAAAACCGGTGAATTGATCACTCAGGAAATTGTAGAAGGTGATCCCGCGTCCGGTGCCGAAATAGTGGCGATTGAACCCGCCATGCAGCGCCCGTTGAGGAACAACAAAGCGGAGACCATCGGCGGAAGCGACTTCACCCCCGCCCCAATATTGGGCAAGGCGGATCTGGCTTTGCGCCTTGACCAGCAGGTCACTGGCATCGATAAGCGTTTCAGGGCGCACGTAATTTTGCTGGACCCAGCGGAGGCGATTGAGGGTGAGGGCGGGGTGCTGTTCATCGGCAAGCGACTCTAGGCCAATATTGCACCCCTGCGCCAACAAAACCGCACACACACTGATGGGGAAATCGCGGGTTCGCGCTTGCGCTTGGCTGACATGGGTGAAGGCGTGGGCAAAGCCGGTCATGTGATGCACTTCCAGCAGCAAATGGGATAGATCAATGGGCGGGAGCCGTCCCACGAGTTGTTGCCTGAGGGTATGGAGCAGTGGGGTCTCGGGCAAGGCATCTAAGGGCGAAAGCACGAGTTGCGACTGTCCATCAACAGTCGCTTCCATACGTAAATCTTTCAAGGAGGTTAAGGCCGTAGCGGTTTGTTGATAAGCTTCATCCAGTTGTCGGGTTAGTTGGTTCAATTCAGCGAGGGGGTCCGGTTGGCGATCTAACGTTCGACAAAGATGCGGGCGTAGCCGTTGCCAATCAGTATCGCTCAACAGATATTGTCTAGGATCATGCCACCGCTGACTGGGCATCACATAAATATCGCGTTTGCGAAGTCGTTGGTGCAAAGCTTGGAGCACACACAGAGTATACGCCTCGCGGCGGATGAATCCTCGTTGATCATAGACGAGGGAGTGCCAAGCCGAGGCAATGACTTCGCTAGGAGCCGCCGCTAGCGCTGGCGCTTCATCGGTCTCCAGTTGTTGTAAAAATTGAACCGCCTTGAGGACAGGCACCGCTTCGGGGACGCCTTGAAATTGAATTAACCGAAGCAAGGCGGGGAAGAATAACCGGGCAGCCCGATAGCGCCGCACGAGGAGTCCCTGATACGTCTGTTTCTCCGGACGTTGATAGCTATCAATGGTGGCAATCGCTGCTTGGATCTTGGCAGGGGGAAATCTTTCAAACAGCATCGTTAAGCCTTGCGGCTCTGATGCAGAAGTCATCACGAAATGACCGACATTGCGCAGGTACAAGGCAGCTTCATCATATTGAGCCAGCGTCCCTAACCGTTCTTGTTCAATCTGATGTTTGGCTTTGGCGATCGATTCATGCAACCACTGGTCAAACATATCCAGAATTAAGTCCTGAATCTGGATAGCAAGCACTTGGATCCCCGCCAGCAAAAGGGCCGTTTGTCGCTCAGAGTCGAGCCTCCTGAGTGTCCTCACGGTGGCAGTTAAGGCATAATCGGCCATGCTCCGAAGGCGATTATCGGAAAGACCCGCGAGGTCGCGTTGATGCAGGCCAAGGCCGCGCAATTGTTCTAATCGTTGCAAAGCCGCTCTCAATTGAAGACTACTCAGGTGGGTTGGCATCTGGCGCAGGCGATCCCAAGTTAGCGCCGCCCCATCATCGGCTTCGATCAGTTGGCGTAGTTGCTGGCGTTGGGCGGCAGTCAGGTGTCGATTTAAGAGTTGCCAGCTTCGTTTTTCGCTACGCTCACGGACTTGAGCCACCAGACGTTCGAGCACCGTGACCCCAGGCAAAAGAATTTTGTGCTCCACCAGCCAAGCAACCGCCAAATCAAATAACACCGTTGGGCGTTCTGAGCTGATCCAAGCACGGGTATAAAGCCAGCGCAGAAAACCCAGTGAGGGCATTGGGTCGTGGAAATCTCGGTACCCATAGTGCTGGCAAATGAGTGTGCGATGCAGAAAAAAATTGTGATTGGCTTGATAAACGGTCAGATCGACGGCTGAAGCTGGGATCAAGAGCTGTTGGGCCACATAGTCCACCACTGCTTCAGGTAGGGTACTCAGATCGGCCATAAAAGTGCCTAAAAAACGCACCGTCACCAGTTGTAAAGCACAGCCTAGCCGATTGATCGGGCGGCGACGTTGGCGGATAAACGCCTGATCATGCTCATCCAGATAGAAATATTGGGTGAGCTGCATCTCATTCGGGATTCCGTTATACTGACCATAGCGTTGATAATATAGCGGCGACAAGAATTGAACGGGCATTCGCGATTCCTTCAATAACCAACTTTATCGCAGGAATTATGCCCGATTTGGCCTAAAATGACGGCATTTTGAGTGGGTCTATTTTCACTTTATCACAGGAAAAGGGCCGATGCTGCTCCAAGCGGCGATTGATCAATTTCTGGCAGATCTCCAACAGGCCGATAAATCCCAACATACCGTGCGCGCCTATCGAGCCGATTTGTTGGCCCTCACCGCCATTGCTCCCCAAGCACTGACTCAGCTCAACGCCGATCATCTGCGGGCCTTCTTTACCCGCCAGAGCCACCTCAAACCGACTACCCGTGCCCGCAAACAGGCGGCAGTCGCCAGTTTTCTGCACTGGGCTTTTCAACAAGATCTGATTGAAGCCAATCCCATGCTCAAAATCCCCCGTGTCCAAGTCCACCCGCCGATCCATCACCCACCCTCCCGCACCCAGATTGAAGCGATACTAGCCGTGATCCCGCCTCATCACTTGCGCGATCAGGTGCTGTTTCGCCTGCTGTTCGAAACCGGGATGCGCGTGGGCGAAACTCTCGCCTTATATGTTGAGGATGTAGAACTCACCCCCGACAATGAGCACCTCACCGTCATGGGCAAAGGCCGACGCCAACGCACTCTCTTGTTAGATGATCCGGTTTTGGTGGCTTTACTCAAACGCTTCCTCCGCCTTCACCCCTCCCGCCATGGCCCCCTCTTCCGTGCCCTCAAGAATTATCAGGGCGGTCCGTTGCGCTATCAGTCGGTTCAGGCCAAATGGGCCAAGTATTGTCAAATCGCCCATGTGGATTGTTCCTTGCATCAACTGCGTCATGCTCATGCAACTGAATTGATCAATGAGGGGGTCAGCCTCTCCACTATTCGCAAACGCTTGGGCCATCAGCATATCCAAAGCACTCTCCGCTATGCCCAGCAGTCTGATGAGGTCGCTGATTTAGAAATCCGCGCTTGGCGACGCCGCAAACGCCGCTCCTAATCGCAACCCCCATCCTGATCTCCTTTTCGCTTACAGGGGTTTTCTGTTCCCTTGTACACCAGAAGCCATTATGCGCTATAATTATCTATGATAATGATAGTTATGGAAGATGATAGAATTCGGCTTATGTTACAACCCTATGGTCTAACCCCTCTAGAAAACAATCCCGCCGCGATTTTTATCGCCAGCAAACCGTCCGAACACAGCCGACGCACCATGCACCACGCCCTCGACACCATCGCCAAAATGGTCGCCCCCGACCTCGACGCCCTCCGTTTTCAGTGGGAATATTTGCGGTATGCCCACACCGCCATGATCCGAACGCACCTCCTCGAACTCGACTACAAACCTGCCACGATTAATGTCATGCTGGCGGCGCTGCGGGGTGTCCTAAAAGAATGTTGGAAATTGGGCCTAATGAACGCCGAGGATTATCACCGGGCGGTGGACGTGGCGAATGTCAAAAATACCACCCTCCCTGCCGGACGCGAACTGACCGCCGGAGAAATTGTCGAACTCTTTCGCGTCTGCAATCTGGATACCACCCCCCTCGGTATACGCGACGCCGCCCTGATTGCGATTTTGCGAACAACCGGCCTCCGTCGGGCCGAGGTCGTGCGATTGCAGTTGAGCGACTATGCCACCCCCACCCGCCGTCTGGTGATTCATGGCAAGGGCCGCAAAGAACGCGCCGTCTATGTCCCCGAATCAGCCCGTTTCTATTTGACCCGCTGGCTAACCCTACGTGGCAATGACGACGGGCCATTGTTAACCGTCATCCGCAAAGGTGGGCACCTAACGCTGAACCCCCTCACCCCCCAGAGCATCTACGACATTCTGGCAAAGCGTGCCAAACAAGCCGGGGTGCGCGATTTCAGCCCCCACGATTTCCGGCGCACCTTCGCCGGGGATATGCTGGATCGTGGCGCGGATATTGTGACCGTCGCGGGGATTATGGGCCACGCCGATGTCAACACCACCCGCCGATATGACCGCCGTCCCGAAGATGCCAAACGCCGTGCCGCCGATCTAATCAGTGTACCGGAACCGTAGTGTGTCATACGAAATTCGCTTTACTGGTAGGCTATAAGCAGGAGAAGTCACGAACTCATCCCTACGAAAGTGCACCGCGATCCTTGTAGCGAGGGGTCTGTGACCCCTCCTCCTGTAAGACCCACTATCTACTCGAATCTAGTGTCAAATAATCACTGCTCGGTTTGCAGCAGCATGGCAATCAGACTTCGCAGTTCGGTCGCAAAATCAAGTCGAGGCAGGTTCGGTTCGGAATCATAAATTTCTTTGGCGGCGGGAGATGGATGCGCGAACCCTTCTAGCCCAGCTACCACCACAAAAACCCGCAGCAACAGGGTTGCCCCCTGCGCTGGGCCAAGTCCGAACGTCTCATCAAGTCGCGCCCCAATCTGATTTAGATTGTCATACACCCATAACTTGTTGGCGCGAAGTTGCTCCGGTTGAACGTTGTATTCAAATATCACCGGCGACAGGGCCACAAGGCGCGTGAATAACGGACGGGTCGCAATCGTCTCCACCAGCAGGTCAACCAGCGCCGTTTGGGTTGATGCGGTGTTGGCTAACCGCCGTTCAAAATCATCCCGCCATAACACCGACTGACGCTCAAAGACCTTGAGAAATACCTCCTCTTTGGTCTTGAAATACAGATACACCGTGCCCTTCGCCAATCCCGATGCCCGTGCCACCTGATCCATATTGAGGTCAAAATAACCCTTTTCCATCAGTAGGCCCTCGGCAGCAGCGATGATTTGGGCCTCGCGTTCCTGTTTTGCGATGACACTGTGGGCGCGTTTGGTGGTTGCCATACGATTTGTCCATTTCTTTAATGACTGCTAGTCATTTAAGCCTTGACATACTGACTGCCAGTCAGTTACAATTTCAGTATATCAAATGACCGCCGGTCATTAAAGTGGGAGGATACCAAAATGGCTAAACGTTGGACAATCGAAAACATGCCGGATCAAACGGGCAAGGTCGTCATCGTGACGGGTGCGACACATGGATTGGGGTACGAGGTCGCCAAAGCCTTCGCCGCCAAAAACGCCACGCTGATTCTTGCCGTTCGTAACACCGCCCTCGGTCAAGAGCGTCTTGCCGAATTTGCCACCATCAACCCCGCCGCGAAAATGGAGGTGATGCCGCTGCAATTGGATGATCTCGCCAGTGTGCGCCAATTTGCCGAGGCGTTCATATCCAAATATCAGCGGTTGGATGTGCTGGTCAACAACGCCGGGATTATGGCGGTGCCGTTGGGCAAAACCAAAGACGGCTTCGAGATGCACATCGGCGTGAATTATCTGGGCCACTATGCGCTGACGGGCCTGCTGCTGCCGCTAATCAAACAGACCCCCGGTTGCCGTGTGATTGCCGTCTCCAGTGAAGCCGAAAAGATGGGTAATATCGAGGCCCTGTTGGCGGATTTTGATTACGCCAAAGGCTATGAACGCTGGAAGGCCTACGGACACAGCAAACTGGCCCAGTTGATGTTCGCCAACGAACTAAATCGGCTGTTTAAGCAGCACGGCTATCAAGCCGAAGCCATTGGCGCACATCCCGGTTTTGCCCGCACCAACCTGCGCCTCAGTGTGATTCCATCCGAACGCAACCTGTTTCATCGCTACCTGAATATGTTTTTTGAACTCATTTCCCAAAGTCAGGAACTTGGCGCATTGCCCCTGTTATATGCCGCCACCGCCCCCGAAGCGCACGGCGGAAACTATTACGGGGTCAGCCGATTCCGCATGTGGGGCTATCCGGCGATCAATCACTCCTCGCGGCGTTCAAAGGATGAGCAGGTCGCCAAACAACTTTGGAGCAAATCCGAAGCCGTCACCGGCATACATTACGATTTTTCCAGCGGTTCTCATGTTGCCTGAACTGCATTTCACGCTAGATTCAGCACGGTGGCTTTAGCCCTGTGTTCGAATAGCTCAATCTGCTTGGAAACCGCTTTAGGTTTTTCAACCGTCTAACCAACCGCCCTACCCCACGAGCAAACCCCGCCTTTAAGCCCTTCCCTATGTTTGGGAAAGGGTTTGGGATGGGGTCGGTAAGGATTCCCTTATAGGCCCATCGCGTTCTTGTGTTTCATCTTGCCCTTCGATTTATTGTCGCGCTCGCCCACCAATATCTTGACGCCCTCCGTCATAAAGCTGATACAGGTTCCCAGCACCCCCAACCACAGCACGACATGCACCACCGTATCCAGCGTGTCATCTTCAATATGCAGCGGATAAATGGAGATCAGCGCCAGCAGCGAAATCAGCGAACCGATATTGATGGGAATTTGCATGAAATGGCGTAGGCGATACGGGTCAAGCCCCAGCAGCATCGTATTCGCCAAAATCGTCACCGCGCACGACAGGTAAAAATACGGCAGCCAGTCCTCAAATTTGCTGTTGATGATAAAATCCAAATCCCAATGCGGCACGGCCCGCAAAACAACAACCATAATGAGTGTGACAACAATGGTCACAAAATAACCGATCTTTCGACCAATAATGTCGAAGATGGAATCGCGGTGAGTTTTAGGGGTCGTAGTACCCTCAATCATTTGTCCTGCCCTCCCCAATTGAAGCGGCTTTCCTGTGGTGTAACCCGAACTCAGCCCGGCAGCTTTAAGTCTTGAACGGTAATTGACAAAACAGCATGGATATGCGGATACTCAGTCTCGCCGCTCCCGTCTTCGTAGGGACGTAGCACGCTACGTCCGTTTTCAAAGCGCTGATTCGCCATTCAAGCCCTTTGGCCCTAACAGATCACCCTACTTTCAAACCGTTATAGCGAGTTGAATTGGCGTTCGATTTTACCGTAGCTTGTCTCTCTAGTGCAAAACTGCACAATTACACTACGTCAAAACGGCCTTGTAAGTTTCTTGTCAGGTAGGGTTAGGTTTTTGTTAGTGTTACGCTTGTAGGTCGTAGCAGCGGCGTCAAGCCCATCCGGTCAGGAGGCGCTACACTGGTTATAAATTGATTTAGAGAAACGGGTGTCATCATGTGGTCCAAAAAAATATACGCCCTACTGACGTGTATGACGGTTTGTATCAGTATCATGAGTGGCTGTGTCCTAAACGACGGCGCAAAACCCTCTGCCGCCGCCCCCACCCTACCCGAAGACACCATCACCACCAAATCGAGCCAGACCAACCAAGACCAGATGCAGCTTGCCGCCAATAGCATCGGGGGGCCAATCAACAACCCCCAGTCCCAAACCGTCTGCACCTATCCGGCAGGATGGCAGCCCTATCAAATGCAAATCAACGAGACGCCCTACAGCATCGCGGCGCGTGGCGAATTTAGCGCCGATCAAATCCTAGCCGCCAATTGTCTGGCAGCAGGTACCGTCTTAAGCAGCGGTCATATTCTATATGTACCACCGTCCGTCTCCGGCAGCGCCCCCCAAACCCTGCTCCCCCTCGGCATCAGCGCGATTGTAGTCGACCCCCCCGTCGTCACCGCTGGCGGCACGGTCAATTTGACATGGCAGGGACAAGGGCCAGTCGTCTCGGTGCGCGTCGGTTGGGTCTATAACGGCCAGTTTATCGAAGAAACCCGCCATCTGCCCAAGATCGGCACATGGCAGTTCACCATTCCTGACGACGGACGACAGGAAATGACCCTAATGGTGCGTGTGAGCGACGGCGTACAAGAGGTCGCGGCCCAAACGGTGGTCAAAGTGGCCTGCGGTCAAGGCTGGTTTTTTAGTCCAGCCCCATCCGGCTGCCCCACCCCATCGCTCGTAACCACCTTCCACGAACAAACCTTTGAACGTGGCCGCATTGTCTACGTGCCGACATTGGGCGTCAACTACCTGCTCATTGATGGTCAACCCGCCATCAAAATTGGCGACAGCTATGTGCCGGGGATGCCCCTCAAAGATATTGGGCTAGATGCCGCCGTCCCAGCCGGGATGCACCAACCCACTGGCTCATTATATTATGCGTGGCGCGTCAATGAAGATGTTCGCAACGCCCTCGGTTGGGCCACTTCCGAACTCGTGCAATATACCGGGGTTTTGCAGCGGGCCATTGATACCAGCGGCGAACGGGTCTATTTCACCGCCGGCTCTGGTGGCATCTATCGCACGGGCGGCGGTCAAGCATGGAATCTGATGTTCTTGCAGTAACTCAACTTCGGTTCGCAGGGCCTGAGACACGTAAAACAACGAAACGTCAGGGTAATCAGGCCAAACTCTTTCTCCCCACCGGTGTTCCAAAGGTTTTGCCACCGTCCAAGACTCGCTTCGCCCCGCCATCCTCCGCCACGAATTGGAGTTTCGCCAGTCTGCCGTACTTACAGCGCGTTTCGCGGCGTATAGATTCTTTCCAGTGATACTTTCTGCTCCTTTGTCAATAGACCGGACCCCCAAATTCATCTGGTCGGGAACACATTCTATGGTATCCTAATCCTGATCCTTGTCGTTTCCTCATTTACCCTTTGCGAGGGGAAGCCAATGGCTCAAACCATCGAACAATTGAGGCCCCTCCTTGAGGCTCTGCTGGCAGATCCAGATAGCGATCTCCATACCAGAATCAATACCCTCAATGCGCTTGCGTGGGAACTGCGCTACGCCGATTCTGAACTTAGCGCCGCTTACAGCCAACAAGCCTATGATCTCTCAGTTACAGGTGTCCCACCTTATCAAAAAGGAACGGGTTTCAGCCTACTAAACCTCAGCATCCATAACTATCTGCTAGGGAATTTCCATCTGGCTTTGGCACAGCTTTTGGAGGCCCAACGTACTGCGGAGGCCATCGGCGATGTGCAGATTCTAGTGGAGACTTTGTTGAATCTGGCCCATACCTACACTGTCCTCGGTCATCTTCCCGTTGCCTTGGGTTATGTTCTTGATGCCATTACGAAAGGTCAGGCGGCAGGTTTACAAAGACAAGAAGCCGATGCGTATAACAAACTGGGGATTATTCACGCCAAAGCGGATAGGCCCCAGCAAGCCCTCGATGCCATGCTGTACTCGGTAGCGCTCTATCGTGAAATTGGCGAGCGAACGGGCGAAGCGATCCTGCTGAATGACATTGCCTATACCTACAGAACCTTATCGAATTTTGAAAGCGCCCTGTCCGTTGCTCAACAGAGTCTCCAGCTTGCTCAGCAAGGTTCCATGACGCTTCTGGAAGCAAACACTTTGTGTACCATAGGCG
Source organism: Anaerolineae bacterium (assembly GCA_041753455.1). Taxonomy (GTDB): domain Bacteria; phylum Chloroflexota; class Anaerolineae; order Aggregatilineales; family J027; genus CFX10. The sequence goes on along the minus strand of JBGSUK010000020.1, from coordinate 11,520 downwards.
AAATCTATCTTGAGCATGGCGATTCAGAGCAAGCTTTGACGTATTTCCAGATGAGTATTGTCTTGGCGCAGCAGCTCCATTTTAGATATGTTGAGCTGTACGCACAGATGAGTTCCGGTCAGGTTCATCTCCAAAATGATCATATCGATTTGGCGCTGCTGTGTTTGCACACTGCTGCCACCATTGCACAGGAAATTGAAGCGAAGCAAGAATTATGCCGGTGTTATGAACTTCTGGCCCAAGCCTATAAGCACAAGGGCCAGTTTGAAACAGCATTGGACTACCACGAGCAGTACGCGGCCCTCTATCAAACCGTATTCAACGAGGAGTCTGACCGGAGAATCCAGCATCTACAAATTGCCCACGATACTGAAACCGCTCAAAAAAAAGCGGAAATCTTCCGCCTGAAGAATGTCGATTTGGAGCGGGAAATCACCCAACGTCAACAATCCGAACAGCGTTACCGCACGCTGTTTGAAGCGGCTATTGAGGGGATTTGTATTCACGATCGCGTTATTCTACTGGATGCGAACCCGGCGGTTGCCGCGATGTTTGGTTATAGCCACGAAGAATTGATGAACAAGTCATTCTTTGATTTAATCGCCCCAGAATCGCGTAGTCTCGTGTGGGAAGAAATCCTTTCCGAACATGAATATCCCTATGAAGCCGTTGGATTACGCAAAGATGGGTTGACCTTCGCTGTAGAAATCCTCGGCAAACAACTGATTTACGAAGGGCGTCCTGCGCGCGTCGCAGCTCTGCGTGACCTGACCGAGCGGAAGAAAGTTGAGCGGCAGCAGTTAGATCTCGCGTTGGAGCGCGAGCGTATTCGTATCCTTGCCAAATTCATTACCCAAGCATCCCATGAATTCAGAACGCCTCTATCCATTATTGGAACCAATACCTATCTGATGAAACACCGGGCACAATCCGACAATGATATACGGGGTGCGACTATTATAGAACAGCAGGTGGCGTATATTGATGATTTGGTCAAGCATATGGTCGCTCTCCTGAAACTCGATAGCAACGAACAAGAGTACGCTATGGTGGTTGTCGAACTTCATGAAATCGTCCATGCAGTACACCAAATATTCGCCGCGTCTTATCAAGAGAAACGCCAAACATTCGTCCTTGATTTGAGCCGAGAGCCAATTCGTCTCTGCGGCGACGTTGATTTTCTGAAACAAGCGATTGGCAATATCCTCGACAATGCCTGTCGCTACACACCGGAGGCGGGTGTAATTACGATCCAGACAGACCGTATTGACAACTACGCGATGGTCAGAATTAGAGATACAGGAATTGGGATTGGCGCGGATGCCTTACCGCGTATATTTGAACATTTTTACCGACATGACATTGCAGGTACAACACGCGGTTTCGGTCTTGGATTATCCACAGCCAAAACGATTGTCGTCAAACATCGCGGTCGCATTGAGGTAGAGAGCACTCTCGGACAAGGCAGTGTTTTTACCATCTGGCTACCAGCCGGCGCTTAATCAGAACCTGACCAAGCCATTCGTCGAAAATCCCTACCGATCAATTGATCCTAACTTGCTCTGTTGCGAAGTCCAAATGCGTGCAAGTCTGAGCCTTACCCATACGGTAGAAAACGGCCTCGTTCCTCTTCATCTCATTATACCAGCGGCGAACGGGTGGCGGTCAGGCATGGAATCTGATGTTCCTCCAATAATCCGCGTAGGTCATCCAGCTTCACACGGAATTCCATTGACTGATGCACATAAATCTGAACCTGTCCAATACTAAACCCATCATTCCAGCGTCTTGTAGGGGCGCGATCCAAGATCCATGCGCATTCGGTTATGCCTTCATGTTTTGCGAGATACCGATTCAATACGCCTATGTTCGTAGGGGATGGCCCTGTGCCATCCCGCATTTCAGCAATCAGGGCAGGCAACGGTAACCCGCCCTCCATAAAACAGGCTGACCCCTACGCCGTACTCGCCACCAAAACCGTTCGCCCCTCTAATCGCACAATCATCACCCCCGACAGGATCAGCACGCTACCCATTACCTGCACCATCGTCATGCGCTCATCCAACAAGATATACGCCTCCACCGCCGTCATCAGGGGTTCGACGGTGGCAAGCAGGCTGGCAACACTCGCGGGTAAATAGTGCATCGAGGTGGTATATAAGCCATACCCCAGCAGCGTCGGAACAAACGACAATAGAATGAGCACCAGCCACCCTTCGGCAGGCAGTTTTGGCGCTAGGGCATCCAACGCCCCCCCCGCCGACCCCGCCGAACCTACCGCACCGGGCAAATTGAACATCAGGATAAACGCGAACGAATAGAGCAGTGAAGTCCACGCATTGATGCCGCGCTTGGTCGCCTCTTTCGCCATCATGTTATAGCTGGCAAACAGCACCCCCGACGCCAACCCCGTGATAACCCCCAGCGGATTCAGATGCCACATTGCCGGGTCATACGCATTGGCGACCAGCACACACCCCGTCAGGCTAAAAGCAACCGCTGTGATCTTAAAAAATCCAAGCGGTTCATTAAAAAGCCACCACGCAAAAATCGCCGTAAATCCCGCCGAGCTATACCCCAGCACCGTCGCCACCCCTGCGCCATTTTCCTGTACTGCCAGCGTCCATATCGAGTTAAACAGGGCCAGCACCAATCCAAAAAACACAAAAAACCGGATTTGTGTCCGTTCAACCCGCAGCAACGAACGCCGAATGATGGCTAAGGGCGGCACGAGCGCCACGCACACCAACACATTCCGCCAGAAGGACAGCAGCAGCGCGGGCATGTCATAATGGGTAATCAAATAATCAATCAGAATTCCTGTCGTAGACCAAATGGTAATGCCGACGATGGCGATAATGTATCCCCTAGTAAGCTGCGACATAGTTGAGCTTTCTTATAATGAATTTTCCCCTCCCTGTGTTTGGGGAAGGGTTAGGGGTGGGGTTTTCCTAAAAAATATACGAGGTGTCCTCTTTGGAATGTGCCGTCTGATATGACCACATGCCCCCCTGCTCCTGTGTAATTCCTTCATCCCGCCGCCCCCTCGCTTTCGGCCTCCGTATAGACCGCGTGATTGCCCATATAGCTGATACTATTGTTCAACCGAATCTGGTATTACTTATCCGGCAATCAGATACACCCAATCATTCGGGTCCGCGAGAATTTCGGATGGCAGCAGTACTTTCACAATTTGAAAATCTGGCATCAAGATGAAAATACCCGTCTCAGCAAATCTCGCCGCATAGATACTCTCCTCTTCCAAAATAAGATAAGTGCCGTCTATAACCGTCAAAATCCGATAGCCTTCCAGTGTTTTGAGTACCGTCAAGAATGGGTCGCCGCTCAAAATTGTCGGAAACGGTTCTTCAGTATACGAATTGCGAACGCTCCCTACAAAATTATCACTTATACGGAGAGACGAGATGCGAATACGCGGAAGTTCTTCAAGCCGGTGATAGGTCATGGAATCCGTATTAAGGTCGTACCAAACCAATGCCTCGGCTCGGTGAAATCCACCAGCAATCCGTTGCTCAAAAATCAAGGTGTTGGAGTCCTGCCATTGCAGCGAATAACGATAAGCGTTCGGGGAATGAAAATCATCATCCGGGCCGGGGGGTGCTTCTGGAATAGCCGCAATGTCATAAATGTCACCGTTCTCCCACAGTTTCAGGTGTGCTTGACACTCCTCACGGATGTCTACTTCAACGCACTCGCCTAAGTCGAAGTAAGCAAGTTGTTGACCATCCGGCGACCAATTGAACTGGTAGCTATAAGGCCATTCTGACAAAACAACGGGGGTTGGCTGACCAAAATCCAGCAAAATAGCCCATGAATTCGTGAGATCACACTGAAAGTGGCCCTTTGTTAACGCAAGTACCGCTAGGTCTTGCGTCGGGTTAGGGATAACGGTACTGAGATACGGATCACCTCTCCAACAAGTCAATGCTTCTGATGCAGGCGGATAGTGATAATCGATTTTAATCAGTTCTCGCACCGTCGCGCCGGACACCAGGAGCAGTACCGAATATCCTGCACACTGAGGGCTACCTGTTGCCATATCATTACACTGAGAGTATTCGACCTGTATCAACAATCGTTCGCCGCTTAATTTCCAAATCCCGCTGATTTGAGACGATAGAAAATCTACCGAATACCACAAATCTAAATCAACCAGTGCTTGTTGTTCAATCGGAGAGAGAGTCTCTATAGAAACAGGCGGCTCATCTATTGCCGAATAAACAACCTCCGATGTCATAGTATTGGGGTCAAATCGCCAGACTGTCCACCGCCCCCCGATATACAAAATCGGCAGGCTATCCAATGCTTGACCCGATGTTTTAGGTATCCATACCAACCCCAAAACCGTCAGCAGTACCATCAAAATAATTCGTTTCCCCATGTGATTCTCGTCTCCTAATCGGCTTTGAGCCGATTTCGCCACACAGCCGTCCGAATTTATTCGGCGGGCAAAACTATCACATTTTCCGCATCCTAACGGTCAAATATAACCCTGCCCCATATCAAGTAACACCACTTGACAAATGCATACCGTTTCACAGCGCCTATTCGTAGTTTTGTCTAGCATCTCTTATGAAATAAAAACACCCCACCCAACATATCTGCCGGGCGGGGTATTCGCTTTCGGTATTCGCTATAAATGGCGTTCTGAGGCCCTATTCGCCTTCGCTGGTGGAGAAGCAATACTCCCACGAGATATTGAAACTGCCGCCGCTACGATTTGGCCCAACCATCTGAAACGCGCCCGTAGAGAGCCGGAACAGGGAAAAACCCGACTCCGCCCGGATCAAAACCGGGTTGCCGGATGGGACGCCCGCCGCATTAATCTGGGCTTCTGTGGCATAGAACACCACCCCCGTCACCGCCCCCTGATACAGGTACACCACAATCCCCCCACCCTGATAGGTACGGGAGGTCGTGTGCCCATTAAAGTCCCGGCAATAGACAATGGCGTCCGTGCCATAGGTATACGGGTTGATACGGCCATCCTCGCCCGTCCAACCGGGAGGGCCACCCACGCTAAACGGATAGGTCGTAATGCCCGTGCTGCTCGTACCAGTAGATGGGGTCGTCCCCGTCGAGGTTGTGCCTGTGGTGCTGGTCGTGGTGGTAGAGGTAGCGCCGGATAAAATCGGCAGGCTGCTCAGGACGGTGGAATTAAAGCGCACCAACGACTTAAACATCCAGCCTTCTTGCCCATTGGCGATGACCTTCAACCAGCGGTTGTTGCCGCTGCGCCCAATGATTTCGACATTGGTGTTGGGGTCAATCACCGCAATCACGGCGGAAGTTGAGGTGGCATTATTCCGCAGATTGACAAAGGTCGTCGTAACGCCTGTCACTGCGCCAGAAAAGGGGGTTGTGGTCGTCGTCGTCGAAGTGCCAGTGGTGCTAGTCCCCGTGCCAGTATTGGTGGTTGGCGGTGGGGTCGTTTCGCCGCTGGTTACGGGCAGCGCCGCGATTGAGCCGGCGGTGAGGCTAACATAAGAACGGAACAGCCACCCACTTTGCCCATCTACGGTCACTTGCAGCCAATTGCCCTCGGCGTTGCGCCCAATTATATCTACTGTGCGTTCCGGCGGGATAATCACAAGGGTCGGGAAGCTGAGACCCGGCCCGCTGCGGAGATTGACAAAATCACGGGTAATGCCGCGTGCAGTCGAGGTTTGGGCGCTGACGTTCTCACCCTTGATCGCCAGCCCGGTCACGGTCACGGCAACTATCAACAGCATGACCAACAAACGGTATTGATGTTTTCGCATGGTTCGAGGCTCCAAAATTGTAAATCTAGTCGAGGCGATAGTAACACAACCCGCGCCGCATCGCTATAGACATCCCCTACCCTTTCCGTACTATCGGATTATGATCTTGCATTTCGCAATGTCTGCATAAGTAGTGTATTATTTTCGGCGCTACTAGGGATTTTAGGAGAAAAATTACCCATGAAAAAAACTTTTTCAGTCTTGATGCTTGCCTTTGCCCTGCTGATTTCCGCATTGGGGACACACACCATCAAAGCCCAAGATGGCGGCCTGCCCACCCTCGACCAACTTAACGCGGGCTGGAATACCATGCTGCCCGGCGGCGATACCCTGTGTGCGCATGGCACCGAATATTCCTTCCATGTTCGCAAAGCCGAAAGCAGCCACCTGCTCATTTTCTTTAATGGCGGCGGCGCGTGCTGGTTCGGGCGTATTTGTAATGAGGGATCCTCTACTTATAATCCAACGGCGGACAATGATTCCAACGACCCAGCCGCCCTGCCCGGTGGGATTTTTGACCTCGAAAACGCCGAAAATCCATTTGCTGATTACAACATGGTCTTTGTATCGTATTGCACCGGCGATGTGCATATTGGCAACCGCGAAGCCACCTATGAAGTTGATGCGGCGGATGGCTCTGGCCCGCAGGAAATCACCATCTATCATCATGGCTATATCAACGCCATGAGCGCCCTCAATTGGACGTTTGAGAATTTCACCGCGCCGGATACCATTTTTGTCGCAGGCAGCAGCGCGGGTTCTATCGCTTCGCCCTTCTATGCGGGGCTAGTTGCTGAGCAGTACCCCGATGCGCGGATTGCCCAACTGGGTGACGGCTCTGGTGGTTATCGTGCCCCGGAAGCCGCCGCGACTTTGAATGAAGCATGGGGCGTGCCAAGCGTTTGGCCCGATTGGGAACAATATGCCAGCGCCACCGCCGAAAACACCGTCTTTGAATCGTACTACATGGCGACCTCCGCCCGCTTCCCCGATATGGCGATGACGACCTACAACACCGCCAGTGATTCCACCCAGAACCTGTTCCTTGCGGTGTTGGGTGCAGGCAGTACACCCCTGCAAGAACGCATCGAACTCAATAACGCCGACATCGCCACCGCCGTGCCGAGCTTCGACAGCTATATCGCCGGGGGCACGTTGCACACCATTCTGCGCTTCCCCGAATTCTACACCTATGAAGTCGAAGGGGTGCGCGTGGTAGATTGGGTGGCGAACCTCGCCGCTGGTGAACCCGTTGACAGCGTAACCTGTGGAACGAACTGTGCCAAAGCTCCCGGCGCCGAATAGTTCTGCCTTACCCTTCAGCCCCTCGCGCTGCGTACACGAAAACGGCGCATTTAAGCCCCTCCCCAATGCTTGGAGAGGGGTTTGGCGTGGGGAGGGGTTCTTCGTGCAAAATTCACATCCCCGTTTGGTGAAATGGATAAAAAAAGTTGTATAATGGCATTTGCATTGGGGAGATTTTTCCCTTTTTGCAACAGTCCATTCTAGTAAGAAGGAATCTAATGTCAGAGGGTAGTAGTCCCATAACCGAAAGCGTGCCGCCCTTATCTGGTGGCAGTAGCGCCCTCGACTGATCCCCCACTGTTACCGGAGGGTCAGCATAAGAAGCCTGCTGCCCGCCCCACCGCAAACCTGTGTGTGAGGCAAATCCGGTAAGTCACAGCATCTTTCGATCAAGGAAAACCCACAACTCGATACGTTTTCAAATTCAGGCCGATATGCCCTGCCGTATGTGGCGGCTATGTGGGCGATGCGCGGTCTGAGCCTTGAGCCGAAAGGAATAACCAGCATGTACAACGATCTATTGATTGACCGACTGACTGTGCCTGTAGACGACGATGATGATGCGCGTGTTCAGGTGTTGATTGACGAAATTGAGGAGCTTGAAAGCCTCCTTTCGCCCGCCGCTCAAGAATTGATTCGTGATCTGCGTCCCCGTTCCGTTACGGATGACGTCTATGAAGAAATTGATGAGACTGCCACCTTTGGGGAACGGGTCGCCGACAAAATGGCCCTGTTTGCCGGAAGTTGGACGTTTATCCTATCATTCGGCTTCATGATGGCCGTCTGGATTGGCATCAATGGGGTACTTGGGGGCAGGGCCTTCGACCCATTTCCGTTTATCTTACTTAACCTCACCCTCAGTTCGCTGGCGGCCCTGCAAGCCCCTGTCATTTTGATGGCCCAAAACCGCCAGTCCGAAAAAGACCGCGCCGTCGCCAAAAATGATTATCAGGTCAATCTGAAAAACGAATTGGAAATCGCCGACATGCACCGCAAAGTGGACGCGATGATTGAAGGCATGGCGATGCAGACCCGCCTAGTCAATGCCCTCGTCGCCGCCCGTCGGCAAGAATTGAGCGCCACCGTCCGCCTCATTGAAACCCAGCGTGGCACTGGTACGACCGGACAAAATGGTCAAGGGCGCGTCATGGATCAGGCCGTCGCCACCGTGCAAGCAATGGACGGCGTAGTGCAATAATTCCGTGCAATGACCACGATCATCAATAGGGGATAGGCATTTCGGTGTCTATCCCCGAACCCTTGTAAGCTAAAGAGCATCCCAGCAGATTCCCTCACCAATTGCCTTCAGTGGATAAAGCCCGCCCGGCCCGGAAAAATACCATAAAAGTAATAGAAGCAAAAACGGTGCAATGAATCGCAAAGTGCGGTAAAGTGGAGATATTCACCTATTGGCACTGGAATATTGTAATGGGATTCAAAACTTTTAAAGACTCGGTTTGGTACTTATATCGAAGGTTGTTACGGTCAAGCTGGCACTCTCACTCAACGCTGACTCCACAGAAGACTGTTTCAGTCAAATATGTTGTGCGGGGTCATCCCCCTCGTTCAGCTTTCCCCTTCGTTCCTACCAACCACAATTTCACCCAAACAGCGGCAACAGCCCAATGGAGCGTTTTGGGATGTGGTCGGTGGTCAAAGACTATTCAACTGGTTTATGGATATTTGTGTGGCACGGAGTGGCGAAGCGGAAAACACTAGGAAGCCGATTGATGAGTAATACTAGTGACCCAACCGAGATGCAAAGCCCGCTTCCACCGTGGCGACAATTGCGTTGGAATCTGGTGCTGTCTTTTATCGTGTTGGCCGTCCTGCCTATTATCCTCATCAGTGTAGTCTTGATCCAACAATCCACCCACCAAGCCGAAAAGCAGGTATTTAGCCAACTCGAGTCGGTGGCTACACTGAAGGAACAAGAACTACAGCGGTGGTTGGATTATGGGCTAGACGAATTTCAGTTGATCGCTGCTGATACGGCCCGCAATGAAGCCATATTTCGCCTGCTAAATTCGCCTGAACCGGATCCTTCCATGCAGGCTACGGTTGGCGACGAACTATTGGCCGTGAAAAACTTGACGACCCATTTTCAGGAATTTATGGTCTATGCCCCGGATGGTCGGATTGTCGCCGCGTCGAATCGTACCCAAATCGGCAAGTTGGTGTGGCTGCAACCCTACTTCCAAGACAGCTTCACCAACGAAAGCCGCATCCACCCACCCTATTATGAAATTGGGACGGGTAACCTGACGATGGTTGCCACCATCCAGTTAAAAAATAGCCGGGGTGAACTGGTCGGCATTATGGCTGCCCGTTTGAACCTCGGCGCCCTGAATGAAATTATGGGCGAGCGCACGGGTCTGGGCGAGACTGGTCAAACCTACTTAGTGAGTCTCGAAAATAACCTTGTGTTATCCGACCTCAATTTTGGAAGCAGTACACGTGCCTACCAGAGCGAGGGTATTGAACAAGCCCTTCGCCAACGGAACGGTTCTGGACACTACACCGACTACAGCGGCGTGGAAGTGCTAGGCGTCTACCGTTGGATTCCGGTCTTACAGGCCGGGTTGATGGCAGAACAAAGCGTGGATGAGGCATTGACCGCCGCGCACGAATCCCGCGACTCCTCAATTTTGATTGGGCTGATTGCGACCCTTGTCGCGGCCATCACCGGTTTCGTGCTGGCAACCCAACTGTCGCGCCCCATCCATACCCTGACCCAAAGTGTAACCGCCCTCCAAAAAGATGTCTGGTCAGTCGAAGTACCCCCACCCGCCCGTATGGATGAAGTGGGACGTTTGACACTGGCCTTTATTCAGATGCGCAACAAAATCCAAGATTTGATTACCAGCCTTGAAGAACGGATTCAACATCTTGAGTCCACCGAAGCGGCCCTTGCGACCAGTGAGCAGAAATATCGCGGCATTCTTGAACAGGCCTTCGAAGGGATTCGGTTAGTTGACCAAGACGGCATTATTCGGGAATGGAATCCAGCGAGCGAGCGAATCACGGGTATTCCGGCATCGGAGGCGATTAATAGGCCGCTGTGGGAAATTCAGATCCGCATGATTCCCGATGATATGCGTACCCCCGAGATCCTAGCCCAGATGCAACAGGAGTTTGATCAATATTTCCCGTCCAATGACGTACAACCGCCGCGTCATATTTTCATGCGCCGTATGCAGCGACCTGATGGCAGCATCCGTTATATTGATAACATCATCTTCCCGATCATCACCGACAAACAGGTCTATTACGGCGGGATTGTGCGCGACATTACCGACCAAAAAGAAGACCAAGACCGCATTGAACAGCATGTCCGAAAACTGGAGGCCATGCAGCGGATCGCGGTGGCGATGGGAGGCTCGATCAAACTCGATGAGGTGCTGGACATTCTGGTAGCGCAATTGGTCAACCTCATCCCCAATCTGCGTGCCTCGATTATGTTGATGGTAGACGGTCAGTTGCGCTTTGCGAAATGGCGTGGCCTGCCCGAAAACATGAGTTGGGACATCGAGCCACTCATCAAGCCGGAGAAATATCTCAGGAACAAAGGTCTCCCGGTGATTTTCCCGGATGTGCAGCAGACAGCCGAATGGAAAGTTGTTTCGGACACCGACGCACAGGTGCGCAGTTGGATGGGTATCCCCGTCATTCATCGTGGCACCTTGTTGGGGGTGCTGAATCTCGATCACCAAGAGCCGAACTTCTTCACGGAGGATCATGCCCAATTGGGGTATGCGGTCGCCCAACAAGCCGGCATCGCCATTGCCAACGCCCAGCTTTTTGAAGACTTGGAAGGCCTAGTCCATGCCCGTACCCGCGAATTAGCGATCGAGCAAGAGCGTTCCAATATCATCTTGCAGAACGTGACCGACGCGATTGTCTTTACCGACAAAGATGGGTACATCTTATACGTGAATACGGCATGGGAAAAGCTCAATGGTTACACACTGGACGATGTGCGCGGTCAGCGGTCTAGCCTCATTCAAAGTGGCGAAACCCCATTGGCCGTCTATCAAGCGATGTGGGTTACCATCAACAGCGGCAAGATGTGGCGCGGAGATTTACGAAATCGGCGCAAGGATGGCAGCCTGTATGTCGCCGAACTGCTGATTGTGCCCGTCCATTCGGCAGACGGCACCATTCAAAATTTTGTCGGGGTTCAGCGCGACGTAACCGACCTGCGTGAACTCGATGCCCTTAAGGAACGCTTTGTTGCCGACGCGGCCCATGACTTGGGGAATCCGGTCGCGGTGTTAAACACATCGCTGTATATGTTGCGTCTTTCGCCCGACCAGATTGAACAGCGCCTGCCCGTCTTAGAGTATCAGGTCAAACGGTTAGACGCACTGGTCAAAGACTTGTTGACGATTTCGCAACTCGACCGCGAAGCTGAACTCATGGATTCCGCCCC